>DASUFF010000102.1:0-27712 GCA_036274695.1 bacterium | reverse complement strand
CTGGACGAGCGTCTCGCCCAATACATCATTCAAGGCACCAAGGACGGGCTGATTCCCGACCTGGAGCTGAAAAGGAAAGAGGCGAAGCCTCTCGACATCATCAACGGCCCGCTCATGGCCGGCATGGCCGAGGTGGGGCGGTTGTTCAACAACAACGAGTTGATCGTGGCCGAGGTGCTGCAATCCGCCGAGGCGATGAAGGCGGCGGTGGCCCATCTCGAGCAATTCATGGAGAAGGCCGAGTCGGCGGCGAAGGGGAAGATCCTGCTTGCCACCGTCAAGGGCGACGTCCACGACATCGGAAAAAATTTGGTCGAGATCATCCTGAAGAACAACGGCTACGACGTGATCAATTTGGGGATCAAGGTCCCGCCCGAGGAGTTGATCAAGGCCTACCAGCGGCACAAGCCGGACATCATCGGCCTCTCCGGCCTGTTGGTGAAGTCCGCCCAGCAGATGGTGGTGACGGCGGGGGACCTGAAGGCCGCGGGGATTCAGGTCCCGCTGTTGGTCGGCGGGGCGGCGCTGTCGGACAAGTTCACGCGGAGCAAGATCGCGCCGTCCTATGACCAACTGGTCTTATACGCCAAGGACGCGATGACGGGCCTCTCGCTCGCCAACCAACTGGGTAATGAAGAAGCCCGGAAGGTTCTGTTGGAAGGATACAAATCCATCGATGTCGGTCCGGGTAGGGGCGACTGGCCGGTCGCCCCTACGGGGCCGGAATCGGAGCGGAGAAGTTCCAAGGTTCGCCTCGATATTCCCATCCCGCCGGCGCCGTATCTCGACCGCAAGGTCCGCGACGTGCCGCAATTGAAGGAGCTCTGGTCCTACATCAACCCGCAGATGCTGTATGCGAAGCACCTGGGTTTCAAAGGCAACTTCGAGAAGGCCCTGGCGGAGCGCGACGCGAAGGCGATCGAGCTGGACGCGCGCGTGGAAGAGGTCAAGGCCGAGGCGGCGAAATTCCTGAAGGTGAAGGCCGTCTGGCAATTCTTCGAGGCCGAGAGCGAAGGCAACGCCATCCGTCTCTTTTCGCCGGGCGCCAAGGCGCCGGTGCATACCTTCCGGTTCCCGCGCCAGCGGAAGGAAAATGGACTTTGCCTGTCGGATTACGTCCTGCCCCCGAAGGACGGCAAGCGGGACCATGTCGTCCTCTTCGTCGTCGGAGCGGGGCAGGGCGTTCGCGAGCGCGCGGAGGCTTATAAAGACGCCGGCGAATATTTGAAATCGCATGCGCTCCAGGCCATCGCGTTGGAAACGGCGGAGGGTTGCGCCGAATGGCTGCATCGCCGCATCCGCGAAGACTGGGGATTTCCCGACCCGGCCGACACGACGATGGCGGAGAGGCTGACGGCGAAATACCGCGGCAAACGCTACAGCTTCGGTTACCCCGCATGCCCCAACCTGGACGATCAGGAAGGCATTTGGAAATTGATCCGTCCCGACGATATCGGCGTCAGGCTCACGGAAGGCATGATGATGGAGCCCGAGGCCAGCGTCTCCGCCTTGGTTTTTCACCACCCGGACGCCGCGTATTTCAGCGTCGGTCCGATCGACGTCTAGGCCTTTTCCACATTCCTCTTGCAAATATAACGCAACGCGCCAAAAAACGTGTCGATACGGTTGATTCGGAGGCGCGTTTGAATTCCCTGTTCACCGGCGGTTTACCGGTCCTATCCGAGTTCGTCGGTCGTTTCAGTTTAAACCCTCTGGGTTATCCGCGAGTCGCCGTCGGCTCGCCCGCGGTGGGATGGCGTCCCGCAACCCTGAGCGTTTCCAATCAGGAAGAATTCGTCGCCGGGCTCCGCGCCGTCCGGGAAGACGCCGAGCGTTTCGTGCGGAAGTTCAAGGGCGGCCGGGACGAGTACGATATTCCCGATACGTCCTGGAAGTTGGAGATCGTCGGACCCGACCAGTTCCGGCTTTGGCGTCCGCGCTTTGCGTTGCATTTCGATTTGAGTCCCGCGCCCTGGACCGATCTGGTCGAGCTCCGCAAGGAGTACCTTCCCGAGGCGGGCGTGCGGCGCCTCATTTCTCAAAAATTCCGGCGGACACGCAGCGAGGCCGAACCTTTCCGGGAAATCAAGGAAATGAAATTCGCTCGCGTGGAAATCAATGAAGAATTCGGAGGCGATCAACGCGCCTTTGGGATGCTCGAACACCAACTGACGTTGCAGTTCAACGCCAACTATTTTCAGACGGTCAAGGCGGCGGGAGGGGTCGCGATTGCCTTGAGCCCGCGCGATCCGTTGATCGATCGTTGGAAGCCGCATTCGGGGCGCCCGCCGGCCGGAGAGGTGGATCAGGACGCCCCGACGCCGGCGCAGGGGATTCCCGTCACCGACCCGGATTATCCCTATCGCGTTCTCTACGAAAGGGACCCCCCTCGAGACTATTTTCGGATCTACATGAGCCGTCGCGAGCCCGATAACGCCGCCCTGGCGCTGGAATTGGGGCTGCGGACCCTCTGGAACCGCGTCGAAACCTTCGTGGAAACCACCGACCGCCGCTTCGTCACCGTTCGTCGCGAACCCATGCGTCGATGAAGCGGGAGACGACCCGGAAGAGATTCTTCCGGCAGAGCGCGCTCGCCTTCGCGTAGCGCGGGATTTTCAAAATCACCTTCGGGTTGCGGAGCAGATAGGAGATCGGGTGGTCCTCGTCGTAGGGCTCGTCGCTCGGGTACTCCTCCTCCAAAGAATCGAAGATCGCCCGGAGCGCGAGCAGCGGCACGCCCGCCTTCTCTGCGATCGCCGCGACGGCGGCCGTTTCCATGTCCACGCAGGCCACGCCCTTCGACCCCAATTCCTCCTTGGCCGTCTTCCCCGCCATCTTCCAGGCCGTGAGCAGGGGGCCGGACCGGTAGGGGATGCTCTCCTCGCGGATCAAGACCTCCATGTTCTTTCTTTCCCCTTCGTCGGGTAAAAACCGGTCCGTCGGCGTTTCGGAGCGGATTTCCGGAGGAAGCACGAGGTCTCCGGTCTTCAGGTCCGGGTGCGTCGCGCCGCCGCAGCCGATGGAAAGAACGATCCCCGGCTTCGCGTGTTCCAAGAGCCGTTCCGCGGCCTCATGCGCGTTGGCGATGCCGACGCCGGTGCGGCAGAAGACGACGTCCACGCCGCGGAATTGGGCGAATTGCAGAATCGCCGATTTCGTGATGATCTTCGTGCGGATCGAAGCTTCCTTGAGGAGCGGCCGGACCTCGTCGGTCAAAGCGTAGACGACGGCGACTGCAACGGGGATCGGATCGGACACGTTTCAGCTCCTTAGAAAATTGATATTCTGAATCGCACCGTTTGGTGTGGGGCCTTTTACCAGAGGAGGGCGCGATGAGTCCGCTAAAATCGAAGACGGTCCTGATCACGGGCGCCTCGTCGGGCATCGGGGAAGCCCTGGCGCGGGAGTGCGCCTCGCGCGGCGCGAATTTGGTCCTGGTGGCCCGCCGCGCGGATAGGATCGACCGGCTGGCGCATGAGATACGGGACAAGGGAGGGCGGGCGATCGCCGTCACCGGCGATGTCACGTGCGACGGCGAACTGGAGCGAGCCGCCGAAATCGCGCGCAAGGAGTTCGGGGCGATCGACGTGGTCGTCGCCAACGCCGGCTTCGGCGTGAACGGCCTGGCGGAAGAGCTGACCTTGGGCGACTACCGCCGGCAATTCGAGACGAACGTCTACGGGGTGCTTCGCACCTTTTATGCGACGCTCGCCGACCTGAAGGTATCGAAAGGCTCTTTCACGATTGTCGGAAGCGTGAGCGGGCATGTCTCCGCGCCGACGACTTCGGCCTACGCCATGAGCAAGTTCGCCGTCCGCGCGCTGGCGGACGCGCTCCGGGCCGAGTTGAAACGTTACGGCGTGGCGGTGACGCTCATCAGTCCCGGATTCGTGAAATCGGACATCCGCGTGACGGACAATCGGGGCAGCGTGCATCGCGAGCTGAAGGATCCGGTTCCGGATTGGCTGCAAATGCCGTCGGAAAAAGCCGCGCGGAAGATCGTGCGGGCGATCCTGTGCCGCCGGAGGGAGAGGGTGCTGACGGTGCACGGGCATCTCGCCGTCTGGCTCCAGAGGGCGTGTCCGGCCTTCGTGAATTGGGTCTTGGGATTGGCGAAGGTGAAGACGCGGCAGGAGAGGTTGAATCAGGGATGAATTAATTTCCGAAACAGCGCCAGCACCTGCTCCTTCCTCTCTTCGATCGCTCCGGCCGAGAGCGTGTCCCTCCCGAAAATATCGATCATCGTATGCGCGTGCGAGAAGTAGAAGGAGATGGCGCCCATGAAGCTGATGATCAGATGACCCGGATGAAGGTCCTTCGTGAGGAGTCCGGAAGTCTGCCCTTGTTTCACCAGCGTTTCGATCTGGCGGTAGATCGGTCCCCGGATGTCCTTCCACAACGCGCGGGATGCCGTGCCGCCTTCCAGGCCGTCCCACATGATCAACCTGACGAAGATTTGGTTGGTGGCGATGAAGTCGTGGAAGATCCGGACGGCTTCGAGCAGCAATCCCGACGGATCGAGAGGGGAGGCCGGCGTCCCGTTGCGGACTAATTCCTGCGCGAACCACGACCCCAATTGTTCCCAGCCCTGGCGGTGCACCGCCAGGTAGAGGCCTTCCTTATTGGCGAAGTAATGATAGATCATCCGCTTGTTGGCCCCCGCCTTTTGGCAGATGTCGTTCAATCCCGTCCCGTGAAAGCCGTGCTTGGAGAAGACCTCGGTGGCGACGGCCAGGATGGAGCCGCGCGTCTTATCCGGGTTCCGAGTCTTTTGTTTTTCTTTAGCCATATCAGGTATTTAAATATTTAAGTAACCGTTAGGTTACTTTTGCCTTGACGAAAAAGCCACAACAATTTAAATTTGTAACCGATTGGTTACTTAAGGAAGGAGGCCGTTCATGAGCATCACGAAATTGCTCTTCAGGCGTTTCCGAAATCCCTGGATGGCCATGGCCCTTTGGATCCCGGTTTCCGCGCTTCTCGTGGCGGTCTCGCTCCGGAACCATCCCGTAACATGGTCCGCCGTCTTGATCTACCTCGCCATCGGCCTCTTTGCCTGGACGCTGGTCGAGTATTACCTGCACCGCTACGTCTTCCACTGGGTGGACGAGAGCGAGAGGTGGCGCGCCTATTCGCGCGTGGCCTCGGGGCTGCACATCGAACACCACAACAGCACGAGCCAAGAAGATTTGATCATCGCGCCTCCGTTCGTGAGCTTGATCTTCGCTACGGTGATTTACGGAATCTTCTTAGTCGCGACTCGCAGCCTCGCGGCGACGGCCTTGCTCGAGAGCGGGTTGATCATCGGCTATCTTTTCTACGAATGGGTTCACTACGGAGCCCACCGCTTCTTTCCCAACTTCGCCGCCGGGAAGTATTTGCGCAAATACCACCTTCAGCATCACCACAAATGCCCGGACCGCCAGTTCGGGGTGACGACGCCGATCTGGGACATCGTGTTCGGGACGCGTTAGTTCAGTACGAAGGCGGTTTCGGCCAAAAGAGGAAAAAGACGAGGACGCTGCCGATTCCCACCTGCGCCCAGAGATTCGGAATGAAGTAACCGTAGACCATGAGGACGGCGGCCAGGACCAGGTGACGGACGCTCTGTCGGTGCCGGCCGTAGCGCCAGGCCACGAAACCGATTCCGCTGAAGAGAAACCCCACGAACAGGGTCGTCATGTCGATAGGCATCAGCGGCGGAATCCCCTTCGGTTGCCTTGTTGCGGACGGCCTCCGCGGGACGGCTGGTTCCCCCGCGAGGGCTGGTTGCCGCGCGAAGGTTGATGGCCGCGAGGCGGCTGGGAAAAATGCCCGGCGCCTTCCTCGCGCGGCTTTTTGTAATCGAAATCCGGCAGCGTCACGCGCGGCAGCGATTGTTTGATGGCTCGCTCGATGTCCCGCAGCAGCGGCTCCTCGTCGGGGCCCGCGAGCGTGAAGGCATCGCCGGTCGCTTCCGCGCGCGCCGTGCGGCCGATGCGGTGGACGTAGGTTTCCGGGGTCTCCGGCACGTCCAGATTGATCACGTGCGTGATGTCGCTGATGTCTATTCCACGCGCGGCGACGTCCGTGGCCACCAGGATTTGGCTGCGTCCGTGCCGGAAATCGTCCAAGGCGCGCAGGCGTTGGTTCTGATTGCGGTCGCCGTGAATGATGGAGGCCTTGAAGCCCTTCTTGTTGAGTTTGAGTCCGACCCGGTCGGCGTTCCTCTTCGTGCGCGTGAACACCAGGACCGACGTCAGTTCCTGACCGCGCAGGATCTCCACCAACAGGTCCTTTTTCAGATGATGCGGCACCGGATAGACCGCGTGGCGGATGCCCGCGTTCACCGCCGAGCGCGTGCCCACCTGGACGGTCACCGGGTCGCGCACGATCTTGTGGGCCAGCGCCGACATCTCCGCCGAGAGCGTCGCCGAGAACATCAGGTTCTGGCGCTTGGAGGGCAATAAGCTGATGATCTTCTGGATCGCCGGCAGGAAGCCCATGTCCAGCATCTGGTCGACCTCGTCCAAGACGAGGATCTCCACTTCATGGAGTTTCAATCGTCCGGCGTCGACGTGATCCATGAGGCGCCCCGGCGTCGCCGATAAAACGTCCAATCCGTGCTGGATGGCCGAGATCTGCGGCTGGAACGACACGCCGCCGAAGATGGCGGTGCCCTTCAAATGCACGAACCGCGAAAGCGCCTGCAAATGGTCCATCGACTGCAGCGCCAGCTCCCGCGTGGGCGCGACGATCAAGGCCCGCGGATTTCTCTTATGCGGCGCCTGCAACAATTTATGAAGGATCGGCAGCACGAAGGCGGCGGTCTTTCCGGTGCCGGTCTGGGCGAGCCCTATCACGTCGCGTCCCTCCAAGACCGCCGGGATGGCGCGCGCCTGGATGGGCGTCGGCTTCAGGAAACCCATGTGATGGATGCCCTTGAGCAGGTTGGCGTGGAGCTTCAGTTCGTCGAAGGAGGAGACGTCGTCCGGCGTTGTTTTCATAATAGTCGGCGGAACCTACTAGAATCCGTCGGATATACCAGGAAAATAAAGGTTTTTTTAGGAGCTGGAATGGTGATGGAAGAAGCGGGTGACGGCGGCGATCAAGAAGGCCCATTGGGCCTGGGACGCTTCGAACTGGAATTTGTATTTGCGGAGGCGGAGCTTCCAGAGGTCCCGGGATTCCTTGGAGGACTGGGCGAATTGCAGCTTCGCCTTCTCCCACCGGGCGGCGCAGGCCTCCACCTTGGTTCGCGCGGCGTTCAAGCGGCCCTCCATCTTGGCCGCGATTTGGGATGGGATGGCGGCCAGTTGGTGGCGGGCGCGTTCGAAGTCGGTTTCGATGCGGGCCTTGATCAACTGCTCCTTCTGATAGCGCCGGACCCGTCCCACCATGCCCACCCAGCTCATGACGTTGACCCACCACTTGGTCGGGTCCCAGTGATACCAGCGGTAGCCGTTGCGGTAGTCGGAGGCGAAGCGATGATGGAAATTATGATACCCCTCGCCGTAGGTGAGGAAGGCGAGCCACCAGGAATCGCGCGCGGAGAAGGCCTCGGTAAACGGCCGCTTCCCGAACTTGTGCGCCAAGGAATTGATGAAGAATGTTAAGTGGTGCACCACGACGGTGCGGACGAAACCTCCCCAAAGAAGCCCGGCCATCGGACGGCCGAAGGCCCAGCCGATCAGGGTCGGAAGAACGAAACCCACGAAAATGGCGATGGCCAGATAATGACGATCCTGCCAGACGACCCAACGGTTTTTCAAAAGGTCCGGAACGCCGCTGAAATCGTCGTCGTGCTCGCTCTTGTAAAAAATCCAGCCCATGTGGGCGTGAAACACGCCTTTTTGGATGTTATAAGGATCGTCGTCCTGGTCGATGTGCTGGTGGTGGATGCGGTGGTCCCGCGACCATCGCAAGGCCGAGTTCTGCAGCGAGGCCGCCCCGCAGACGAGATAGAAGAATTCGAGGACCGAATGGCACTCGTAACTGCGATGCGCGAAGTGGCGGTGATAGCCCGCCGAGATCCCCATGCCGGCGGTCAGGACGTAAAAGATGAGGAAAATCAGGACGTCCGACCAATGAAATCCGTAATGGATCTCGTAGGCCAGGGTCCCGAAGATGGCGACGATGGGGGAAAGGGCCAGGAAGAGGATATTGCCCCAGTTCAGCTGCCGTTCCGTATCGTGTTTTTCTTGCACTTCCGTACTCCAATTTAAGTTTAGCAAACGCAGCCTCTTAACGCTAGTGCGCGGGCGCGAAAAAAGCCCGGAAAAAGACGTCCCGCGTCACCGATTTTTCAAGGCCACGGGGCGTGTCGCGGCGACGGCTGGACAAGCGCGAAATCGGACTTATCTTACCGTCATGATCATCTACGGTCTCTCATGCCGCCGGGGCCATCGCTTCGAGGGCTGGTTTCCGCACGCGGAAGACTTCGAGGCCCAGAAGGAAAAAGGCCTGTTATCCTGCCAGGTTTGCGGGGACACCTGCATCGAGAAGGCGGCTTTGGCGAAGGCCTCTACCGTTTCGTCCTTCGAGACGCAGACGCTCGCGGTGAGCGCCGATCTGGACGCCGCCACGGTGCTCAAGGCGGTCCGGCATTACGTCACGACGCATTTCGAAAACGTGGGCGATCGCTTCGCGGAGACTGTCCGGGCCATCAGCCGGGGCGAGGAGAAGGGGCGGCCCATCTTCGGCCAGGCTTCGCCGGAGGAGCGCGAAAAGTTGGAAGAGGAAGGCTTGCCCTGCGCGGTCCTTCCCGAGTTGGGGGATGAGTACAAAAACTGACGCGTTTTTTCTCGTTGACTATATAACTATATAGTTATACTCTTTATAAGATCGAAGGAGGTCTCATGGCGAATGTTTCCGTCTCGGAGGTTCGGGCGGAGGTAGGGCAAGACCGGGCCGTTCTCGTGGACGTGAGGGAGAGCGACGAGGTGGCCGCCGCGGCCATTCCCGGCGCCTTGCACATCCCCCTTGGCGAATTGAGCCGGCGTTGCGGAGAGATCCCGAAGGGCAAACAAGTCTACTTCATCTGTCGCTCGGGAACGCGAAGCGGCCTGGCCTGCGAGCAGGCGGCGGCGCAGTGGCCCACTGCCGCCAGCGTTCAGGGCGGCATCGTCGCTTGGGAAAAGGAAGGCGGGGCCGTGGAGGTTCGGTCGCGGGTCATCCCTCTGATGCGCCAGGTGCAGATCGCCGCGGGTTCCCTGATCCTCTTGGGCTTCTTTGTCGGGCCCGTCTGGTTCCTGATACCCCTCGTCGGCGCCGGACTGATTTTCGCCGGCGTCAGCGGCTTCTGCGGGATGGCGAAGCTCCTTCAATTCATGCCCTGGAACCGTCACGCCAAAACAGGGGGTGCCGCATGTCCGAATTAGTTTTCCGGCAATTCCGCAACGAAGGCTGTCTTGCCTACCTGATCGCCGATTCGGAGTCCGGGGAAGCGGCGGTCATCGATCCCAAAAAGGAGGATCAAGCCAAGTATCTTGACGACCTGAAGGGGCGCGGGTTGAAACTCAAGTACGTCATCGATACCCACACGCACGCTGATCACGTCTCGGATTCTTGCGAGTTGGCCCAGGCGACGGATGCGAAGGTGGTTATGTCGGAAAAGACGAAGAGCGAGCGCCTGCAGGTCGCGGTCAGGGAGGGGAGCGTCCTCAAGCTTGGCGATAGGGATCTCTGGTTTATCGAGACGCCGGGACACACGCCGGACAGCGTATCCATCGCCGCGGGCCCTTATCTTTTCACCGGGGATTCGCTGCTCCTCGACGATTGCGGCCGCACGGATTTTCCGGGCGGCGATTCGGGCGTCCTCTACGACTCGCTCCAAAGGATAGTAAAGAATTTTCCCGACGGCACGATCCTCGCGGCGGCCCATGACTATGAGAACCGGACGGTCTCAACCCTGGGTGAGGTGAAGAAGACCAATCAGGCCCTGCAATTTCGGACCAAGAAGGAATTTTGCGATTACCTTGCGACCTGGAATTTGGATCTTCCCAAGCGCCTGAGGGAATCCCTGACCGCCAACCGCCAGCATTGTTTCAAGTTGGGAACATGAACGCGGTCATCCTCATCGCGGGGAGCTTGAGTTTCGGGCTGGCCTTGGGGCTCTTCGGGAGCGGAGGGTCTCTCCTGGCCTTGCCGGCGCTGGTCTATGGGCTGGGGTTCGACGTCAAGCAGGGCGTGGTCGGGAGCCTGGTCGTCGTCGGAGCCACCGCGTTCTTCGGGATGATTCCGGCCCTGCGCCGGAAGGAGATTTGCATCCGGAACGCCCTGGCCTTTCTCGCCGCCAGCCTTCCGGCGAGTTACGGAGGCTCGATGGCCGGGCGGGTCATCGATCCGCGTTGGCAAATGTTGGCGTTTGCCGTCTTGGTCGTCGCCGCCGCGCTCCGCCTGGCCTTTTGGAAGGCCCCTGAGGGAAAGGACACCTGCAATCCGCGGTTGCTCCCGCTTTTTTGGGTGGGAGGAGGCGTCGGTTTTCTCACCGGACTGTTGGGCGTGGGAGGGGGATTTTTGATCGTGCCCGCCCTGGTGCTTTTGGGAGGCATCGGCATCAAGATGGCGCGCGGTACCTCGCTCCTGCTCATTGCCGCGAATGCAGCGACGAGTTTCGCGGGCTACGCCGGCCGGATCGCCGTCCCGTGGGAACCGCTCGGGTGGGTGATCGGCCTTTCTCTCCCCGCCAGTTTGGGGGGCGCGGCGATCGCGCGGCGGTTTTCGGCCGAAGGCCTCCAGAAGGCCTTCGCCTGGTTTTTGCTCGCGCTCGGGATTTATCTGATCTTCAAGACCGCAAGGGGATTTCTATGACCTTCGATCAAGTCACGCCGGCCCTGGCCGGAAAAATTTCGGAGATGCTGAAGGTCCTGGCCGACCCGATGCGCCTGAAGATCATGAAGCTCCTTCACGACGGCGAGTTCTGCGTGGGCGATATCGTGGAAAAAGTCGGGTCGTCGCAGGCGAACGTCTCCAAACACTTGGGGCTCCTTGCCCAGGCCCTCCTGGTCCGCTCGGAGAAGCGGGGGATGCAGGTCTACTACCGGATCGAAGACCCCGAGGTCTCCAAGATCTGCGAGGCGATTTGCACGCATTACGGGAAGCTGGTGAAGAAGCGCCTCGGGGCACTTGCTTCTTAACGTCTCCCATTCAGTGCCTTGACAGATGTAACATATATGTTACAAAATAATAATGGGACGTCGAAAGGCAGGCGGATATATCTTTGAATGGTATTCCGGCGATCACGAACCCTTTCATGTCCATGTTTATCGAGGTTCGGAATTCATCGGTCGCTTTGATGTGGCCCACCAAAAGACCATGGGTGGTTGGATGATGACGGGAAGGATCAAGGAGGCCCTCCAGCAGGCGGGGTTCTTGAAGAAGGAGCTTTATGGGACTTCCGGCAAGAAAGATTGAGAGCGGATCTGAGAAGAAAATTGAGGAGGTCAGTCTCTCGATGGATGGGAGGCGGCTTATTTTCCTTTTTGAGAACGGAGAAGGCTGCGCCGTCTCCCGCAAATCTTTGCCTGGTGATGACGGAACGTCGATCATCGCTCTTCAGATCTTCGATCACCGGGGAGCTGTCTCCGTCTCTCAGGCGAGCGGGACCGTTTATGATCTGCCCTGGGATTCCATCAAGCATTACGCGCGAGGAGGTAAACAAAGGAGTTCTGCCTTGGGAGAGCGGGTCAAGAAGCTAAGGAAAGAACGTGAACTCACCCAAGAAAATTTGGCACGGGCGGTCGGAATCAGTCGGATTCAAATGAATCGTATTGAGTCGGATGTCTCCAAACCGGGGCTGGAGACAATGATGCGGTTGGCGGAAGTGTTGGGGATCACTTTGAAGGATATGGTCTAAGCGTCAACGAGTCCACGATAGTTCCTGAAGCAGAGAAATCTGTTCCTTGATCGACAGCAGGTATTCTTCCCAATACCGCCTCTCCCGATAATACGGAAACGCCCGCTGGAACGCCGGTTCTTCGTAGCGCTGGCCGATCCACGCCGCGTGGCGGATCATGCGGAGGGTACGCAAGGGTTCGGAGAGGACGAGGCTCGCGTCGTCGAATTCCCGGAAGACTTCGTAGCCTTCCAAAAATACCTTTTTCTGCTCGGCTTTCTCTTCTTCCGTGCCGTTGAAGAGCATCCAGACGTCTTGAACCGCGGGGGCGACAACCATGTCGTCGAAATCGAGCAGGTGAGGGCCGTCCTTGTTCCATAAAATGTTGGATGGATGGCAGTCGCCGTGTACGGCGATGGGGCTCCAGTCCTTCTTGAAATGGGGCTCGACCAACTCGATCGCCTTTTGCAGATGCGACTCGATGCTGTTCTTCAAGTCCGGGGGCAGAAAGTCCTGGGTGAGGATGAAGGCTAAGCTGTTGTGTCCGTAGGTTTCGGCGTTCAGCCGTATCCGGTTCGGGGCCTTGAAGCTCGCGCCGATGTTGTGCATGCGCGCTAGGCTCCGGCCCAGCCAGCGGCGGTCGTCGTTCAAGATCTCCGCGTGTTCGCGGCCGCGGAATTTGGGGAAGAAGGCGTAGAAGATGCCGTCGGAGGTCTTGGCCAAGGTGCCGACTTCGGGGAGAGGGCGCTTCAATGCGAGGTGCCGGACGACGGGGATCTCGGCTTCCGCCAATGCGGCGACGAAACGATGCTCTTCGCCCAGGGACGCGACGTTCCAGCGTCCCGGCCGGTAGTATTTCGCCACCAGGGCCGCCGGTTTTCCCGTCTCTTCGTCCTCGATGCCGATCTCGTAGACCCGGTTTTCGTAGCTGTTGAGGGGAATAAGGACGCCGGTGGGGCGGTAGCCCTGTTCCTCGGCGGTCCCGAAGATGATTTCCGGCAAAAGGTGGTCGAAACGCATAAGTTGCAGATTATGAAGGGGCTAGGTAAGAAGCAAGGTCAGACAAGGATTTAAAGCCCGTTATGGATGAGACCAAAGAATCACCCTCCCTCCTCGAAGAAGAAGGGGACGAAGTCCCCCCCGAAATGACGGCCGAAGAAGTCGTGGCGATGGGACGCCATCCCGTCTTCACCACCCAGCAGACCTTCGAAGATCTGAAGCTTCCTCCGTCCATCTTGAACGCCGTCCATCACATCGGCTTCAAGCACCCGACGCCCATTCAATCGAAGGTCATCCCGCTGGCCCTGGAAGGCCGCGACCTGATCGGCCTGGCCCAGACGGGATCCGGCAAGACGGCGGCCTTCGTCATTCCCATGGCGGAGCGGCTGGAGCATCATGAAGGAATTTCGAAATCGCCCCTGGGGCTCATCCTGTGCCCGACGCGCGAGATCGCCCTTCAGACCAAGGCCTTCCTGGACCTCTTTGGAAAACACCACGACCTCAACACGGCTTGCATCATCGGCGGCGTGAAAATGAATCCGCAGATCCGCGACCTGGAAAGAGGCCCCGACATCGTCGTCGCCACGCCGGGGCGCCTGGTCGACCATATGGAGCGCCGGACCATCTCGCTCTCCAAGGTCCGCGAGCTGGTCTTGGACGAGGCCGACCACATGCTGGACATGGGTTTTCTGCCTCAGATCATGAGGATCTTGGAGGCCGTGCCTCGCCAGCGACGCACGATGATGTTCTCGGCCACGATGCCGCCCCCGATCGAGAGGCTCGCGCAGAGGTATCTCATCGATCCGATTCGGATCGACATCCTTCCCGAAGGGCGCGCGGCCACCGGCATCACGCACCGCATCTACCTCGTGAAGGCGGAGCACAAGCGCGAGTGTCTCTTAGGGCTCGTTCATCAGGAATTGGGAAGCACGCTGATCTTCACGCGCACCAAGCTCGACGCCGACTGGCTCTGCGGCGTGCTGGACCGCGAAGGGCACCCCGTCTCCAAGATCCATTCGGACCGCTCGCAGAGCGAACGCACCCAGGCCCTCCAAGGATTTCGCGAGGGCCAGCACCGCATCTTGGTGGCCACCGGCATCGCCTCGCGCGGGCTGGACGTCCCGGCCATCGAGCACGTCATCAATTTCGAGATCCCCGACACCGTTGAAGAATACATCCACCGCGCCGGCCGCACCGCGCGCGCGGGGGCCGTCGGCATCGTCTCCACCATCGCCGTCTGGCAGGACAAGCCGATGATCAAGGAAGTGGAGGCGGCTCTGGGCAAGGAGCTGCCGCGCTGCACGGTCCCTGGGGTTCCGCCCTACGTGGAGTTGAAGGTGAAGAAGCCGTTCGGCCGCAGACGCCGCTAGTTCTCGGCATTTGACCTATGTGACCGTACCTGACGAAAATTAGGCGACGTTCTGACCGGGGTCATAGTCCTTGGAGGCGATGAGGATTACTTTAATCGTCAATAAGGGGGATTTTTATGATCAAACAAACGATGATTGTAGCGACGATCGTGGGCATTCTCTTCGGATCCGCGGCCGCCATGGCCGGCGCGCCGAGGACCAAAGCCGACTATACGGCGGAAGCCCAGAGGTATGAGAAAATGGCCACGGAAGAACAGGCGCTCGCCAAGGAGCATGAACAAATGAAGAGGGACTACCGGGCTCATCAGGCCGATCTTCCCAAGCAAACGCGTGAAAAGAGCCTGACCGAGATGGATGATCACTGCGATGCGATCATCTCCGCAGCTCGGAAGCTGGCCGATGAATATACGGCGCTGGCCCAATGGCACCGGCATATCGCCGGCGAGCTCAAGTAGGAGAGAACATGTTTGAACTTCATATCGCCTATTCTTTGCAGCTCTTGGTCTTGGCGGCCTGTTTGATGTTGATTTACCTAGGCACGAAACAGGCCAGCCAACTCTTAAGGATCGGCGGTTACGTTCTGACGGTCCTCACCGTCTTGAACATGCTGTGCACGCTTTATTACGGCGTTCGTTATTGGGAAGAGGGCTATTTCCGCACTCTCGACGGACGGCGTGGTTTGCCCATGTCTAAGACGGAAGGGGGAATGGGCATGGATTGCCCCATGATGAAGAAAATGATGGAGCAGAAGATGATGGACAAGCAAAAGGACACGTCGCCCGAGGCCGCGCCCTCGTCCGAAGATCATGAGGCCCATCATTAAGGACGATCTGTCCTCTCGAGCGTGCTGTCATCATGAGGACCAGCCGTCTCATGCCGTGGGGATCGACGCGGATGCGGTCTACACCTGTCCCATGCACCCAGAGATCCGGCAGAAAGGGCCTGGGACTTGCCCCAAGTGCGGCATGGCCCTGGAGCCCGTCGTAGTTACGGCGCAGGAAGAGGAGAGCCGCGAGCTGAAGGACATGAGGCGGCGCTTTTGGGCGAGCCTTGCGATGACCCTCCCCATTCTGGCGCTTGCAATGGGTTCGATGTTGGTGGCTCCCTTCGTTTCTCCGCGGCTCTCGATCTGGATTCAATTCGCTCTGGCGACGCCGGTAGTCCTCTGGGCCGGGTGGACTTTCTTTCAGCGTTGCTGGCTGTCCTTCAAGAACCTAAGTCCCAACATGTTCACCTTGATCGCCATCGGAACGGGATCCGCCTACCTTTACAGCGTCGTGGCCACGTTCCTGCCTCGCCTTCTGCCGGAATCCTTTCGCGGAGAGGGGGGGATGGTGGAAGTCTATTACGAGGCGGCCGCGGTCATCACGACCTTGGTGCTTCTCGGCCAGGTCTTGGAGCTCAAGGCCCGCAGCCGGACCTCCGGCGCCATCAGGGCATTGTTGGGCTTGGCTCCCAAGACGGCAAGACGCCTCAAGGCGGATGGATCCGACGAGGAAGTGTCGCTGGATCTCATCGTGCCCGGCGACCGGGTCAGGGTGCGGCCAGGCGAGCGGGTGCCGGTGGACGGACTCGTCTTGGAGGGAGCGAGCGCGGTCGACGAATCGATGGTGACGGGCGAATCGATTCCCGTGGAAAAGACGGTCGGCAACCGCGTGACCGGCGGAACGGTCAACGGAACCGGCGGGTTCGTCATGAAGGCGGAGAAAGTGGGCGGCGAAACGCTGCTCGCACAGATCGTCCGCATGGTCGCCCAGGCTCAAAGGAGCCGGGCGCCGATCCAGAGGCTCGCGGACGTCGTGTCTTTCTACTTCGTTCCCGGGGTCGTTTTGATCGCCGTCGCCACCTTCGTTATCTGGGCCTGGGTGGGTCCGGAGCCTCGCTTCACCTACGCGCTCGTCAACGCCGTCGCCGTCCTCATCATCGCCTGCCCCTGCGCCCTGGGGCTCGCGACGCCGATGTCGATCATGGTGGGGACGGGGAAGGGGGCGACGGCGGGCGTCCTCATGAAGGATGCGGAAGCCCTGGAGGTCTTGGAAAAGGTCGACACCCTGGTCGCGGACAAGACGGGGACGCTCACGCGCGGGAAGCCGACGCTCGCTTCCCTCCAATCCCTGGACGGGACGCCTCCGGAGGAAATTTTGCGTCTCGCCGCCGGCCTCGAAAACGGCAGCGAACATCCCCTGGCTTCCGCCATCTGCGAGGCCGCGGAGGGCAGGGCGATCCCGCTGCCGAAGGCCGAAAATTTTCAGGCCGTCACCGGGCAGGGGGTGACGGCGGTCATCGAGGGCAAAGCCGTTTCTTTGGGGAACGAAAAGATGCTGGCGAGCCGGAAAATCGATTTCTTCGCGGGCGGCGACCTCGCTCAAAAGGTGAACGCCCTTCGCCGGGAAGGGCAGACGGTGGTCTTCCTCGCGCGGGAGAAAAAGCTCCTCGGGCTCTTGGGCGTCAAGGATCCGATCAAGGAGGGATCGAGGGAGGCGATCGCGGCTTTGCACGGCGCCGGGCTGCGCATCGTGATGCTGACCGGGGACAACGAGACGACGGCTCAGGCGGTGGCGAGGGAATTGGGGATCGACGAGGTCATCGCCAACGTGAGCCCCGACGCGAAAGGAGCCGTGATCCGAAGCCTCAAGTCCAAGGGCCGGATCGTGGCAATGGCCGGGGATGGCGTGAATGATGCCCCGGCGCTTGCGGAAGCACACGTCGGAATCGCGATGGGGGCGGGCACGGACATTGCCATGGAAAGCGCGGGGGTGACCCTCGTGAAGGGGGACCTCAGAGGCATCGTGCGGGCGATTCACCTGAGCCGGGCCACGATGAGGAATATCCGGCAGAATCTCTTCTTCGCCTTTTTTTACAACTTTTTGGGCGTTCCCGTCGCGGCCGGTGCGCTTTATCCGGCCTTCGGCCTCCTTCTTTCGCCCATCTTCGCCAGCGCCGCGATGAGTTTCAGCTCGGTGTCGGTGATCGCCAACGCTTTGAGGCTCCGGAGAAGCGTGTTATAAACCGGAGATGCCGGGCAACTTGGTCGATATCCTCCTCGGTCTCCTCGTCTCCGCCTGAAGACCGCCGCCGGCGCCCCGTTATCACATTGAGAGAATTATCATTTTGAGAGCATCCTGCGGCCGGAAGTCTCCGATAATTGGAGCTTTGGAAGCTGGTCTTGTCTTTGCATAATATCGAGGAATGGTCGGAACTATGAAATGGCCTATTCTCTTCATCGCCTTTCTGGCCTCCTTCTGGGTTCTGCCGGGGTGCCCGCAAGCCTCCCAGTCCGGGGGCGGCATGGCCCCCGTCCCCAACGACTTTTCCGGCGCGGATGTCACTCCGCCGTCCCCTGTGGCGGAAGGGGCCGCCAACGCCGAGCCGATCGATCCGAAGACCGACCCGAGGGGCATCGGCAACGGAACCTCCGGGACGGAAGGGACCGGCGAGGAAGAAAGGATTCACGTCAACGGCGACTCCCTGGGCTTCGGGCGGATTGAAGAGAGACCCCTTACGGACGCGCGGCTGCATTACGGACCGGATTCCAAACTCCTCGCGAAGTCCCCGGCCGCCCCCTATACGATCCATGCCAAGTCCGACACCCTCTCTCTTTCGTTCACCATGGATTTGACCGGGGATCCCGTCCCGGTCGATTCCAGTTGGTTCCTGCTCACGAGCGACATGAGTCCCAGACCGCAACTGCGCGCCGTCTATGTCCCGCCGGGTCCGCATCCGCATATCCTTTATTCCGACGCGGAATGGACGGCGGATACGGGCGGCACCGTGACGTATGCGTTTGCGAATCTCACGGTGGCGGAAGGAGGCGAGCTCCGATTTTTCGTCAAAGAAACGAATACGGCCGATCTCCACAGCGGCGCCCTCGCGGCGCTGGACTCCGACGACGCCTCCAAGCCCTTTCCCTCGGAACCGACAGCGGTTTTTTTCCCGGCCGGGTCCTTCGTCGTGAAGGCCGTGATCATCTCGCCGACCCAGGGGCCTTCGATTTGGCAACGAATCGGTCCCGCGCAGCCGATCTTTAAACCATGAGAAGCGATTGTCCTAGGTCCCGAAATGGTGGTCGATGGCTTCCTTTAAAGTTTTGACGTCCGTCGCCAACCCGAATTTCTGGAATCTCCCGTACAACGCCCGGCGTGAAATCCCCAAGGCTTCCGCCGCGTGGCCCTTGTGGTAGCCGTTATCCTTCACCGCGCGGAGCGTTTCTTCCAGCACCGGATCGATGCCGCCCGAAACGGCAGGCCTTTCGGATTTGTCCGCGGCCCGCGGGACGGTCGCCACCAGCAGGTCGGGTTTGAACTGAAGGGCCTTCAGCCCGATGAGCCCGTTTTCCGCGAAGAGCGCGGCGGTCTCCAGCGTGTTCTGGAGCTCGCGGATGTTCCCCGGCCAACGGTAGTTGAGAAAAAGGTTGAGGGCCGGCGGGGCGAGGCGGCAGGCGGCCTTCTTTTCGCGTTCCGCGATCCTTTTCAGGAAGTGATCGATCAGAGGGGAAAGATCCTCCATGCGCTCACGCAGGGGAGGCAGCTTCAAGGTGACGCCGTTCAGGCGGTAATAGAGGTCTTCCCTGAATTTTCCCTCGGCCACGAGCTTCGACAAATCCCTGTTGGAGGCGGAAACGACGCGGACGTCCACGCGGAGGACTTCGGTGGAGCCCACCGGACGGATTTCGCCTTCCTGCAGGAAGCGCAGGAGCTTGGCCTGCAGGGCGGGGCTCATGTCGGCGATCTCGTCCAAAAAGATCGTCCCGCCGTCAGCGTATTTCAGGATGCCCTGGCGGTCGGATGTCGCGTGCGTGAAGGCGCCCTTCTTATGTCCAAATAATTCGGATTCCATGAGCGACTCGGGCAGGGCGCCGCAGTTCTCCGTCACGAAGGTCTTTTTCGCGCGCGGGCTTCCCGCGTGCAGGGCGCGCGCGATGGCCTCCTTGCCGGTCCCGGATTCGCCGAAGATCCAGACGGGAACGCGGGAGTCGGCGATGCGGTCGACCATCGAAAGGACCTCCACCATCCCGCGCGAACGGCCCACGATCTCGCTGTACTCGTTCTTGAGGGCCAGGCGGGCCCGGTTCAGCTCCATCGACTGGGCACGGACCCGGTCGCTCAAGTCGTCATTGTTCCGGCGCAGCTCCTCGATCATCCGCCCTTTCTGGAAGGCGAGGGAGGCGACGGAGGCGAAGGCCTTCAGGGCGTCCAACAGTTCGGGACCGAAGAGGCCTTCCTGGAAGCGGTGATCCAGGTAGAACACGCCCAGCACGCCTTCGGGCCCCCGGACGGGGAGGGCGACGATGGATTTGAGCTGGCGCAGATGCACGCTCCGCGACTGCTCGAAGATCGGGTCGAGCACGGCGTTGTCGGTCAGGACCGGTTCCCCCGTCTGCAGCGCCCGCCGGACCGCGGAGAGGCTGAACGCGTACAGGTCCGTTTCCAATTCTTCCTGCGCGATGTTCCGGGCGGCGGCGACCCGGTAGCCGGGCAACGGGCCTTCGGAGGTTTCGCTCCGCAGAATGAGGAAGCCGTTCTCCGCCCGGGCCAGGTCCATCGCCGCGTCCATGAGGCGGGCGAGGAGCTTGGGGATGTCCTCTTCGACGGCGAGCCTTTCGTTGAGTCGCGTGAGGGTGGCGAGGACGTCGCCCATGGGAACGATGGGTTGGGTCGGGGGTTTCGGTTCCATAGAAGGCCTTTCTTTGGGGGCTTTTTTCCCCAACAGGCGGCGGTAATCGCCGCGGTCGACGAAGCTGACCTGCAGTTCGGGAGGAAGCCGGTCGAAGAGCGCTTTCAAGGACGCCGCCGTCTCGCCGGTGGTCCCGTCCCGGATGGCGGCGACGGCGGTTTCCGTCTCGTCGGCGAAGGGCGCGGCCTTCCGGTAGGAAAGGGCGAGGGAGCGCAGGCCCTTCAGGAAGGATTCCGCGCGCGCCATGCGTCCGACCTGGGCCTCGGCCACGGCGAGTTCCTTGAGGTTGTAGGCGAGGTCGTTCGCGTTCCCCAAAAACCGCAGGACGTCCTGGGCGCGGTGAAGGAGATCGAGGGCCTCGGCCGGGTTCCCGGCCTCGCGCTCCAAAAGGCCGCGGTTGTTCCAGACGACGGCGAGCCGCAGATCGGAATCGGCCTTCTTGGCGAGATCCTCCGCCCGCGCGTAGTCGGAGCGCGCGCCCCCGAAGTCCTCCCTTTTCAGACGGAGATTGCCCGACTCGAGCAGGGCCCAAAAGACGCCGTCCTCGCGCCCGGCGGCTTCGTACAGGGCGAAGGCCTTGGCGAGGCTGGCCTCGCATGCGGCGTCGTCGTCCGCGGCCGCATGGGCCCGGGCCAGGTTGCGATACGTCTCCGCCCGGGCGGGACTGCCTTCCGGGATCAGCCGAAGCGCGTCTTCGAAGGCCGCCCTCGCGCCCGCCGTGTCTCCGAGGCGCAGCGCACTCACGCCGGAAAGGGACCGGGCGTCCGCGACGAAGGCGGCGACGTCGGCGGCGTCCGCATGAGGCGTCCCTTCCGCGACGCACCGTTCGAAGGCCTCCACCGCCTCGGCGTCGCGCCCCAAATTTTGGAGGATCCAACCGACCGTGAACCGGTATTTCACCGTCTTCAAGTTCATCGGCTCGTCGTTCGCGGCCAGGGCGAGCCATTCGTGGCAGACGGCCAACGCCGGCTCGTAGCGGCCGAGAGCGTTCAGCGCGTTGATTTTAAGCCGTAGCAGGCGCGAACGTTCGGCGGGGTCGGAGACGACTTCCAATCCGGCGTCGACGATCTCCAGGGTTTCCGCGGTCCGTCCCTGCTTCAGCTCCGCTTCGGCCTTCGCGCGCGCGGAGGCCTTCAGCTCCTCCGCGGGCATCGGCGGCGGGGGTGTCCTCAAGAGTTCGCGCCAGCCCTTGACGAGGCCGCGTTTGCGGAGACGGCCGGCTTGGGCGAGGGCCTTGAGCGATTTTAAGATTTTTCCCGGAGTCTCCTCGAGCCCGCCGAAGAAGGCCGTTTGAAGATCGGCGGCGTCCTCCGGCTTCAAGACCGTTTCCAGCAGAGCGCGCGCGTCGGCGGGATTTAAGCCCTTCAACCGGACGTCGCGGGCCAGGCCGTCGGCGAGGAGGGCGTCGAAGAATCTCCTCGAGTCCTCGGTCAGATCAGCGTCGTTCCATTCCAAGATCACGAGCTCGCCGCTCGCCGGTAGGGAGCGCAAATTCGCCAACAGTTTTCCGAGCTCCGCGACGCCCGCGCGATGAAGCCTCGTGTATTCGCGGGCCTTGAGGCCCCTCAAGGCCGCCTCGAAGGCGGCCTCGCGGACGAACCGCGTCTTGCCGACACCGGAAGGCCCGTGGACCGCGATCACCGCCGAGGCGCGCGGGACGTTCGCGATCGCCCGCGAGACGGTCTCGAATTCGGCGTCCGCGCCCAGCATCCTTAAAGGCTCTTCGACGCCGGCCGCGGAGGAGGGGCCGGAGGCTTCCCCCGACAACGCTTCGCGCACGGCTTCGGCTCCGGAAAAACGTTCGGAAACGCGCGTGCGGATCATGCGGTCGATGACGCGCGCGACGACGGAATGTTCGGAGAGCGAAGGCGCCGCGTCGATCAAGGGCTCCGGGACGCGATCGATCAGCTCGCGCAACGAGCGGGCCCCGGCGCGCGGATGGCGCCGCGCGAAGGCCTCGTAGAAGACCGTGCCCAACGAGAAGAGATCGACGGCCGGCGGAAGGTCGTCGCCGGTTCGTCCCGTGATCCGCTCCGGGGCCATGTAGGGCAGGGTGCCCGTTTCCGTTGTGGAGGCGTCGCCGGGCAGGACGCTGAAATCGAGGATCTTCAGTCCGTCCTTGGCGATTCTCAAGTTCTGCGGCGAGAGATCCCCGTGAACGACGCCTTGGGCGTGCACGGCGCTCAGCGTTTCCACCGCCTGCTCGAACCATTCGAGGATCTTTTCGATGCCGACTTTCCTGGCGGCGGAGGGGAGGGGCTCGCCCTCCACGAATTCCATCCAATAGCAAGGCCCGCGGTCTTCCCCGAAGATCTCCCGGCTGTCCCTTAAGAAACCCAGCACGGGAACCACGTTCGGATGACGGAGCCTCACCAGGAGAAGAGCCTGCTTTTCGAAGAGCTCCCGGGAAACCGCGTCCCGGCGCGTGAGGAGTTTGACGGCGACCTTCCGGCCGTCGGGCGTCCGGGCCTCGTAGACTTCGGAGGTCCCCCCGGCCGAAACCTGCTGAGCAAGCTGCCAACCCATCCGAGAAGTATACTTCTTCTAAGGGGAAGTGAGGAATACATTAAGCTTCTTGTTTTGTACTTGAATGCCTTCGTCGAAATGGGTCCCTTCGCAAATTTTTCGTCCGCGTAGGTGGATATCCGGAAGTGCGAGTGGACATTCTCAGAATGAGGAAAATTCTCAGTTTGATAAGCAAAATCGGCCTTCACCCTTTGTAACCCATTGGAAAAACAAGCCCTTAAGACTCATCCTCTGGCACTTTTCTTGCTGCTCAGGAGAGCATGAGACTATTTCTGGCCTTGATCGTCTCCCTCCTCCCGTTGTCCGCGGCGGCAACGCCGGTGCCGGATCTCAACCTATGGCTCGCTCAACACCCGCGGGTTGCTAACGCCATCGCCTGGACCTTCCCGGACACCCTCTCGAGCCCGCCCTCGAATGCCCCGATCACGGGCGGCAGAATGTCGACCCGTGGAACCTGGATGCGGCAAGTCGCACCAAAAATGGGGATATGGAGCAAGATCGACGCCACCGTCCGCATGTCGGCCACGTCCTCCACGGTCCAGGGCATTCCGTCCTCGTGTCCGGTCGTTCAGGACTCCCCGTCGCCCGGCAAGTCCCTCATCTGGTGCCAATGGCCGCAGGCGTATCGGGACAAGCTTAAGAATTACTACGCGTCTTATTGGAGTTGGATGGAAGCGTCCTGGGCGCTCTACGGCCCCTATAAAGACGGAGGCTTCGCGCAGAAACCGGCGGGGTTCGACGAACGATTCGGCTCCACGATCGATCCGGAGACCGGGGCCGAGCCGGGCACGCTCCCGTACGCCGAACAATACGACGACGACGGGTTCACCTACGTCGTCTTCGACAGCGACGCGGCGACGAACCGGTTTCTCAAGACCGTCGCCCTTCAGCTGGTCTTGGAGACGGCCCCTTACCTGAATTGGAGTCTTGACGATTACGACGACGGCGACCTGACGCTTCTGCTGAACGGCGGAAACCCTTTCGAGTACATGCCCGTCGGCGGCCGGCCCTACAGCGAATGGATCACGGACCACGAGGGCTACAAGGTCGCCATGGTCGTCCCCGCCCCGCCCTTGGTGCTCATGAAATTTCTCCTGAGGGAGGGGATCCTGCGCCATTCCCGCTTCGAAACCGTCTCGCGATTCTTGGAGTGGGAGCGGGGCATGAGCCACCTGAACAACTGGACCTCCGATACGGGCGGGTGCGACGACGAGCTGAACGAGGTCATTTGGGGCTTTAAAGGCCCTCCGCCTCTGAACGCCATCCTTCACGGGACCGTGGTCACTTGCCGGAACCCCCCAGGAGGTTACGACGGGACCGTGGGCTACAACGAGACGGTGCGGAAACACTACACCCACGGCTGCCCCACGACGGGGGACGTCAGCTATCAGGTGATGCGACTGGTCAACGTTCCTGCGGAAAACTTCCGCCGCGAGACCACCCACTCGCAGGCACGGTTCGTGGTGGAGAGGGCCCCGATGGAGGCGATGGTCTCGGAGCTGGAGCCCCTGCTGCCCTTCGAGCCGCCTTTGGAGCCGGGCCAGACATCCTCCCACTTTATGCAAATCCCCTGGGGCTTGTTGCCGTCCGACTTGCAATCGGTGACGGCCTCGCGCGCGAACTCCTTCTTGCCCCCAACGACGCGACGCGGGTCGGATCTCGCCAACGCCTACATCAGCCACAACGACGATCCCTACGGCATGGCGGCGGAGCCGGAGATCCCCGTCCGGGAGGTCCTTCTCGACGAGACCACCTTCCGGCGCTGGTTCCCCCCGGTGCCGACCGGACTGACCGCGGAGGAAAAGATGGATTTCCGGAAGCTGCACGATCGGAGGTTAGGCCTTCGGCAGACCCAGCTCGAAATTGCCCGCCTGCCCATGCACCTCTTCGAGTACTTTTGCTGGAAACAGGACGCCGGAAAACCCCACGCGCAGACGGAGACCTATCGCCAATTTTTCGAAAGGCACTATACGCCCGCGCAGCTCGATCAGACCGGTTTTTGGGCGCGGTTCGACCAGAAGTTCAACCAGCTCGGCGGGTGCGAGGGACTGGCGCCTTCCGATTAGGTGAGCGCTGGACCTCGCGCTCGACTCAGTAGATGATCCCAACTCCGATGGATCCCAAATACCTGCCCTTTGTCATCATCCCCGGCTTCCTCATCCTCTTTCCCTTGTTCTGGATGGCGGTGGTCTTCCTGATCTCGCGGATCTCCGGTTGGGCTGGGATGGCGAAACGCTATCGCCTGGAAGGAGGGGAGTTCCCCAACCGGCGTTACGGCTCGGCCAGCATCAGGATCGCAAACTACAAAGGCGTCCTTCGGGTGGGGCACGATCGTAAGGGCCTCTACCTGGGGGTGAATGTCCTCTTTCGCGCCGGACATCCGAATCTATTCATTCCCTGGAGAGACGTTACGGAGATACGGCAAGAATCAGGCTTTCTCCGCAAGGTCACGCGGATCGTAATCAAAGACGGACCTAACATCGCCCTCTACGGAGAATGGCCGGAGTTGGAGCGGGAGCGGGCATGAATCGCCACCGGCAAAATCGATTGATCTTC
Organism: bacterium; assembly: GCA_036274695.1. Classification (GTDB taxonomy): domain Bacteria; phylum UBA10199; class UBA10199; order JACPAL01; genus DASUFF01. The sequence goes on along the minus strand of DASUFF010000102.1, from coordinate 2,773 downwards.
GGGCCCCACACCCAGGTCTCGGGGACCCTCCAACAAACCGTCACCAAGACCGGCCTTTGAGAGGGATCCGGCCAAAGGCGGGCATAAACCTCCGCCGCTCCGGGAAAGGGCAGGGCCTCGTTCAAGACGTGCTCCAGCGGGGCCTCGCATTCGGAACCGCAATCGATGGAGGATCGGATGGGATCAACGGGTCTGGGGCGGGTGGTTTAAGATGGAACAAACGTCAGCCGCGGCTGGATGCGGAGGGCCTTGAAGACTCTGAAAAGACTGCCCCACTCCGGATTTGCGTGGTCCTTTTGCGCAAGAAAAACCCGGGCGCGTTGATCACGGACAACGAAGAGGGCGTCGGGATCGGATTTTTGGGCTTCACGTTCGACCCGCAGGGGAGGCTCAAAGAAGTGACCCGGCGCTGATCAGGTAGTCCTCAACTTTTTCGAGAATCCCCCGATAACCACCCCATGCGCCTGAACATAGTGAACATCACCGGAGTCCTTCTTACCGGGTGGCGAACCGCTACGGAGTCCGTCGCCACGGGCATGTCCACACCCGTGGGGCAAGGACCCTTCGATCCGGAGTCGCTCCCCGGGCGGACTCCTTTAGGAACCTTCCTAAGCCCGAACATCAGCCCGTGGTTCGCGCCCGTCTCCGGGCCGCCCTCGGCGTTTGCGCGGGCGGTGGCGATTGCCGAGGGGTTTGCTCACCCGAGTGTTCGTGTTGGAACCGAGGCTTATTGTGATTTGGAAAAATTGCTTCCGACCTTGGGACTCCGCGGTGGGTGCCGGTTGGCGGGGCATGTGCTGGCCGCTTATTCCAACCACACCCATCCGGAAACGCGCTGCTGGAGCCTGCGGTTTCTGGCGCTGTTCACGAAGTGCACGCCGGGTCTGACGCCGCAGGATCTTAACGCCCTCGCGGCGACGGCCTTGGACGGGTTGAAAGACGATCAGCCGAGGGTGCGCAAGCTGGCGATCACGGTTTTGGGGAGTCTTTTGGAGAAGATCGGGCGGGAAGACCGATTGGCCCTCGTGACGCGGATGACGGAGTGGCTGGAAGACCCCGAGGCGGAGATACGGCGGCGGGCGATCGATGTGGTCAGCGGGGCCTTTGATTCCCTGGACCCGCAAGACTGGGCGGAGCCGTTCCGGCGGATGGCGGGACGGTTGACCGATGAGGACCCTCGGGTCGTGTATTGGGCGGCTTCGGCCATGATGACGATCTTCCGAACGCCCGCCGGCGCGGAACTGGGGAACGACGAGTTCCGGGCGGAAAGGAAAATCTGCGAGGACTTTCTGAAGGCCCGAGAGGAAGAAAGGCAGAGATATTGGAGGGAACGGGCGGAAGCGCGGCCGAAGTATCATTATCCTCCGGAAGAGCCGCAGGCGGCGCGCGGCTCGGGGCCGGTCAAGACGCCCTCTTTGGAGGACGCGCTCCGGACCTTGAATCTTTCCTACGAAGACGTTCAGAGCTACGACGACGTCCGGCGCGCCTACCGGCGGAGGGCGGCGGCGTTGCATCCGGACAAGAATCCGGGCGTCGACGGCAACCGCCGCTTCGGCGATCTGATGCGGGCCTATCTTCTGATCTGCGCCGCCTTCGGGTTCGAGGCGGGGTTCAAGTGACTATTCCAATTCTTCCCCATACTCTTTTCAGGTAGAATTCCGTCATGACCGATGGGCCTCCCATCCGGACGTGCTGATCGCCCTGTGAAAACCTCGCGCCTCTACATCTTCTTCTGTCTCTTCGGCATTGCCCTCATCGCCGTCGTCACCATCTTCGTCTCCCGGCGCTACGATCCGACCGGACGCGCGGGCCTGGCTCCGTATGTCGGCGGCGCCTGCGCGATTCTCTACCTGGCGGCCATCATCGGTTACTGGTTCTTCAAGCTGATCTTCCGCGGCTACGGCAGCCCCGATCAGGAAAAGATCGGCGATGCCGCGTTGCCCGGCGGCTTCGCGGTGCTTAAGAGTTGGAAGACGCTCTTTGCGTCGATGTCCGATCCGGAGGATGCGGCCGCCCGAGGCGTCATCGCCGCTCAGAAGCGGCGTGTCCTCCTCTCCTTCGGCCTGACCTCCGTCATGGTGATGATCCTCATGGTCGGCGCCTTTTTTCTGGATTGGGGAGCCTCCGGCCGGTTGGTTTGGGCCTTAATCATTCTTCTTCCCGTTTGGTTCTTCGCGCAGATCGGCATTCTCATCGTCGGACGCGCGAGTTGGGACCGCTTGATGAAGGGCCTGAACTTCCGCCCGCTCGCCGATCCCGATGAAACGCTGCCCTTCCTGCAAACGGAGGTCGTCTACCAAGGCACGCGCAAAGGTCTTTCCGCCTACGTGGCTTTCGGCGGCGAGGGCACGGCCGTGTTCGTCGCGAAGAAAGACGCTCGTTTCGACGCCGACGCCAAGCGCTGGTTCGGCAACCTCCCGCGCCTGGAGGTCTGGAAGGACATGAAGCTCGACGTGGGCAAGGAGGGCATCGTTATCCGCCGTCCGGTCCTCGGAAGTTTTCTCTGGCTCTACGACCTCTGGTTGGCCGAGAATCTCGCGGCTTGGAAAAAGGAGAGCGCATGAACGAACCCGAACTGGTGGAGATGGACGAATTCATGGTGATGGGCATCGAGATCACGACCTCGCTGGCCGCGGAGGCGAGTCTTACGGGAGCGATGTTGCCGCGGCTGTGGGCCACGTTCTTCGGGCAAAAGATCGAGGAGAAGATTCCGAATCGCAAGGACCCGCAGGAATTCATCGGCGCCTATTCGGACTACGACATGGATCCCAAG
>DASUFF010000101.1:0-9047 GCA_036274695.1 bacterium | reverse complement strand
CCCTGATCCACAAGTTTCAGACCACCGAACTCCTCTGTGACCGGCGGGATGTCATCGTCCTGACGGACGAGGCCCACCGCAGCCAATATGACACTCTGGCCCTCAACATGAGGAGCGCCCTGCCCAATGCCCTCTTTGTCGCGTTTACGGGGACACCGCTCATTGCCGGTGAGGAGCGCACGCGGGAGGTCTTTGGCGACTACGTCTCCATCTATGACTTCCAGCAGTCGGTAGAGGACGGCGCGACGGTCCCGCTCTTTTACGAAAACCGGACGCCGGAGCTCCACCTCGAGAATCCGGATCTGAACGACGATCTCTATAATCTCATTGAGGCGGCGGATCTTGACGAGAGCCAAGAGAGGCGGCTCGAGCGCGAACTTGGCCGTCAATACCATCTCATTACGCGCGATGATCGGTTGGAGACGGTCGCCAAGGACATCGTCAAACACTTCATCGGACGCGGCTTTCAAGGCAAGGCCATGGTGGTCTCGATCGACAAGGCGACCGCGCTTCGGATGCACGGCAAGGTCCTAAAGCAGTGGACGGCAGAGTTGGAGGAGGTCGACCGGGAGCTCTCGCGTTTAAAAAAGACAAGTAAGATTGCCGACTCTGACCGGATACGAGAACTCGAAAAGAAATATGACCTTCTGAACACGACGGACATGGCCGTCATCGTTTCCACGGGCCAGAACGAGATCGAGCAGATGAAAGCCCTGGGCCTCGACATCGCCACTCACCGGAAGCGCATGAACGATGAGAAGCTGGATGAACGGTTTAAGGATACGGACGATCCCCTGCGCTTGGTCTTTGTCTGCGCTATGTGGTTGACCGGTTTCGATGCTCCGAGCTGTTCCACCGTCTATCTCGATAAGCCGATGCGCAATCACACGCTGATGCAGACTATCGCCCGGGCGAACCGCGTGTTTCCGGGCAAGCACAGCGGATTGATCGTGGATTACGCGAATGTCTTCGCTTCCTTGGAGAAGGCCCTGGCTATCTACGGCAAAGGGAAAGGAGGCGCGAATCCCGTCAAAGAAAAGGCCCAACTCGTGGCCGAGCTGCGTAAAGCGCTGGAGGAAGCGGTTCAGTTTTGCAACGGCCATGGTGTCAGTATCCCCGCCATAGAGGCCGCAAGCCCAAAGGACTTCAAGAAGGTTAAGTTGCTCGGAGACGCCGTGGAGGTGCTCATATCACCCGATCCCTTGCGGAAGGAGTTCCTGGCCCGGGAGAGACTGGTTCGCACCCTCTTCCAAGCCGTGAAGCCAGACCCGGTCGTCGTCCAATTTTTCTCCCAAGTCGTGTGCTTAGGGACGATCGCCGATTCCATCCGAGAAAAAACCGGCGAGGGTCGTGTCGATATATCCATGATTCTTTCCGAGGTGAACGACCTCCTAGATGAGTCGATTGCTGCCGATGGATTTCGGATTCAGGAAGATGCCCAGGGCCGTGCGGTCATTGACCTTTCAACGATTGATTTTGCGGCTTTGGCCAAACGCTTCGCCAAATCTAATAAGAAAAACGTCGATCTCGAACAACTTAAAGCGGCAATTCGATCGCAACTTGAAAAACTGATCCGATTCAACAAGACGCGAGTAAATTACCTCGTCAAATTCGAGGAGTTAATCGAATCCTACAATACTGGCAGCCGGAACATCGATGAGTTGTTCCGCGAGCTTCTCGCCCTCAGTCAAAATCTAACGGAGGAGCAGGAACGCCATGTTCGTGAACATCTCTCAGAGGAAGAGTTGACCGTATTGGACATCCTGACCCGCCCGGGACCTGACTTATCTACTGAAGAACGCGAAGAAGTTAAAAAGGTTGCCCGGAAGTTATTGGAGCACCTGAAAATACTTCTTGTCTTGGACTGGCGCCGGAAGGCTCAGACTCGCGCTCAGGTGGTTGAAACCATTAAGGACACATTAGATGAGGGGCTTCCGCGTGCCTATTCTCCAGATCTCTATCAGGCTAAGGTTTCAGCGGTCTTTGAGCACATGTTTGAGAGTTATCAGGGCGATGGGGAAAGCATTTTTTCAAATTGACCGCGCGAATCCCAGCCTGGGCGTTGTTGATGCGGGAGGCTTGCGGAGGGATTCCGCCCTTTGGATACACTCCAAAATGAAAAAGGCCCGAGCCATGAAGGTTCGAACCTTTTTCATTGCGGAGAGGGAGGGATTCGAACCCTCGATACCGTTGCCGGTATACTTCCCCTTCGCTTCGCTTCGGGGACCATCGGGCCATTGGATTTTCTAAGGAGCCTCAGGACCTTTCCAGGGTAGCGCCTTCACACTAGATTTACTGGCGGAGAGGGAGGGATTCGAACCCTCGATACCGTTGCCGGTATACTACCTTTCCAGGGTAGCGCCTTCAACCACTCGGCCACCTCTCCAGGAGCTGCGATAGCCGGGGGAACAAACCATTGGGTTAGAGAAAAGTCTAGGGTTTATCGGCTTTCCAAGGTCACGGAGCCCTGGCGGGGTTCGCCTTCGGCTTGGGTGTCTACCGTCACTCGATTCGGGGACACACCCTGCTCCTGTAAGGTGCGGGCGACTAGGGCGGCGCGTTCGGCGGCCATGGCGCCAGCTTGGGTCGTGGAAGACGCGGCGCCTACCTGGACTCGGGCGGTCAAGCGGGGGTTGTCTCTTAAGACGGCAGCCACCTCCTGAAGCGATTGAAGGCCGGATTTGGAGAGGCCGGTGATGCCTTCGTCGTAACGCCAGCTCCAGAATTCCCGCACGGGGGCCTCCGCCGTCAGGGCGGCGGGTTGCGGCTGCGGCGCGGGGACGGGGATCGCCTGCGGGACGCGGCGGACGGGGGCCGGGGAGGACGCGGGGGCGATGACCGCAGGCGTGGAACGGACGGCGGCAGGCGTAGGCTTGTCGCCGGGCAGGCCGTTGCGGAAAAGCCAGATCAGAAAGAAGCCCGCCACCACCAGGGCGATGTAGAGGCCCACGGCGGAACGGAAGCCCGACTCGCGGGGCGTTTTCACGGCCTTTCGCGGCGCGTTCTTCGCGGCGCGGGACTTGGAAGGGCGCTTCTTCTTTTCCATATGAGGGAAAGTTTAGCACCGAAAAGAAGACCTAGAAACCTCGATTTTAGGGGCTTTTTTCGGGTCCCGAACGGTAGGTAGAAGGCGTCTTGCCCGTCGTCTTGCGGAAGACGTCGTTGAACACGGATTTGGAGTTGAAGCCGGAGTCGACGGCTATCCCCAAAATGTTCATGTGCGCATAGGCGGGATCCAACAAACGTCGCTTGGCCTCTTCCACGCGGTAACCGTTCACATATTCGTAAAAGTTCGTCCCGGCGCGGCGATTGATGACTTCCGAGAGTTGATAAGCCTTCAGCCCGACCGCATGAGCCAGGTCGGACAGACGCAACTCCGGATTCAAATAGGGCTTCTGGCCGTCCATGTATGCGTCCAGCTTCTCCTTCCAAGACCGCAATTCGTTCTCATCGAAAGGCTCGTACCTCTCTTCCCTCCTTTCCCGCCCGTCGGACGGAGTCAATTCGGCCGCCTCGTCGGAGGCGAAGATCGCGGATTGGCGCAGGCCGAAGAAGCCCATCATCAAGATCACCACCGTGACGACGGGGACGGTTACGCGCTCCAGCGTCACGCCGGGTCCGATGAGGGCGTTGACCAACTCCACCAGCCAGGGGAGGCTGACCAAGGCGAGCAACCACTGAAGCCAGTGGAGACGCACGCGCCTCAATTCCGAAAAATAATTCCGGACATAGCCCCGATAAGCGTGGAGCCTGAAGAAACAAGCGCCGAGGTAGGCGCCACAGATGGCGACGCCGATGACGTTTCGGGCGTAGGTCTCGAAACGCAGCTCATCGCCCCGGGTCCAGTAGGGAGAATCCAGGGGGAGGGCGTAAAAGGCGAAATACCAGGCGAGCCCGAAGACGAAGGGCAGCAAATGGAGGGAACAGCGGCGGCTCCATCGAAAACCGGGCACGGTCAGCGCCCGTACGTACAGGTAGAGGAGAGGGACGTCCAAAAGGCTTGCGGGAAATCCGGTGCGGTACAGGCGCGGGTGCTGGAAGATCCGGCCGCTCAGCTTCAAATAGAGAATGAGCTGAAAGTAGAGTCCGGCGGCGATCGAAGCGGACAGAAGGACGTTGGCGAGACGGTTCTGCTTCCGCAGAAGCAGGGCCGCGATCAGCACCAGCCCGTTCAAGAGGGCCACGAAAACCAGCACGCGGTAGAAATCGGCCACGGCTTTCTTTTATAGCCGTTTTCCGCCGCCCGCGAAAGGCGTTATCCGTCCCGCTCGTCCTTGCCCCCCGACCTCAAGGCCTGCACGCCCATGAAAAGGATGCCTCCCACCATCAGGCCGGCGATCACCAGCATGAGGACGCCTAAATTGACGGCCGCGTTGTCCATGAGGGCTTCCTCCTTCACCCCCAACATGGACATTTTCCGGCTTCCCTTCGACCGCCCGGGCCGGACGGTCGTCCGGATCGACGGAACCGGACGTGCGGCGATTCCTGCGTCCCGCCGAACACCCTCATTTCCGGATGACAAACCGGCGAGCCTCGGTTATTTCCAGCCCGCCCGTCGCAGTCGGGCTTCACTCGCCGCCATGAAGGAGAACCCATGTCCGAAACGTCAACGCAAACCGCCGGCGCGGAGCTTCCGGAAAACGTCATCGTCGAGTTGTCCTCTCTTAAATTCCTGATCGGCTGTTTTTTGGCGGCCTTCGGGATCCTGCTCGCCGGCTACTTCCAGGAATTGCCCCAATGGCTCCTGGCCGCGGAGGTTTTCATCACCATCCTGGGACTCTTCGTGCTGGGCTCCGCGAAATACCGCCTCGACAAAAACGCGCTGACCTACGGAATGGGCCTGGTCATCTTCGCGACCTTCTGGGACCTCTGGTGGCCGACATCGGGCCTGAAGGCCTCGATCGCGTCGCAGGGCGCTTCGGCCCTCTGGCCCTTCCTCCGCCATTATTTCCTGACGCTGGAAGGTTTGGATCACCTCGTTCACGCCGACACCATGCTCTTCATCCTGGGCCTCACGCTCTTCGTCTGCGTCATCGCCCAGACCCGGCTCCTGGAAAGCATCAGCTTCTCGGTCCTCCGGAAAAATGCGGGCAAGGTGCTGCCCACCGTGGCGATCCTCACGGGGGTCGTGGCCTTCGCCTCCGGCATCCTGGACGGCGTCTCGATGATCGGCCTCATGATCCGCATCCTCGTCACCATCCTCTTCCTGGCCAAGGTGAGGGACGAAGGCGTGGTTTTCATGGTGATCGTCTCGACGGTCATCACGACGGTCTGCGGCATGTGGCTCGCCTACGGCGAACCGCCGAACCTGATCATGAAGGCGAACCTCCATCCGCACCTCGACAATGCCTTCTTCATCCGTTTCTGCCTGCCGGTCGCCGTCGGCTCCTACCTGATCGTCCTCTGGAACCTGCGGAAGCGGCTGAAGGGAAAGAAGGTGCGCACGGAGGAGCTGGACATCTTGGACACCCATACGGCGGACGTCCGCTTCCTGCAGGCGTCTCGCCACGGGGAAGTGCTTATCCCCACGGAATTCGTCGACCATCACAAGGACCTGCTGGGCCTCCAGCTCGAGGCCCTGGAGAAACGTCTCCATCGCGGCGAGCCCCTGGGCCTTTCGATGGTCCATGAAAACGTGCCCAAAAAGACCCGCGAGAAGCTCCTGGGTCTGTTCCTGGCCGAGAACCTGGCCTCCGACTTGGACGACCACTACGTCCACACCGCCAAGGCCAACAAGCCGGACGAAACGAACGAGGCGTCGTCCAAAATCGCCAGGATGCTCAAATCCATGAGACGCCAGCGTTTGAAGGCCCAATGGGTGGGGGGGCTGGCCTTCGTTCCCTTCATCGGCCTGCTCGTGGCCCATGCCGTCCATCACGAACTACCCCTGTTCTGGGCCTCCTTCGCCGGTTTCGCCGTCGCCCTTCTGGGGATCATGGCGATTCCGAAAATGAGGCGGCTCGCCCTCACGGAGGCGCGGCACGAGTACAAGGAATACCTCTTCCTCCTACCCCTCTTCTTCTCGATCACCCTGCTGCAAAGGGCCGGCTTTTTCGACGAGCTCTCCAACCTCCTTCACGCGGGCATCGAGTTCCTGGGAACCTCTCACATCGCCTATCTCCAATTCACGGGAGCAGCCTTCCTGTCGGCCATCCTGGACAACAACGTCGTCGCCGATTTCGCCAGCCACGCCCTGCACGGGCTCGAGTTGGGCACGCTGCACTTGTTCTCGATGGCGCAGATCGCGGGCTACGCGGCCGGCGGCTGCTGGACGCACATCGGGTCGGCTCAGTCGGTCGTCGCCTACGCGTTCATCCAGCGCGAGGTCGACAAGCGCTACACGCCGGTGCAGTGGATGAAGGCGATGACGCCCGTGATCCTCGAAATTTTCCTGCTTATGACCGTGGTGGTGTACGGGGAAGCCTTGCTTCTCCAGTATTTCCCCGGACTTTGACCCGTCGCGATAAGACGATGAAAAGCAAACCGATGGCGATCCAAATGCCGGAGCGCAGCCTCCGGGCGATCTGAAGGACGACGCCGTCGCTGGCGTCCCAGTGCAATGCGACGAAAAGCGAGCTCAAGGTCCCTTCCAAAACGCCCAAATTGCCGGGGACGAGCACCCCGAACATGTTCACCACCGGGATGACGGCCGAGAAGAAGATGGCCTCCCACGCGCCCATGGGAACGCCCAGGAAGCGGCCGATGGCGTAGATCTCCCCCACCCCGATCAGGCGCGCGATGAAATGCAGGAAGAAGCAGAGCAGGAACAGGCGCCGGTCGCGGCGGTAGAACTCGACGATGTGGACGTCCATCTCCTTTATTTTCTTCAGCCTCTCTTCCGAGAGGGCCTTGATCTTAAACTTCTGACCGAGCCGAAAGACCTTCTGGGAGAGGCCCTTGGTCTGGAAGAGGATGAACACGATGATGAACAAAATGAGGACACTCACCGTCACGCCCAGGAGGATGCGGACGGATTGAGGGAGATCCAGCTTGAAGAGGGCGACGACGTTGCCCAAAAAGATCAGGGCGACGATGGCCATGATCTGGAGCGTCCGGTCGACGACGACGGAGGCGCCGCTCACCGTCGACGGGAATTTTTTGGAGAGGAGCAAAACACGCACGGGATCCCCGCCGGCGAAATTGAGCGGGGTCAGCGTGTTGGCCGCCTCCCCCGCCACCTTGATGCGGAAGAGCGACCAGAACCGGATGGAATGCGTGTCGAAGCGCTTCAAGAACAGGCGCCAGGAGTAGGTGTAGATGAGGTAGCAGGGAAAGATGATCAACACGGGGACGAACAGACGCCAGCCCAGGGTGCGGAAGCCGCTGACGAGGTCCTGCCAGCCGATCTTGCGGATGATCCACACGAGAAGGGAGAGACCCAGCAGAAACGCGATCGCTTTCAGCCACTTCATAAGGTCCGGCAGGGTAAAGGATGAAAACCCGTTCGGCAAAGAAAATATCGCCTTGATCGCCCTTCTTGAGCGGACTACGTAAGTCTCATGTCTTCCTTGGCTCTCGCCCGCAAATACCGCCCTCAGGGCTTCGAAGCCGTCGTCGGTCAGGAAACCACCGTCCGCATCTTGAAAAACGCCCTGACGCAGAAACGCCTGCATCACGCCTATCTGTTCACGGGGCCCCGCGGGATCGGCAAGACCACCCTGGCGCGCATTTTCGCCAAGGCCTTGAACTGTCAAAAGACCTCCGAGCCCGCCGCCGAGCCCTGCAACGAGTGCGTCTCCTGCAAGGAGATCACCGAGGGCCGGTCGCTGTCCGTCCAGGAGATCGACGGCGCCTCGAACACGTCCGTCGAGGACGTCCGCGACCTGCGCGAGAAGATCCGCTACCTGCCGCCGGGCGGGCGCTACAAGATCTACATCATCGACGAAGTCCACATGCTCTCGACGGCCGCCTTCAACGCCCTGCTCAAGACGCTGGAAGAGCCGCCGCCGCACGCCCTCTTCCTCTTCGCCACCACCGACGCCCAGAAGATGCCGGCCACCGTCCTGTCGCGCGTCATCCGCTTCGACCTCCGGCCGATCTCGCGGGGGGCCATCGTCCAGCAGTTGAAGAAGATCCTGGGCTCCGAAAAGATTTCCGCCGAGGACGATTCTCTCTTTCTCATCGCCCGCGAGGCGGAAGGCGGCCTCCGCGACGCCTTGAGCCTCTTGGATCAGATCATCTCTTTCTCCGGCGGGAAGGTGACGCTGGCCGGCGTCGAGGAGATCGTCGGCGTCTCCACGCACGCCTTTATCCGCGATTTCCTCAAGGCCGTGACGGCCAAGGACGGCGCTGCCGCCCTTAAGGTCTGCGAAGAGGCCTTCGACGCGGGACTGGACGCCAAGCGCCTGGCCCTGGATCTTCTGGAGTCCTTCCGCCACCTCCTGGTTGCCCAGGTCAGCCGCGACCCGGCCCTCTTCGACCTGTCTCAAGAAGAGGTGGACGAATTGGCGGCCCTGGCGAAGTCCATCGCCCCCGCGACGCTCGACCGGCTTTTCCGCATGACCCAAAAAGGCGTGACCGACCTCCTGCGCGCTCCCCTGCCGCGCGTGGTCTTCGACGTCCTGGCCTTAAGGCTCGCCGCCGCGGAAGATTTGGCGCCGTTGGAGGACATCGTCGCCTCGCTCCGGGGCTCCGCACCGGCGGCCTCCGCTCCTGCGGCCGCGGCGCCTCGTCCTTCGCCGGCCGCCACGAGACCCGAAGCTCGCGCGGAATACCGCGTCGCCGCCCCCAAGCCTGCGGCGGCGCCGGAGCCGGAATCCGTTCCGTTGGAAGCGTACGAGGAAGGCGCCTCGAGCGACAAGACCTGGCCCGGCTTTCTGACCTACCTGAAGACCAAGTCGGTGAGGCTCTCCGCCCTCCTGGAGCAGGGCTCCCTGATCTCTTTGAGCGAGGTGGAGGCAAGGCTGCGGTTTCCGGCGAAATCCTCGATGACGGTGGAGCTCTTGAAGGAGCCGGAGCGCGACGGGGCCTTCGCCGCGGCCTTGAAGGACTATTTCGGAAAGCCGCTCAAGCCCGTCTACGAATCCGGAGGCAACTCTGCGCCGTCC
>DASUFF010000100.1:0-12302 GCA_036274695.1 bacterium | reverse complement strand
AATTGCGCCAGCACCGTCTTCTTTTTCGGAATCCCGTGCCGGTCCATGCGCGTGTAGAGGTTGCGCAGGCTGATGCCCAGCTCCTCCGCCGCCTTTTCCTTGTCGAGGCCGTGGCGCCTTAAGGCCTCGATGATCATCCGGCGTTCCGCCAGATCCTCCTCGCGCTTGCGGGCGGGGACGGCGGATTTCGTCTCGGCGCCGCCGAAGACCGCTTCCTGGGATGCTAAGAGTTTCCGCGTGATCGGCCGGCCTTTGGCGAAGAGCAGGGCGTTGCGGAGCTTGGATTCCAGCTCGCGGATGTTGCCGGGCCAGTCGCGTTTCAAGAGGAGCTCGAGGGCGTCGTCCGCGATCTCGGAGGCGGACAGCCCGCTCTCCCGGGAAATCTTCCGCACCAGGTGGGCGGCGAGCAGGGGGATGTCCTCCTTGCGGTCCCGCAGCGGCGGCAGTTGGATCGTCAATCCGTTGATGCGGAAAAGAAGATCCTGGCGGAACTTCCCCGCCGCCGCCAAGTCGTTCAAGTCCCGGTTGGACGCCGAGACCAGGCGGACGTCCACCTTCACTTTCTTGGACGACCCGACGGGGCGGACTTCCCCGTCCTGCAAGACGCGCAACAGCTTGGCCTGCATGGCGAGCGACATGTCGGCGACCTCGTCCAGGAAGAGCGTCCCGCCGTCCGCCTGCTCGAAAAGGCCGGCGCGGTCGCGGTCGGCGTGGGTGAAGGCGCCTTTCTTGTGGCCGAAGAGCTCGCTCTCCAAAAGGGTTTCGGGAATGGTGCTGACGTTCTCGGCCACGAAGGGCCCGTCCTTCCGCGCGCTGTTGTGGTGGAGGGAACGGGCCACCAGTTCCTTGCCGGTGCCCGATTCGCCGTGGATCCAGACGGGGATGGCCGTCTCCGTCACGTGGTCGAGCACTTCGAAGACCTTCATCATCGGAGGCGAGCGCCCCACGATCTCTTCGTACCCGTACTTCAATTGATCGCGCGACCGCGCCAGCTCGTCCGTCAACGTCTCGATCTCCTCCTTCTGGCTTTGGACCTGGGCCTTGAGACTTTGAACCAGCCGCGCCTTTTGAATGGCGAGCGAGGCCTGCACCGCGAAGGCGTCGAGCAGCGCGACGTCCTGGGCCGAGAAACAGCCGGGCCGGTAACGGTGATCCAGATAGACCGCCCCGAAGATTTTCCCGTCCGCCTCCAGAGGGACCACGAGCATGGATTTCAAGCCGTAGGCCGTCACGCTCTTCTTTTCCTGGAAGCGCGGATCCAGCTGCGCGTCGTCGGTCAGGATGTGAGAGCCTTTCTTCAGGGTCTCTTTGACGGCGGTGAGAGAGAACTGGAACTCCTCCTCGCGGAGCGTTTCCTGATTCAGCCGCCGCGCCGTTTTGACCTCGTAGCCGGGGAAGGCTCCCTTGGCCGCCGCGTCGTCCTTCAGGAGGAGGAAGCCGCGCTCGGCGCCCGTCATCTCGATGGCGGCGTCGATGACACGCTCCAAGATGTCGTTTAAGCCGCTCTTCAAGGCGATCTGCTTATTGATCTCGCAGAACTGGCGGAAGCGCGCTTCGGGGATCTGTCCGGGAGAAGCGGCCGCCGCGGGCGGCGGTCCTGCGGGTGACAGCCCTGCAAGGTCCTTCAGGCTTTCTTCGAGCGCGCTTAAGCCCCGTTTTTTTTCAAAGTCCATTTTCAGGTCCTCCGGTAACGAGCGTTGAATGTCCCTTAATTCCTTCAACCGTCCCAAACGCAGCGTCCGCGAGAGGCGTTCGAACCCCTCCCGTTTCAACCCTTCGGCCAGGCGGCCGTAGAGTTCCGCGCGTGCCTCGGGCGACGGCATGGCCTTCACCGCCGCGAGCGCGTCTTGGAGACGGTCGGCGGCGGCGTCCTCCCCGGGACGGGCGGTTAGGAATTTTAAAAAGTCCACGACCGCATGGGCGGCGGCGAAGCGCGACGCCTTCGCCACCAATGAGGCATCGAGCTCCCGGGCGTCCTCGCGCACGCCGGTCAGGAGGTTAAGCTCCCGGCCGAAGTTTTGGGAAAATTCGCCTTCGGGGCTCGCCGGATCGACGGCGTCACGGACGGATTCGTAGGTTTGCAGCGCTTCACGGTAACGGCCTAGGTCCAAAAAGACGAGCCCGCGGTTCAGGCGATAGCGCAGGATCTGCGCCGGCTCGCCCGCGCCCTCGGCCAGGCGGACGGCCTCGCTCATCGCCTCCAGGGCCTTATCGGGATGCCCGTCCTCCCGGAGCAGCATGCCGATGGAATGGATGGCGATGGCCTCCGCGTGCGCGTTCTTCGCTTCGCGATAATGCCCGGCCGCCGAGCGGAAAAGTCCAAAAGCCTCTTTGCGCCGACCCTCCGCCTGTTTCAATAGGCCGCGCTGGTTTTCGATCTCGCCCAGCAGAAGCGGATGTCCCTGAGCCAGCTTCGCCGCCTCCTCGAGGTCGGCGCGGGACCCCAGGAGAAAATGCGCCCGGGCGTGGTAGGGCCGGTGGTGGGCGTATTTTTCGGAATCGCCCGCCGCCAAGCATTCTCGAAAACGTTTCTCGGCGTCTTCGCGTCGTCCCGCCGCGTAGAGGACCATGCCGGTGTAGAGCCGGTGCTTGACGTCCTCGACGCCCGTTCCGTCGTCCGGCTTCAACGCGTGCCAGCGGTCGTAGGAGGCGACGGCTTCGTCGTAGCGCCCCAAACGGCTCAAGAGCGGGGCGCGGTGTGCGTGCCACGTGTACTCCTGCACCGGGTCTCCGGCGAACTTCGGAAAGGCGAGCAGGCCGTCGCAGAGTTTGAGAGCGCTTTCGAGGCGGCCCGAGCCCATCAACGATTCGACCGCCGCCGCGCCCCAAGCTTTCAGGGCGTCCGCGTTCTCCGCGGCGAGGGCATGGTTCGCGATCAACGCGGCCGCGGGCGTCGCAGCGACCTTTCCCCCCTGGCCGTCGATCAGCCGTTTCGTCCAACGGCCGTGGAGGTCCCGGAGCCGGTCCGGCGGGAGGTTTTTGCGATAAAGCTCCCGGAGCGACGGATGGGCGAGACGCAAATGCGGGCGCGTCGCGTCCGGGGCGGCTAAGTAACCCACGGCTTGAAGCGAGAGGCGCGCGTCTTGAGCGTCCTTTTCTGCAAGACCGGAAACGAAAGACGCGTCTTCGGCCGCCGCCGGCTCCGGATGGGCGACGACGGCGCCGAGAAGCTCCCGTTCGGCCTTCGTCAGCGAAGCGGTTCGCGAGCGGACGGCCTCCGCCAGGTCGGCGGAAACGGCGGCGTCGGGACGCCGTAACGATTCGACGATCAGCAGCGGCCTCCCTCCGGAGGCCTCCGCCAAGGCCTCCCGCCGTTCCGGAGCCAACGGGGATTCGGCGGTCGCCAGGTCGATCAGTCGCCGCGCTTGCGCGGGATTCAAATCGGCCAGAACCAGTGTTTGTGACGTCTCCCAATCCTCCGTCTCGGCGAGGAGGCGGGAGAGGGCGGGCGAAACCCGGTCGTCGGCGTATTCCAGGAGGAAGATCGCACCGGCTTTTGTCCGCTCCCGTCGCAGACGAAGGGCCAGGTCGTTCAAAAAAAACTCGTCGCGTTCTTGGAGGTCTTCGAAGGCCGTCCAATCGGCCGTATGGCTCGCGAGTTTTCGCTTCCAGGTCATTTCTTCGAGAAAGCGGCTTCGCCCCACGCCCGTGGGGCCCGTCAGCCGGAGCAGGGCGGGGCCGCCCATCTTTCGCGCGGCGTCGATCCATTTCCCAAAAATATCTTCTTCCTTGCGCGCCACCCAGGGCGGCTTTTGGAGCGTGACGAGCGTGGTTTCCTCGGGACCGATCTCGAACGGTTTGGGGACGTGATGGTTCAGGTACTTGATCAGCGAGAGGGCCGAATGAGGCCGCTTGGCCGGATCGGTTTGCGTCAGCCGGTCGAGCAGTTCCCGGAAATAATCCGGAAAATCTTGCCGTCCGGCCTCGGCGAAGATTTTTCCGAGAGAGAAGAGATCGCTCTCCGGGCCGCGCGATCCGGAGAAGGTTTCGGGCGCGGCGTACAGCGGCGTCGCCACGCCGCCCAATCCAAAGTCGAGGAGCTTCACGTCTCCGCCGGCGGCGACCAAAACGTTCGACGGCTTCAGGTCGCCATGGAGGAATCCCCGCGCATGAAGATGATGGAGGCCGCGGCATAAGGATACGAAGAGGGCGATCGCCCGCTCCGGAGAGGCCGCGCGCAGGGCGCGATCGATGGAAACGCCGTCGACGAATTCCATCGCGTAAAAGGGCTCGTCGGCGTCGCCGCGATAATCGAAGAGGGCGACCAAGTTCGGATGGGAAAGACGCGAGAGGAGGGCGACCTCCGCCTTCAAAAAGGCGCGCATCTGCTGATTGGAGGCGGTCGCGGGGAATTTAAGAGCGACCTTCCGGCCGGTCTTCTCCTCTTCGGCCAGGAAGACCCTCCCTTGGCCGCCTTCTCCCAGGAGGCGGAGGCGTCGATAGCCGGTAGTTTTCATCGAGCCTTAAGTTTAGCAAAACGTTCAAAATCTTCATACACTTCGATCAAAATCTTCCTGATTCAATTTACTTTATTGGAATAACTCGCCTTTTTAATTGGCACAGGTCTTGCTCTTACTAGGCGTAGGAGGACGGAGCGATGAAAATCAGAACATTGGCCCTGGCGGCGCTGGCGGTGGCGGCCTTTTGGACGGCGGGTTGCGGTGTGAGCACGGAGGAAGTGATCCAGAGCGATGAAGGGATCGGCGGATCGCAGAACGGCGACATCGGTGATGAAGGCGATGGGGCCGGCGACGAGCCCGTCCTTCCCGACGACCCGGACGGAGGCGGGAACGTTCCTCATGAAGACAAGCCCCACGTCGAAAAATACACGCCTCCCCAGTACCAAAAGACCCCGGAATACGTGGCGCAGATTCAGGATTCAGACGCTACCCAGATGGCCCCGCAAGACGGCGGCCAAGACCACGCGACTCCGGTCGGCTTTCCGCCGCAATTGACCTGCGTCGATTGCTGGGAAGTGATGAACGTCCAGCCGTAACCGACCGCTTTCAAGGGGGAGACCTATGAAGATCCGACATTTGGGTTTTTTAGTTTGCGCGCTGGCCGCCGTCGCGGGCGCCGAGGGATGCGCCTGGGGCGTGAAACCGGTCGTGGCCGGCACCGAAGACGTTTCCGTCTCCGGCGAAACGCCTTCGGACGAAGCAGCCGCCGACGAGCCGTCGGGCGAGGCGGCCGCCCCGGAAGAGACGCCCGATCCGGCGCCGGCGGATGAGGTGTGCGGCAACGGCCTCGACGACGACGGGAACGGCGCGGCGGATTGCGCCGACATCGCCTGCTTCAACGAAGCCTCCTGCAACGCCGCGCCGCCGCCGCCGAAGGAGATCTGCGACGATCACCTCGACGACGACGGAGACGGCGACATCGATTGCAAGGACGCCGACTGCGACGAGGACGAATCGTGCAAGGCGGTTAAGGTGAATCCGCATCAGCACATTGGCGATGCGCCCTTGTATCGGCAGCGGCCGATCGGTTTGTAGTCCGGAAGCGCCGCTTACGCCCGGTCGACATACTCGTTGGTCTCGGTGTTCACGCGGACGAGCGTGCCTTCCTCGATGAACTGAGGCACTTTGATGGTGAGTCCGTTGTCCAGCTTGGCCGGCTTGGCTCCCCCCGCGGCGGTGGCGCCCTTCATGGGCGGCTCGGTTTCGACGATCTTGAGCGTCATCGTGGTGGGGAGCGAGACGCCGATGGGCCGGTCGTCGTGGGTTAGGATCGTCACCTTGGTGTTGGGTTTCAGGTAGTGGATGGCGTTGCCGACCTCGTCCTTGTTGATGGCGATCTGCTCGTAGTTCGCCGAATCCATGAAGTAGTAGTTGTCGCCGTCGTTGTAGAGGAACTCCATCTCCTTCTCGATCAACGAGGCCTTTTCCACCGTGTCTTCCGAGCGGAACCGGTACTGGAGCTTGTTCCCGGTGCGGAGGTTCCGCATCTCCACCTGCATCTTGCCGCGCTTGTTGCCCTGCGTGATGTGCTCGGTGCCGATCACCTTGCAGAGTTCCCCTTCGTAGAGGATGACCATGCCGACGCGGACCTGGGTGGCTGCGATCATAAGTATCTCCGTTTGATTCGGTGGCGTTTATCAATAAGATACGCCTCCGTGTCAACCCTGCGAAAGCTCTTCGTCTTTGCGCTGATGACGCCCCTGATCGCCCTGGGCGGCTTTTTCGTCTTCACGCTGCCGCCCGTGGCCTGCCTCCGGTTTTCTTATCCGGTTCGTACCGCCATGATGCTTCTCAAACCCGGACCGGTCGACCAGCGCTGGGTTCCGATGAAGGACATCGCTCCCTCGCTCGGATCCGCCGTCGTCAACGCCGAGGACGCGACCTTTTACGAGCACCACGGCGTCGACTTCAAACAGATGCGGGAGGCGATGGAGAAGAACCGGAAGAAAAAGAGATTCGCGCGCGGGGGCTCGACCATCACCATGCAGCTCGCCAAGAACCTCTATCTGACTCCGCGAAAGCTGGTATTTCGGAAGGTTTTGGAGATCGCTCTCGCTTACGAAATGGAAGTCCTTCTCTCCAAGGACCGCATCCTCGAGCTCTATTTGAACCTCATCGAGTGGGCTCCGGGCGTGTACGGGGCGCAGTCCGCCGCGGGGCATTATTTCCGCAAGCCGGCGTCGAAATTGACCTCCGCCGAGGCGGCCTTTCTGGCCGCCATCATTCCCAGCCCCAAGAAGTGGGGGCGCTGGCCGCCGGGACCCTATATTCAGGGCCGTATGCAGCATTTGTGAGGCGGGGTCCCTTCACGAAATTGTGGATATATTTTTCTCCAAATAGTGCCGAACGGCAAAGTATCCGCAGTTTTAAATGCGCTTCATTCCTAGCAACATTAGATAGTCATTGGCGATGCAAAGACCTTGGTATATGGGATTTCCATCCCTAATCATCCATGATCGCTAAATAGGAGGAGGTCGCGCCTATGCTTTCCATCAATTCTTTTGCAACATCCTTGTCGCGGATGACCAGCGGTCTGCAGGCCCCCGTTCTGGCGCTGAGCCTCGCGCTGGGTTCCACGATGTCCGCTTGTTCCTCCGATCCTCATATGACCGACGGCTCCGGCGGCGACGGCGGGACCACGGTCGGTGACGGAGGCGGAGGTACGGGTGGGGACGGCGGCATGGGCGGCGATGGCGGCGGCGGTATGGGACCCCTCATTCCGGGAAGTCAGTACGCTCCGGTCCCGCACCTTCCCGCGAGTTCGACCGTTTTACCCGCCACCTATGGCCTGATCATCTGGGGGCCCGGGGAACTTCCGGCCGGAAGGACGTTTCAGAACTACGAATTTTGCCTCACTCCCGCTCCCTTGAGCACGATCGACGATGCCTCCGAGTGTCCCAATTCCTCGGTCGGGCCGTATACTTCCACCCTCAATAACTTTCCGTTCGCGGGCGATACCATCGTGTGGAAGGTTCGCTCCCTTTATGACGCGGGCCACTATTCGGAATGGACCGCGGTTCAAAGTTTTTCCTACGATCTCTCGCTGCTCGCCTTGCTGACCATGGACGGCAACACCGACGACTACAGCGGTAACGGGCACAGCGGCACCGCGATGGGAGGCCCGGGATACGCCACCGGCATCGCCTCCCAGGCCCTCTCTTTGGACGGGGTCAACGACTACGTCGACATGGGCAGCGGGCTGACCCTCACCGGTCCGCTCTCCATTTCCGCTTGGATCCATGCGAACGGCACGCCGAGTTCGAACACCGGCATCGTGAATCAAGGGGCTCTCAACGCCGCCCTGACCTACAACACGGACGGCCGCGTTTATTTTTACATCAACGGCAGCGGAAACAGCGTGTCGGCTCCGGTGAGCGCGGGCGCCTTGCATCACGTGATGGCGACCTTCGACGGGACGACCGCCGCGGGCGGCATGCGTCTCTACGTGGACGGCGTCCTCGCCGACCAGCGCGCGTCTTCCTCGGCGACGACCGGGGCGTCGGGAAACCTGGAAATCGGACGCTACCTCTCCGGCTATTTCAACGGTCGGATCGATCAGGTGTCGTTCTACGATCGCGCCCTGCCTGTCGAAGCCGTCATCAACGAGACCTGCGGCGCCACGGTCTTGGGCGGCGCGGCCATTCCGGCCTTGTGCCTTCCGTAATTTAGGAAGTCCGGTTCTCCGAGACCGATCTCGCTTTGTGAGATGAGGGAAGGCCCGTTTTGGTGATTCCGATTCTCTGCGAGAGATAGATTCCCGTGTGTCCGCTGAAAAGATAGGCCAGGTAGCACGCCACCGCGTAATGAACCGCGTGCGAGGGGCCAAAAAGCTCGATGGCCATGATCGTGCAGGCCAGAGGCGTGTTGGTGGCTCCCGCAAAGATAGCTACGAATCCCAAGGCCGCGAAGAGTTCTACGGGCGCGCCCAGGAGACGGGCGAGGACGTTTCCCAAGGAGGCCCCGATGAAGAAGAACGGCACCGCGCATGGCGGCGTCGGATTCGCCACGGGCGTCGACGTCCAGGCGCTTTCTTGCGACGGAGTCGACGACTACGTGTGTCGGCCCCCGTGAGCGCCGGCGCCTGGCACCACATTCTGGGAATCTTCGACGGAACGACCGCCGCCGGCGGCATGCGTCTCTACGTGGACGGCGTTCTCGCCGACCAGCGCGCATCGTCTTCCGCGACGACCGGGGCGACGGGAAACTTGGAAATCGGACGCTACCTCGCCAGCTATTTCAACGGTCGGATCGACAACGTGACGATCTACAACGTCACGCTGTCCGACGCGGCCATCTTGAACGAATATTGCGTCACTCCGGCTTCCGGCGGCGGGACCCTTCCGGCCGCGTGTCTTCCTTGACGCCGGACATGTCCACGATCAGGAACGCCAGAAGGCTTGAGATCGAGAACGCCGCCCCCGTCAGGAAGGTAGCCTTCGCTCCCACCCGGTCCCACAGCACGCCGGCGACGGCGCTGGCGGACAACAATGCCGCGGCGCTAAAGAGATTGAAAAGGCCGTAAGCCGTTCCGCGGTCTTCCGGAGGGCAGGTGTCGGCCACCAGGGCCGAGAGCGTTCCTTGGGTCAGCCCCAGGTGAAGTCCCCACAACGCCACGCCGCAAAAAACCGGGACCAGGCCGCCGGCGAATCCGAGCGCCGCGTCCGAAAGGCAGAGAACGACCAGTCCCGCCTTCAAAAAGGCCTCCCTCGGGATTCTGTCGGAGAGATGGCCGAAGGGATAGGCCGAGAGGGCGTAAACGATATTCATGACGATCAGTATCAGCGGCGCGAAGCTCAATGAGAGCCCGAAATCCTTGGCGCGAAGGATGAGAAAGGCCTCGCTGAAGCGGGCCAGTTGAAAGAGCGCGCCCGCGCCCGAGACGAACCAGAAAGCGGCGGAGAATTTTTTGAGATCCCGGAAGCGAAGCCGCCCGTTGGACCAGCCGGTTTCCCTCGTTTTTTCCCGGACGCCGAAGACCATCGTTCCCACGCAGAGGACGGCCGGGATCGTTGCCAGCCAAAAGACCGTCCGATAATCGCCGTTCGTGAGCTTCATGAGGAGGACGGCCAAGAGGGGGCCCAGAAAGGCGCCCACCGTGTCGAGCGATTGTCGGAGGCCGAAGGCCCGTCCTCTGAGTCGGGGAGGGACGATGTCGGCGACCAACGCATCCCGAGGCGCTCCCCGGATGCCCTTTCCCATCCGGTCGAAAAGCCGCGCCGTGTAAACGACCGGGACGCTGCCGGCCAGCGCGAAGAGCGGCTTGCTTAGCGCCGCCATCGCGTAGCCCAGCACGACCAAGGGTTTCCGCCTTGGGAGGCGGTCGCTGACCGGCCCGGAAATCACCTTGAAGACCAAGGCGGCCGCCTCCGCCAGGCCTTCCAAGATGCCTACGGAGGTCACGCTCGCCCCCAGGACCGAAACGAGAAAGACGGGTAGGAGGCCGTGGATCGTCTCGGAGGACGTATCCATGAAAAGACTACCCATCCCCAGCGCCCAGATGTCGCGGGGTAATCGAATGTCGTGATCGGATTCGGCCGTCATGGTCGGCGGCGATCCCTCTTCGACCGCAGGGTGTCGGAAACTCCGGATCCTTCCAAGCCCGTTTTTGAGATCCCGATCCTCTGCGAGAGATAGATCCCCGTGTGCCCGCTGAAGAGATAGGCGAGGTAACAGGCCACGGCGTAGTAGACGGCGTGCACGGGGCCGAAGAGTTCGATGGCCATGATCGTGCAGGCCAGCGGCGTGTTGGTGGCGCCCGCGAAGACCGCCACGAAGCCTAAGGCCGCGAAAAGCTCGACCGGCGCGCCCAACCAGCGGGAGAGGGCGTTCCCCAGCGCCGCTCCGATGAAGAAGAGGGGCGTCACCTCCCCGCCTTTGAATCCGCTGGAGAGCGTCACGACCGTGAACAAGATCTTCCAGAGCCAGCTGAAATCGCCGGCGCCTCCGGCTTGGAAGCTCGACAGGATGGTAACTGCGGACGGATCCGGGGACGTGACGCCCAAGCCCAAATAATCGCGCGTCCCGAAGGCGTAGACCATCGCAATCACCAGACCTCCGCCCAGCGCCGGACGCAAGTAGGGCCACGGGACGATTTTGCGGAAGACGGCGTGGGCGCCGTGCGCGAGCTCGGAGAAAAGGACGCTGGCCAGCCCGAAGGCGACGGAAGCGACGGCGACTTTCAACAGAAGAAGTCCGTTCACCCAGGAGCTTCCGTCGGACGGTCCGCCGCCGACCAAGGCGGCCAGATGGTAGTCCGTATGGCGGATGCCCCAGGCCGTGCAGGCGAAGTCGCCCCCGATCGCCGCAATCAAACAGGGGATCAACGCCTCATAGCTCAATTTCCCGATCGCCAGCACCTCGAGGGCGAAGATTGCGCCCGCCAGCGGCGTTCCGAACACGCCCCCGAAACCGGCGGCCATGCCGGCCATCAGCAGCGTGCGCCGGTCGTGGGCCGAGACGGGCAGCAAGCGCGAGAAGGCTCCGGCGATGCTGCCGCCCATTTGAACGGCGGTGCCTTCTCGACCCGCCGAGCCTCCGAAGAGGTGGGTGACCAGGGTTCCGACGAGGATCAAGGGAGCCATGCGCCGGGGCACGCCGCCGCCCGGCTCGTGAATTTCCTCAAGGATGAGATTATTGCCGCCCTCAGAGCCTTTTCCGAAAAAATGATAGACGAGACCCAAAGCCACGCCCGCGGCGGGCAAGGCGAAGAGGGCGTTCGGGTGATCCCACCGGTAGCGCGTGGCCTTGTCCAAGGACCACAGAAAGAGAGCACAGGCCGAGCCGACGACGGCGGAAAGTGGAACGGACAAGGCCGCCCATTTGAGCGCGTAACGCGCGAGCGCCCAATGCTCGCGGGGATTCCAACGGAATTCCATCGACGGCCCTTTCCTGTTGGGGAGTGTTGGGAGTTTTTAAGAAAAACTCCTACGACACACCCAGGTGCGAATCGTAGGAGTCATCAGCCCTTTCCCGGCAGGGTGCCGGAAGAGGGCGGTTATGGCGAACTCCATCGCCTCATTCGATTGTCTTCACCTTTATCAGAATCGGCGGCCGGCTTCAATTTGTTCTTCAGGAGACGAGAGACGGCGGAGGGGGCGGTATGGGAGAAAACGTTCCCGTGGGCGTTTGGGCGTCCGCTTCCATGCCCTTGCACATGGCGACCGCGACGATCGCCCAGATCAAGTAAATGCCCCAGAAATAACCCCAACTCGCGATGCCGTTGGCGATCAGAACGGTTTGCACCAGCGTGGGCAAGGTGACGGCGTAAAAGGCGATCGAGACCGTCTGCCCGTACTTCAAGCGCGTCCCGAAGACCTTGGCCGGAATCATCAGGATCAACGCCAAGAAGAGAATCGGCGGGATCAAGAAGAGCCAGGCCAACGGGAGGATCGCCAAGGCGACGGTGCTGAAGAGCGTCCAAAGGATGGTGCCCTTATGGAGGAGCAGCCAGGACAGCAGGTCGTCGCTGGTGATCTGGAAATCCGGCGCCGCCGCCCAATGGTATTCCCGCGTTTCGAATCGGCTCTTTTTGACGATGCCCTTGGTCTTGGTGATCAAGATGGCGCTTTCGTAGGGCGAGGCGTCGAGCTCCCGGCCGCTGGTGTCCACGATGAAGGCGAAGTCCGGCTCGGAGAAGGTGAAGGGCTCGGGCAGGGTGGTCGAGAGCATTCCCTGGGCCATCGTGATGCTGAAAGGCGGCAGGTGCTTGCGGGCCACCTCGATGGTGGGGACCCACTGGCGCGACAGTAGCCAGAAGCCGAGGACGCCGACGGCGATGGAATACAGGGTGGTGAAGACCAGGTAATAGACGAAGGCGCGGACGGTCGATTTTTTGACGATTTC
>DASUFF010000099.1:0-5120 GCA_036274695.1 bacterium | reverse complement strand
TCATCGTCGCCATCGGGGCGCAGAACGCCTACGTGCTGCGGATGGGGCTGCTCAAACATTATCCGGGCGTGATCGCCTTGGTCTGTTCCGTGGGCGACGCGACGCTGATCGCCGCGGGCCAACTGGGCATGGGACGCTTGATCGCCGCCAACCCCTGGGTGGCCTCGGCCGCGCGCTACGCCGGCGCCGCGTTTCTCGTCTTTTACGGAATCGCCGTTTTGCGCCGCGCCTGGCGCTCCGAGTCCCTGCGCGCGGCGGCGGTCGACGCGAAACCCGCCTTCAAGGCCGTCTTATTCACCGTCCTGGCGCTGTCCTTCTTGAATCCCCACATCTATCTCGAAAACGTGGTCCTGCTGGGAGCGATCGGCGCCTCGCTCCCGGCGGCCTCGCGCTGGGAGTTCGGGATCGGGGCGGCGCTGTCGTCGGCCGTGTGGTTCTTCGCCATCGCCTACGGGGCGCGGTTCTTATCGAGGCTCCTGGCGAGCCGGCGGTCGTGGAAAGTTCTGGACGGAGCGATCGCCTTGATCATGTTCGGAATCGCGGCGGGTCTCATCGTCGGAAAATAAGGAAAACCAATCGGAGGAAACGAAAATGCGCCGCATCACCATCATCGGAGCCGGCCAGGCCGGACTTCTGCTCGGTTTGGGCCTCTTGAAAGACGGCTATGACGTCACGCTCGTGAGCGACCGGACTCCCGACGAGATCCGCGACGGGGCGGTGATGTCCACGCAGGCCCTGTTCGGCGATTCCTTGCAGATCGAAAGGGAGATGGGCTTGGCCCTTTGGGACAAGAAGTGCCCCGAGATCGCAGGCGTCTCTTTTAAGCTCGCCGGCCCGGACGGCGGAAAGGCGCTCGCGTGGTCGGCTCCTTTCGAGGCGCCCGCGCAATCGGTGGACCAGCGGTTGAAGATGCCTGCCTACTTAAATAAGTTTCTCGAGCGCGGCGGCGATCTGATCGTCAAGAAGGCGGATCTTAAGGACCTGGAAAATTTCGCCGCCTTGTCGGACCTGATCGTCGTTGCTACCGGCAAGGGTGAATTGGGGAGTCTTTTCGAGCGCGATGCGGAGAGATCGCCTTATGACCGGCCGCAAAGGTCGCTGGCCGTCTGTTACGTCCACAAGATGAAGCCGGATCCCGCGGGCCGCGCGGTCGATCTCAACATCATACCGGGCGTCGGCGAATACGTCGTGATCCCGGGGCTCACGAAGTCCGGTCCTTGCGATCAGATGTTTTTCGAGGGCCTGCCCGGAGGGCCTTTCGACGCCTTTCAAGACGTCCGGTCTTCGGAAGAACATTTGGAACAGGCGAAGAGCCTGTTGAAGCGCTTCGTGCCCTGGCAGGCGGAGCGTTGCGGAGACGCCGCGTTGGCGGACGCCGACGCCACCCTCCGGGGCCGCTTTGCGCCGACGGTCCGAAAGCCGATCGGCAAGCTTCCTTCCGGCAAGCTCGTCCTGGGCCTGGCGGACGCGGTCGTCTTAAACGACCCGATCACGGGGCAGGGGGCGAACAACGCCGTGAAGTGCGCGGATCTTTACCGAAAGCGGATCGTCGAGCGCGGAGACCGTCCCTTCGACGCCGGTTGGATGCAGGAAACCTTCGATCTCTATTGGGACTATGCCCGCTGGGTCACGACCTTCACGAACACGATGCTTCAGCCGCCTTCGCCCCATCTGCAGAAAATTCTGGGGGCCGCCGCCTCGCAACCGAAAGTGGCCCACCGTTTCGTCAACTCCTTCATCGATCCGAAGGATTTCTTTCCCTGGCTGACCGACGCGGCCGCGGCCGACCGATTTCTGGCGGAGCACGCGTCATAGCCGCTTTGGTCGTCCTTCGACGCTTTTCAACGAAAGAGGTTCTCCGGCCCCGTTTATCACAATGATAATTTCTAACAGGCCGGAATCCTTCCGGTTCCGGCAGGGGGCGTTTTGGACGCGTCTGGCAGCGATCTTGCTCTTGTTAAGCGTGTCGCCGCGAAGGCGGCAAAGGGGGTTTTATGAAAGGGATGGGACTGAGATTGCTCGCGGTGGCCACGATGGGCGCAGGATTGTTCCTATCGGCTTCACCACTTAACGCGCAAACAAAGGAAACATGGTCGGTGAAGCTGGAGAAAGCGCTGCCCACACAAAAGGAAATCTCGGCTTGTTCCTCCGACCTTTTTTGCTCGAAGCTGACCTTAGGGATGCGAAAGCAGAACGATCTGACCCGTTTGCTCTTCATCACGGATCCAGCGGCCTTGGCCGGTGTTTCCGAACTGGGAGCTTTGATCCAGGGTCTGACACGGGAGGTTCCAGGTTTTGGAGCTCCTTTGGGCGTTCCGGGCCAGGGCCTATCCATTGGTCCTGACGCGAACGGCCATCCATCGACCGGACAAGCGGGCCAGACCGGCCTTACCCCGTCCGGATTCGGAATGCTCGACCTTGCTCGAAAGGTCACGTTGGGAGACTTCGCCCAGGATCATGGATGGGATTCCGGAGGAAATCTTCAAATCAACGGCCCCAAGCGCGGCGGTAGCTACGCAGAGAACGACGGCGGAGAACCATCCGGCGGAGAACCGTCCGGCGGGGAGTCCTCCCCCGACGCTGGCCAGTCGACTCCGGACGATCCTTCGGGCGACGACGGAACTTCGTCGTCGGGATCTTCGGGCACGAACAATCCGGCGGGTAACGAACCCGGGGGGGATCCCAACAATCCGGAGAATGATTGGCAATATGACTGGTCCTACGTCTACAGGTCCCCGGACAACCAGGAACGAGTCTGGTCCTGTTGCGACAACGGTTCATCGTTCGCTCCCGGTTGGATGTTCGCGCCGTCGGATCCCAGGTATCAACCCATCATCACCAATAACGGTTCAGGGACTGACGGCCCCAGGAGCTACGTGGATTCTTCCATGACGCCTCGGCCGAGCGCCGCCGGGATCCAGATCCAAATCCCGAAAATCCGCATCCAACCCGGTGTCACCGACCCCGCCTTCCGCCCCGCCGAGCAAACGGCCGTGAAGGGGGACGAGACTCCGGACGGCGTGACCGGAAGCGGTCCCCGCGTTCCAATCACGAAACAAACCCTTAATAGCATCGTCCGCTTCGGTACCGGTCGCGGTGCCGGGGTGATCCGGCCGGAAGAGGGAGGAACCGTAGGATCTCCGACCTTCTCCACCACCCCAACACCCGCGCCGGTCTCTTGCGGGGCGGGACGTCCTTGTCCGGTTCAATAAATTAGGGAGGTTGCCATGAAACGCATGATTTCTTTATTCATCTTGGCCGCATCTTTGGGCGTCTCGGCCGGTCTTTCCGCCCAGACGACGTTCCGTCTGCCCGTCTCTTCGACGTCGGAGATCGTTCAAAAACCAGTCATCAGCGCCCCGGCATTGAAGCCGGTCGCGCCGCCGGCTTCGGCGACTTCCTGCCCTCCGGTCCTGGACCGGCAGACGATCCTCGAGGAGCTGCGAAACTCCTGGGCTCAGCAGTTTCAAGAAATTCAGAAGGCAAAGATGGCGGCCTATAACGCCTGCGTCAGCGACTGCATCGGACGCTTCGATCTGTCGTCATTGCCCGCGGACGATCCGAACGACCCGAAAGACTTTAGCATCGCCACGGTCGTGGGTATCTGCCAGGAGACGTGCTCCTAGTCATTCTTCGCCGGATTTCGTCGAAATTCGACGCTTTTTCCCTCTTCCGGACCGACGGCGGGTACGGCTCGGATTTCCACGGCGTTAAAAAGCGCCTAAGGCCTTAAAACAATTGTTCCTTCGGGTGAGGATGGATAAAATATCTCTCGTCGCCGGGGGGAACGGACTGGAGTCCGAATTGCACAAGTAGAGAGTGGAGTGTGTTCGTATGAACGTTGCGCGCCGATGTCTTTCCCGGCTCTTCCTGACGGCGGTCCTTCTGGCCGCCGGGGCGTCCGGCTGCACCAGCAACGCCCTTGAGACCGAACCGGTCAACCTTCCCGTCCCGTTTTCCGGCGCGCTTTCCACGCAAACGCGCGTGCTCGTTTCCAAGGGCCCGCCCCTCGAACAGGGGGTTCTCTTCGGGCATCTCTCCGGCAAGACGTGGGAGGTCTTTGATTCCAACGGGCGGTCGGTGGGTGTGGTGACCTTCGAGCTCGATACGGCCACCGAGCCGGTAGTCGACGGCGACCGGCGCGATTTTTCCCTGACCGTCTGTTTCTCCTTCGACGACGGCTCATCGGTCTGCGCCGACAGAGTGGCCTTCGTCGACTTCCCCTTCGACACGCAGCCTTCCGTCGATGCGGCCAATGCGTTCCCCAGCGAGCCGGGAGCGGTCGCTTTGGTGACCAAGGGGGTCGCCTCGGGGACGAACACGAGCGGGACCCAGCTTTTCGTGGGAGCGGTGAATCAAACGACGGACCATCGCTATGTTTACACGTGGGTGGAGCATGCGGACGGGGTAAGGACATTTTACGGCCACGATCTTTGCTCGTGGTTCATTCAGGGATTCATCGGTTTTTAACCGAGAGGTGGAACGTGGGTTTCTTGAGCGCAAAACGTTGGCTGCTGGCCGCGGCCTTGATTCTGGCGGCCGGTGCGCCCGCGCATGCCGCGGAGGTCATGGCCGTCCTGATCCCCAACGGATTTTCCTCGCCCTTGCCGGGCGGCGGGTTGACCAATCCCCTGTTGTGCGAAGGGAACGTCGTCTGCGGCGTGGAGGAGGACACCGACTTCGAGATCGATGAAAGCAACGTTGGCGGCCATCTGGACCACTTCGTCACCGTCAAGGTTTGCGAGGAGAAGGCCCAGACTTCTTGCATCACGGTGCGGCGGGCCCATTTCTCCGAGGATCCCGTCCAAGACCTCTTTCCGGCGCTCGCGGCGATCATCGCCAGGGATTTCTCCGACGTGCCGACGACCATCCTGGACGGCGGGCTGGTTTACCAGGCGACGATGGTCGACCACGAGCCGATCCGCTGCGAGGATGTGACGGGGCGTTTCAAGGCCCCCGGGTGCGCAGGGAAGCTCAAATTGGATTACCGCTGCCTCAACATGGTCAAGCTCGAGACCTTCGAAGTCTTCACGGCGGCGGGGAGTTACATCGTCACGCGGACGGATTGATCCCTTATGAAGATTTTTTTGAGATTTTTGACGGTCGCCGGCCTCCTGATT
>DASUFF010000098.1:0-28238 GCA_036274695.1 bacterium | reverse complement strand
TCGGGCCCGATCTTCTCGACCTTGATGCCGTATTTCTTTTCGATGGCGTCGAAGAGCTCGTAGGTCTCGGGGAAGAGACGCAGCGTATCGACGGTGAAAACGCGGGGTTTGACGCCCGCCTTCACGGCCAGATCGATCATGGCCGAGCCGGTCAGCTGCCCGCTGGTGCCGATGGCGGCGCGGTCTCCGAAGCGGCGGAAGATCGTGCCGATCAGTTCTTGGGCGTCGGC
This sequence comes from bacterium, assembly GCA_036274695.1. Lineage (GTDB taxonomy): Bacteria > UBA10199 > UBA10199 > JACPAL01 > DASUFF01. Next base: position 28,008 of record DASUFF010000098.1, on the reverse strand, counting down.
GATGGATTCGAGTTCCTGGACAAGTTTGTTGTCGATTGGAGCCGCCGTCATAGAAACCATCTTCGCAGGGATTAGAACTTGAAATCAACTACCTCCTGAGCCGTCAGAAGACGGTGAAAATAACCGCTCTCCTTAAGAGCCTCCGAGGCCTCTTGATTGCTGATGAGTACCTTCTCAACGGTAAAACCTCGCGGAAACGGCGTTTTACCAAGCTTTTCCTCCATCTCGCGGATCAGGGACGTCGACGGCGGTCCGGATAAATACTTCGCTTCGCAAACAGTGATGACGTCGTCGCTTCGGATATAGACCAAATCGTACTGATAGCCTCCTGGCTTCCGGTCGGCGATTCCACCGCATCCCAAAACCTTGCCGCCGAACTCCATAATCTCGGCGATCGCGTAGCGATACTTCAGACAAAACCTTTCGAAGGCGTATCCAAGAAAGGGAGCCCATTGCCCCTTGGTGAATCTCTCAAAGAGATCCTTTCCGACGCCATGCTCGATGGCCGTTCGATTCGGCCGGATGAAGGCGTTGTCGAGCCTCAAAAACTCGTCGACCATGTGATAGGAGTTTGTCTTTCCCACTTGAAACTTACGGATCTCCGGCGCCCTCTCGACGATGCCGGCCGAAACGAGATTGTCCAAATAAAGCTTAAGCCCCCCTCCGCTGGGGAGGGACAAGGTTTCGGATATTTCCTGCAGCGAACGGGGCTCCTTGAGGAGAGCGACGACGATCTGCCGATAGACCTGCGTTTCCTGAAATTGATTGTAGAAAATCTTGTCCGCCTCGTCCTTAAAGAATCCGGAGGGCTGAAAACACGTCTTCCCGATGTTGATCTCCAAGGATTTGTTGAAATCGAACTCTTCGAGGTAACGGGGAATGCCGCCAAAACAGAGCAGGTACTCAAGAACCTCCTTTTGCCCTCTTTTCCTGCCGATGAATTCGGCCACCTCAAAGGGCTTGAGGGGCTCTATCAGAAATGTCGCGCTGACCCTTCCATAGAGCGCTTTGGAACGCACCACGTTCTTGACCATCCAAGACGCGATCGATCCGCAGAGAATGAGGCAGAGATGAGGATGATCCTTCCACTGGTTGTCCCAATAATATTTGAGGTAACTCACCAAGCGCGAGCGACCCGCCGCCATCCAGGGAAGCTCGTCCAAAAAGAGGATGACGTCCTTTTCCTTCCGGAGTTGCTGGGTCAGCAAATCAAAGACGGGGGGCCAGTCCTTGTATTGAAGGTCTTTCAGATGAGACTGGCCGAGCTGATGGGCCAACTGGCCCAGGAAATGGCGCACCTGCCCCGCCGTATCCTCTCCCTCGACCGCCTCGAAGAGATAGGCCGTCTTACCCTCAGCGAACGCCCGGACCAGGGCCGTTTTCCCGACACGGCACCTTCCATAGACGGCGATCGCGCGCGTCTTGCCGCTCTTCCAAATGGAGGTCAATTCCTTAAGGTAGGTGTCCCGACCGACAAAATCCCGCATATGAAATAAAATAACTTCATTTGCGGAATTTATCAATATTTTTTAAAAAACCGCATATGAAATAAAATGATTTCATGTGCGGAATTTAGAGGGGGGCTTAAATGATGCCCTTCGACGCCAGGAGATCCAACACGCGCCGAGTGGATTGTTCGAGCGTTTCCTCGCCCGTCTTCAAGACCAGCTCCGCCTTGTCCGGCGCCTCGTACGGCGCGGAAATGCCGGTGAACTCCTTGATCTCGCCGGCCTTGGCCTTCTTATACAGGCCCTTCGGATCGCGCTGCTCGGCGATGTCGATGGGGATATCGCAGAAGATCTCGAAGAACTGGCCTTCGGGGACCAGCTTGCGGGCCATGTCGCGGTCGGCCTTGTAGGGCGAGATGAAGGCGGTGAGGGTGATCACGTTCGCTTCGCTAAAAAGCTTGGCCACCTCGCCGATGCGGCGGATATTTTCCGTTCGGTCCTCCGGAGAGAAGCCTAAGTTTTTATTCAATCCGTGACGGATATTGTCGCCGTCCAGGACATAGGCGTTTTTCTTGTTTTCGACCAACGCGAGCTCGACTTCGCGCGCGACGGTGGACTTGCCGGAGGCCGAGAGGCCGGTGAACCACACGACGGCGCCCTTCTGGCCCAGATGCTTGATCCGGTCCTCGTTGGTGAGTTTGCCGTGATGCCAGAAAATGTTCGCGGATTTGGGGGCCTGGGACATGGAAATCTCCTTAAGTAGTGATGAAACGAGGGGGGAGAATCCTCAGGAAAGCCGGGCTAGTCAAGGGGTATAAAGTCGACTTTGCCCTTCCTGCCGGTGCCCACGCCCATGGGTTCCAGGTGCAGGGGATTGACGGTGGTATCGACGGCGATCTTGAAACCCGCCTTTTTCGCCTTTTCGCAGAATGAAAAGTCCTCGGAGAGATGGCCTTCCGTGCGCCACTCGCTCGTGAACCACGGCGCGCGGATCTTTTCGAAGACCTCGCGGCGGATCAACAGGCAGCCGGCGCCGACGACGTCGACGGTTTTCAGCTTAGGCCCCGTCAGCGAGATCGGCTTCAAGAACGGTCCCTTCTTTTTGACGAAGGCCATGGGCTCGTAGGGCGGCAGGCGCTTGCGGTAGAGGCCGCTGACGATGGGCAGACGATGGCGGAGGAGCTTCATCAGCGCGTCCGGGCGGGGAACGATGTCGGCGTCCAGGAAAAAGATGTGGGTCGGGTCGAGCGGATGGTTCCGCATCTGGTCGATCAGATAATTCCGCGCGCGGTCGACCAGGGCGCCTTGAAAAACCATCAGGTCGGACTCCAGCGGGCGCTCCATTTCGAGCAAGGCGGCCACCGTCCGCCAGTAGATGAAGGGCGAACCGAGCGGCACGGCGATGACAACACGGGGGATTTCGTCGCTTCTGGTCATTTCTCCTCGAAAGTGGACGACATCATAAGGAAAATTTAATGTTAAGTCACTAAGATCATTGATTTTTTAGTTGAGACTTTCTCCCAAATGAAGCATCCAATCCCTCTCAAAGGAGAAAAAATTATGTCTAAGAAAACGAACGCGAAAGATCTCGTCGTTAAGGGTCTCGTCGGCGGTGTGGTGGCCGGTCTCATGATGGGCGGCACGGCGATGGCCTCGGTGAAGGGCGCGCAGTCCGAAAGCGGTTCCCTCTTCAAAATCCAGGAGCTCAAGGGCGGATTCCAATTGGCCAAGGACGAGAAGGCGGCCGAGAGCGCGACGCCCGCCGCGGCCGGCGAAAAGACCTGCAAGGACAAGAGCTGCAAAGACAAGTCGTGCAAGGATAAGTCCAAGGGCGAGAAGCACTGCTGCGAGAAGTCCTGCCACGACAAGACGTGCAAAGACAAATCCTGCAAGGACAAGAGCTGCAAGGATAAGTCGTGCAAGGACAAGGCTTGCAACGACAAGTCCAAGGCCTCGACTGATCCGAAGGTGAAGGAAGAGATGGCCTGCGGCGAGAAGAGCTGCTCGGCGGAACACAAGAAGAAGTAATTTCAGATGACGCCGAAGTTAGGCATTGGATTGGGGCTGAGGAGGGAGCACTACGGCTCCCTCCTCAGCAACCTTCCCAGCGAACTCCAGTGGTTTGAGGTCGCCCCGGAAAACTACATGGAGATCGGCGGGAAGGTTTACCGGGACTTTCGAGAACTCTCCGAACGCATCCCCGTCGTCGCCCACAGCGTCAGCATGTCCCTAGGCAGTTTGGATCCGCTCAACAAGACGTTCCTGAAACAGCTTAAAAAATTCATCCGCGAGCACAAGATCCCGCTCGCCTCCGACCACATCTGCTTTTCCTCCTATCACGGCGTCCAGTTCGACGACTTGGTTCCCCTCCCCTTCACCTGGGAGGCGGTGAAGCACGTCGCGAAGCGCGTGAAGCAGGTGCAGGATTTTTTGGAAGTCCCTTACGCGGTGGAGAACGTCTCTTATTACGTCCCGGCCGGCGCGGCCGACATGACCGAATGGGACTTCGTGCGCGCCGTCGTCGAGGAATCCGGCGCCGGCCTCCTGCTCGACGTCAACAACATCTACGTCAACTCGGTGAACTTCGGCTTCGATCCCGAAACGTATCTCCGGGCCATGCCTCTGGACAAAATCGCCTACGTCCACATCGCCGGCCACCTGCGCAAACGAAAAAACTTTATCTTGGACACGCACGGCGACGAGATCGTCAATCCGGTCTGGGAGATCTTGGACGAGCTGGCGGCTATGACGAAACTTTCGGGCGTGATGATCGAGCGGGACGCCAACATCCCTCCGCTGGAAGAGATCCTGGACGAGATCCGCCACATCGAAAAAATTTTGAAGGAGCCTCGCTCTCATGCTGCGTGAGTCTCAGAACTTCTTTTTTCATCTGATGGCCAAGCCCGAGACGATCGGTCAGCTGAAGAAAAATCGCGCCAAGACGCTCAAACGCTTCTTCCGCTCCGAGAAGGACCGCAAAGCCTTGCTGTCCGTCCCCTTCGAACGCCTGGAGACGTACCGCAAGCACGTCTCGATCGGCCTTTTGGGCGGCATCGAATCCGCCTTCCCCGTCCTGCGCTCGCTGGTCTCGCAAGACGAATGGAACGGCCTCTTGAACGAGTTTTATCTGAAACGCCTCACGCGCTCGCCCATCGCGCGCCAGATCTTCCGGGAATTTTCGAACTATCTGCAGAAGAAATACCGGGGCCCTCTCTTGAAAAGGCTGCCCTATCTGAAAGAACTGGCGGAGTACGAGAACCTCGACATCCGCATCCTCTACGACGTCGACCGGCCGGTGGAGGGCCCGTTGGCGGCGGACTGGCACGCGGCCGCGAAGACGCCGGAAGAACTGCTGAGCCTCGTTCCCGTCTTGAATCCGCATCAGGCCCTGCGCGTGTACGCGTGGCCCGTGCATCGCATCTGCAAGGGTTTCTCGACGGCGAAGCAAGTCAAGCCCGGGCGCGTGGCCCTGCTCGTCTACCGCGATCCGGAGACCCTTTCGGTGCGCTTCCTCGAATCCAATCCCCTGGTCGCCGACCTGGTGGGGCGGATGACGAAGGGAGAAAAAACGGTGGGCGCGATCCTCGAAGCCCTTTTGAAGAAGCACAAACCCGCCGACCCGGCCGCGTTCGTGCGGGAAGGCATCGGCGCCATCGATGTGTTGAAGGACAAGGGCGTCGTGCTAGGATTCCGAACAAGCTAACCACGGAGGTTCCATGAAACGTTTTTCCATCGCGTTCCCGCTCGCTGCCCTGCTTCTCGCCGTCGCCCCGCCAGCCCGCGCCGAAATGTCTCACTTCAGCTTCGGCGGCGGCGCCTTGAGCATGGTGAAGATCGAAATTCCCGCCCCGCTGGAGACCACCAAGGCCCAGCTCTCGGGCGTCAAAGGCGTGCTGGACGTCGACATGACGGACTTGAGCAAGACGGCGGGCTCCATCGACGTGGATCTGACCGGCATCAAGGGCTACTCGTTCACCGATCAGGACAAGAACGACACGCAGACCGAGCACATGAAGAACTGGTTTGAGATCGGAGAAGACGTGAACGCCGCCACCCGCGCGAAGAACCAGTTCGCCAAGTTCACCATCACCAAGGTGATCAAGGCGGATCCGCCCTCCTTGGCCAAGGCCTCGACCTTCAGCGACGATTTGGGCGCCGGACGCAAATTCAAGATCGTCGCCCAGGGCGATTTCACCGTCCACGGCGTGACCAAGCCCAAGACGGTGGAGCTGGACGCGACGCTCTACGACCTCAAGGACGGCAACGCCCAGTTCAAGGACGCCCAGCGCGTGCTGATGCTCCGCACGGCGAAGCCCTTCATCGTCTCGCTCAAGGAGCACGACGTGAAGCCGCGCGACACGGGCGGCAAGTTCCTGTCGACGGCGCTGAAAGTGGTGGGTTTGAAGCTGGGAGACGACGCCCAGGTCTCTCTCGACCTCAGGGCGATCCAGCCGAAGCCCGCGCCCGCGAAATAGATCCGTCGTCCAGGCAACCGATCAAAACGACGATCATCTGAAGCGGAAATAGTCCCAGGTCCAGAACGCTTCCCATGGCGACGTGGAAGATCACGCCGGCGATCACGATCGGAAGCCGCAACCTTCTTATCCAAATCAAAAACGGAAAGAGCCCCTCGAAGGCGAGCGAGGCGTAGGTGATGGCCGCGTAAACCCAATCGGGGAGGCTCCAAGGATTCCGGGACAGCAGCAACCAAACCCGGCTGGTCGAGGGATCGGCCAGCGCCGTCCAGGCCGCCGTTCCGTCCCACCACTGCGCGCCGCCGAGTCGGTAAAGAAGCGGCACCAGGTAAAGCGTGCCGGCGTAAAGCCGGAGCGTTTTATGGAGCCACGGACTCGCATCCCCCGGGCTTCGCGGCAGGAACATCATCAAAAAGGCGAGCGAGGCGAAGATCTGGTCGCCGTAGTTGTCCGGACGGCACGGGGTGCGGAAGAAAAAGACGATCCCTAAAAATTGAACGACGGACGAGGGACAATAGAAACGTCCGGCCGCCGCGAAGACAACGGCCGCGAGCGTCCCCCACCAGGCCGCCGTGACCGCCCAAGCCGGAAGGGCGAAACGCTCCGGCGGGCACAGACCTTCCGCGCCGTAGAAAAATCCTAAGAAGGGATGCAGGCTCAAGAGCCAGAGGACCGCCGTCAGGCCGAAGGCGATCCGAAGCCATACATAAGTCCGGCCGCCGTCCCTGGGTTCATGGAAAAACGTGTTTAAGGACACGGAAACGAATCCCCCGTTTCCGGCTGGCCCCAGACGATGTCGCCCTTGAACTCGCCGTACTCGACCCGGCGCGATTTGAGGGCGACGGAGAGCACGGCGTCGCCCTCCGAAGATTCCAGACGGCAGATTTTTTCGGCCAGCTTACGAAACGCCCGCTCGCCCTCGTCCTGGGTCAGGAAAAACCGCTCGCCGCGCACCGCCTTGGACAGCGAATCCAAAAAATTCGCCCACTTCTCCTTCGAAAAAACGCCCAGGAGCCCCCAACGGTCTCCGGAACCCGGAAGCGATTTTAAAAAGCGCACCGGCGATCGTTCTGTTCGAAGCTCCAGGAAGGGCATGCGCTTCACCGCGCGCGGATCGGGCGCATACATCCGGTAGAGGCGGTCGGTGTGCATGATTTTCTGGACCGGTCGAAAGACCGCCGCCAGGAATCGCTCCACGCCCGAATCCGGCAATTGAAAGACCCAAAGGCTCAGGAGGTAGACGACGGCCAGCGAGGTCAAGGCGTGGGGTTTGAACCGGGACACCGGAGGATCATTCTCCCATGAGTTGGATGAGGCGCATGATGCCGATGAAGTTCAGGTGCTCGGCGCTGGTGGTGGGCCGGAAGACCTTCCGGTACATCCCCATGACGAGGCGCACCAGGCCTTCGTCGTTCTTCACCTTCAGCCCCTTCATGGACCAGTTGTTCAAAAGGGCGACGATGAATTGGACGTAGAACTCCGGGTTGGCGAAATCCGCCAGGTCCCGCCAGGACTCGGTCTTCAGGGTGTCGCAATCGCCCTTGTGGAAGAGGTGGAACTTTTCGATGGCCTCGTCGGTGCGCTCGATGACGAGCATGCCGTCGGAGCCGTCGTCTTGGAGAGGTTTTTTGCAGGTCTCGCAGATCAAATACCGATCCGGCTCGGTATCCGGGGGAAAACGCGGGGCCTGGACGGGGCTCACCTCCACGTCGCCCAAGCTCGGCACGTGATGCTCGGTGGGCGCGGCGTAGCCCGTGTCGGCGGTGGTCATCTCCATCAGGTCCTCGCGCCCCACGCCCGGCAGGTCCAAACGAGCCGGCTCGCTGATCAGAATGTCGGGGTATTCGGAGAGGCGGGCGCCGATCGCCGTCTTAAAGTCGTCGTCGATCAGCACCTGATGCGGAAGGGCCACCGAAAACATGCGGGAGCAGCGGCGCGCCGTTTCGTTCCTCAAGTGCCGCGCGGATTTTTCCCGGCCTGTGGGGATTTGCCCCCAGGTGACGGCCGCCCGCGTCTTCAGATTCAAAAGGCGCGCGATGCGTTTGAAGTTCAAGGCCGCCAACGCGGCATGCAAGGGATCCTTGAAGCGGGCCAGCAGCCCGCGCTCGGTTTCGGCGACAACGTCGCCCTCCAAGGTTTCCACCACTTTATGGATGAGATGATCCAGCCCGGCTGATTCGAGATCCACAGTTTCGAAGAGCGCCACCGCGCGGTCCGCGATTTTTGCGTCCTTCGGCAGAACGGCGGAATCCTTGGTCCAGAGATCGATGTAAGGGAGATAGATCGGCTTGGCCATGACGGAGGGCATCCTAGCATAGAGCCGAACGAAAATCCGTCTGATTTTCGAACCCGCAGTTTCTTTTTCGAACTCCACATTAAAAAATACTTCAATCTTTTCAGGGCCGGTTGCTTGGAACGAGGATTGCTCTAAAAGCGACCGTGAAAGGTACGACTCAAAAGAAAACGATTGTCCATCACTTTATTAAGGAACTCGTCCAAATCTATCCTCAATCTTTAAGAACGTTCCTTCGAAAAGGAGACTTTGTTCTAAAGCCACAACGATTTCTGGATGGAGAGAAGATCGACGGTTCATATGACATCGAAACAGGCGAAATTATTTTATGGGAGCCTGACTTAGAAGATCGAGAGGGCCTCTTTCTGATAATCACCCATGAATGGGGTCACAAAATTTACCATGAACGGCTTAGCGGGCATGAAATCGAAAAATGGTTGAGGATTCGCTCCTTTGAAAAAATTGATTTCGATCTTAAAATGGCCTACCCTGCCGTGAAACATCCCGAAGAGGAATTCTGTACTCTGTTCAGTCTTGTTTCGTTGGTTAGGTATTGGAATAAAAAAGGCATGAAAACACGTTCTAAAAAACTTGCCGCAAAACTACGGAGCGAATTCCCCCGAGCGACTCGGAGCATCGAGAAATATATTTCCAAAAAATCACCTCGCCCCAAAAATGCCGGCAATCATATCACTCACACGGAAGTAGAAAAGTTGAAGGCGTGGGTTAATAAGGCCATAGCTAATTAAAAGTCGGGCATTGTTTCGAAGATTGGTGGCCACTTTCAATGGACGAATTTGTATACCGATTCCGATCAGTCGATCGTTTGATTCGATGCAAGGAACTTGAGAATCAAGAAATTTATTTCTCACCTCCCGATAAACTCAACGACCCTCTGGAAGGTTGCTTCTTTTAAGCGGCGCGATGCTAGATTATTCACGGGAAGAGGATCGGAAATTGAAATATAATTTCGAAGATTTGGATGGGATCATTTTCGGCATAAATACTTTACCCGAATATAAGTTAGAAATCTTTAAGATCATCGAATCAAAGTGCATCCGAGAAAATCGCTCTAATTTTAAATTTTATCAGGCTCATTTTTCAAAAGAGCTTGGGGATATGGAAACGTCTGAAATGAGGCTATTAAAATTCGGGAAAAAATAACTGGCCTTTTCCAATAGCATTCTTAGCCATCCCTTGACACAGCCCGAAAAACCAAGAAATGGTCGGTTCATGACGACATCCATCTACCAATCCGACCTCCCCTATCTGAAACTCCTCTTCCGCGGAAAGGTCCGGGACATCTACGACTTGGGCGACGAGCTGCTTTTGGTCGCCACCGACCGGCTCTCCGCCTTCGACGTGGTCTTTCCGAATCCCATTCCCGGCAAGGGCGAGATCCTCACGCAGGTTTCGCTCTTCTGGTTCGAGAGAATGAAAAAGATCCTGCCGAACCACATCTCCGACAAACCGGTGGAGGACGTTTTCAAATCCAAGGAAGACGTGGCCGCCTACGCGAAGCGTTCGATGCGGGTGAAGAAGACCAAGCCCTTGGCCATCGAAGCGGTCATGCGCGGTTATTTGGCGGGTTCAGGTTGGAACGATTATCAGAAGACGGGCAAGGTCTGCGGCATCGCCCTGCCTCCGGGTTTGAAGGAATCTCAAAAATTGCCGGAGCCGATCTTCACGCCGGCCACCAAAGCCCCGCAGGGGGAGCACGACGAAAACATCTCCTTCGAGCGCGCCTGCGAGATCGTGGGCAGGGAGACCGCCGAGCGCGTGCGCAAGATCAGCCTGGAGATCTACCAAACCGGGTTGGATTACGCGGAGACCAAAGGACTTATACTCGCCGACACCAAGTTCGAGTTCGGCTACCTGGGCAACGAATTGATCCTGATCGACGAAGTCTTAACGCCCGATTCCTCCCGTTTCTGGCCGAAGGACCAGTACCAGGTCGGCATGTCGCCGCCCTCCTTCGACAAACAGTTCGTGCGCGATTATCTGAACAAGATCGGCTGGAACAAGAAGCCGCCCGCGCCGGAGCTGCCGGAAGAGATCGTCAAGAAAACTTCCGAGAAGTATCAGGAAGCCTTGAAGCGACTCACCTCCTAGAGTATAACCCTCTCGAAATCATCACAACTCAGGGGGTTTTATGAAAAAGCTATCTGCCTTTGCTTCGGCGCTTGCGTTGGCGGCTTTCGTTTTGCCCAGCGTCGCGCAGGCGACCCATCACCGCGTCTTCGTCAGCAAGATCGTCAAACTTTCGAGCACGTCCTGCGCCGTCGAACTTCAAATCTGCTCGTCGGGCCAGGATGAGTTCGACCCCGACGACAACGTGAAGATCGGAGCGACCGTGAACCTCTTCGGCTCCTCCGCCATCACGGCCATCAATACCGGCGGACACGTCAATTCCGGCGATCATATCCTGGCGGCCAGCAACACCTTCGGTTCCGGCGTCCTTTCGCCCGACGTTTCCTTCGACGATTCGAATTGCGCGACTCTTGCCACCAAACCGGTCGTCGCATTCTTCATCGCGGACGACAGCGACGACTGCGCTTTGGGATCGGGCCCCTGCCTGATCAACCAGATCGATACGAACGCGGTCACCGGCTACGCGGGCAACGACAATTCCGCCATCACACGCGCGGCTTCGGGGTGCCCTTCCAACGCAACGCCCCAGTTCTTCGATTTGGCGTCGCCCTGTTCCCTGACCGTTCATAAAAACGACACGACCTCGGCCTCGGTCGGCAGCGGATCGACCTGCGCCCCCGCCGGAACGACGGGAGGCACGACCGGCGGAACCACCGGGGGAACGACGGGAGGCACCGGAGGCGGAGGCGGCGAGTTCTGCGGCAATCACTTCTGCGCCGCGTCCGAATCCCCCATCACCTGCCCGGCCGACTGCGGAAGCTGCGGAGACGGCGTCTGCGGCGGGAGCGAAACATCGTCTTCCTGTCCGGCCGACTGCACCGGCAGCGACGGAACGGTCTGCGGCAACGACAGCTGCGAATCGGGAGAAGATGAAGAAACCTGCGCGGCCGACTGCGGCAATTGCGGCGACGACATCTGCGGCGGCGACGAAACCAGCTCAACTTGCGCGGACGACTGCGGCAGCGGCACCACGGGCGGAACCACCGGAGGCGACGACTCCGGAGGCGGGTGCAGTTTGATCCGCTAGGGATTCTTCAAAAGAAAAGACGCGAAGCGTCCGAAAAGGCCGTGACTTCGGCGGGGTCTCATGTACCCTACCGAGTCACGGCCTTTCTCTATGTCGCGCCTGTCGCGTCCGCTCCAAACCGTCCTCCTCTTCTTTCCCGTGACCGTCGTCACCGCCCTCCTCCTCTATGCCGGGGCCTATGACGCCCCCTCCGAGGCAAGGACCTTCCTGGACCGATCGGGCCGGGTCATCGGGACCGTCAATCCCGCCTACGACGGCCTTCAATTCTGGACCCCCTTGGACCGCATCCCCCGCGAGGCGGTGGACAAGACCCTTCGGACGGAAGACCGCTGGTTCTATTGGCACCGGGGTTTGAACCCGCTTTCGCTGGCCAAGGCCGCCTGGGAAGACTTAACCCACGGCCGGATCGTCCGCGGGGGGTCGACCATCACCCAACAATTGGCCAAAAATTTGATGAGGCAAGAGGCCCCCGCCCGGCGCACGTTCTGGAACAAGTTTCGGGAGACCCTGCTCACGTTCGGGCTGGAGATGAAGCATTCCAAGGAGTGGATCTTGGAGCGCTATCTCAACACCGCCTATTACGGCCGCCACAGCTACGGCATCGCCGCGGCGGCGGAGGCGTATTTCGGGAAGGGATTGAACGGGCTGTCGTCGGAGGAGATCGATTTTCTGGTGAATCGGCCGAAGGCGCCGAATCGAAACACGGCCCAGGCCACCGCCCCCAACCCCCTCCTTATTAAGGAGGGGGCTAAGGGAGAGGTCGTCGCGCGGCATTTTCTAGAATACGCCGCCAAAAAACTTTCCTCCCCCGACAACACGATCCCGACGACGCTGGACTTAGATCTCCAAACCAAGCTCGAGTCAGCGACGGCTCGACTGCTTGCAGGTCGAGCCTATGACGACCCCAAACTCACCGCCGCCGCCGTCGTCATCGATGTAAAGACCGGCGGCCTCCTAGCGATGGTGGGGTCTCGGGATTATTTCAACGAGGACATCGACGGCCAGGTGAACGCCGCTGTCGCGCTCCGGCAACCGGGGTCGACGCTGAAACCCTTCACCTATTTCGCCGCCTTTGCAAAAGGCTTCGGACCGGACACCATCGTCCCGGACGAGCCCCTTTCCTTCCAGGCTCCCGGGATCGAGGATGCGGACGCGTACGCGCCCCAGAATTTCGACCGGCGCTACCACGGCGAGATGACGATCCGCGAGGCCCTGGCCAACTCCTACAACGTGCCGGCGGTGGTGACGTTGAACGAGATCGGCCTCTCCAATTACCACGACCTGCTCCGGCGTTTCGGGTTCACCACGCTGACCAAGCCGCCGCTGCACTACGGGCTGGCGGTGACGCTGGGTTCCGGCGAGGTCACGCTGTTGGAATTGACGAACGCCTACGCCGCGCTGGCGCGGGGTGGGATGTATTTGCCATATCGGATCAAGCCCGCCGCGCCGTCGCCGACGAAGGCCGTTCTCGAAAATTCCTCCCAATACGCCGCCGAGGTTACCGACATCCTCTCCGACGCCACGGCGCGCCTGAAGGCCTTCGGGTTCAACGAATCGATGGCGATCGCCGGCCATGACGTCGCCGTGAAGACCGGCACCAGTTACGACTACCGGGACAACTGGACCGTGGGGTATACGCCCTCCTACGCCGTGGGCGTCTGGGTGGGACACGCGGACGGATCCTCGCTCCTGGGACGCGACGGGATATTGCCCACCACCGGCGCCACCGGCGCGGCGCCCTTGTGGCATGCGGCCATGGAGCTGGTTTTGAAGGACACGGTGGCCGAAAAATTCCCGAAGCCCATGGGCCGCATCGCCCGGTTCACCCGCCCCGAAAAAGGCTTGGAACTGGCGGAGCTTAAAGACGGCCCGAAGGGCTGGCGCGTGTCGAACCCCGTGCCCAACGCGACCTTCCGCATCCACCCGTATCTGCCGATGGAGCATCAGAAGATCGCGGCGGAGGCGCAGGCCCGGCCGGATCAGAAATTGACGTGGTATTTGGACGGCCGCTACCTCGCCGCGACCGAAGGCGGGGCGAAAGTTTGGATCGTCCCCGCGCCGGGAAAACACCGGCTGAAGGCCGAGGCCCAGGACGGCTCGGAGCAGGAAATCGCCTTTCGCATTACGACGGATGAGATGAATTGACAACGTAGGGGCAATTCATGAATTGCCCCTACCGGGGGAACCTCTATGAGCATGAAGAAAATCGCCGCCATCGTGGGCGGAATCGCCGGCGTCGCCATTCTCGGTATCGGCGGATGGTTGATCGCCAAAAATTACATGGGCGGTTACCACGGCAAGATCCTCGGCGAACTGAAGGTGCTCGCCAAATCGCCCGAAGGCCCGGAGATCCCCATCTCCACCGACGGCTTCACCGTCATGTTCAACAAGGCGGTCGTTCCCCTGACCACCTTGGACAGCGGCCGCGAGAAATCGATCCCCTTGAAGATGACTCCTGCCGTCGACGGCAAATTCTTCTGGCTGGGCACGCACGGCTTTATCTTCCGTCCCAAAGAACCGCTGGATCCGGCCACCAAGTATCACGTGGAGATGCCGGCGGGTTTGGTCTCCGTGGACGGGTACCGCCTCGACAAGTCGACGGCCTGGGATTTCTCCACCGTCTCGCCGGCGGTGCTGAACTGGGAGCCGGCGGAAAATCAGGTGCTGCTGCCCAAGACCGCCTCGTTCTTCCTTCGTTTCAACCTGGCGATGAACGCCTCCGACGTGGAGAAGAAACTGAGCGTCGTCGACTCCGCCACCGGACAGATGATCCTGGCCAAGCGCGACTACGTCTGGGGCGACGACGGCCACACCCTGCGCGTCCAGTTCAAGGACGAGCTGCCCTGGGAATCCACGATCAAGGTCACGCTGCCCGCGGGCACGCTGGCCAAGAAGGGAACCATCGGCACCACCGAGGAGCTCGCCACGGCGTACGCCACGCCGGCCAAGAAGATGGAGGTCGAGAAGGTCGACAGTTATGAGATTTCCAGCGGCGGCGAGATCGCCTACCAGCCGGGCAAAGAGACCGAGGTCGAGATGGGTTCCGGCGTCTGCTACCACTTCAGCCAAACCATCGACAAAAAGTCCTTCCAGAAGGCCTTCCAAGTGGAGCCGCGCAAACAGCCCTACTTCTACTTCGGAGAAATGGACACCTACACGAACGTCCAGCCCGACGGGACGCTCAAGGATGTGGACGGCTATAAGGTGGGCTGCGTCGCCTTCATGGACGACTATGCCAAATCCTACAAATTCTCGATCAAGCCGGAAGAGATCCAATCGCTCTCGGGGGCGAAGCTCACCAACGGCGGCGATGGCTACGTCGCCAAGACGCGCGATGCGTCGCCTTCGATCCATTCGCTCCTGACCAAGAACATCTTATCCTTGCAAGGCCCCGAGGGCTCGCTCCGCATCCCGTACCGCGGCGTGAATCTTAAGTCCGCCACCGTCCGCCTCTACCGCTGGACGAGCAAGGACCAGTTCACCCAGGCCGTGAAGGACGATCGCATGATGCCGCCGCCCGAAAACTCGAAAACTCCGAACATGGCGAGCTTAGGAGGGCACAACTTCAGCCTTCCCGTTGATCTCACCACGATGATGATCGACCAGGTTCGGATGCCGGCGGACGTCACGAGCGAAGTGCCGATCGGAGCGACGCTCAATCAATCGACGCGTTTCTTGATCGACCTCGCGGCCCTGCCCCAGAAGCCCGGTCCCGGCCTTTATCTGCTGGAAGTCACCGGCAACCCGATGCCCGGCGTCAACGCCTTCGCCGCCAACGAAGGGCGGACGGTCTACTCCATGGTGCAGATCACGCCGGTGGGCATCGCCCTGAAGCGCGAGTCCGATCACATCTTGGTGTGGACCACCGACATCGAAAAAGGTTCGCCGATCTCCGGACTCCCCGTCCGCGTGACGCTCAAGAAATGGAACAGCGCCGGCGGCCTCTACGAAACGGTGGGCGAAGGCAACGCCCTCACCAACGAGCAGGGCGTCGGCATCTTGAACCTGCCCTCCAGCAACGACCAGCGTGTCTGCGCCGAGGTCCTTCAGCCCGGCAGCGAGTCCTACACCTGCGAATCCGACCACCAACTCGGCTGGGGCTCGGTGATGGGCGCGTCCCCGCATTATTACGCCTACGTCTACACCGACCGGCCCATCTACAAGCCGGGACAGAAGGTCTACTTCTCCTCCTTCATCCGGGAAGTTCGAGAAGGCCGGTACTTCCTGCCGAGCGCCGGCACCGCCGCCGACGTGGCCGTGACCGATTCCTCCGGCCAGGACGTGCTGAAGCTCGACCAGTCCGCCCTCCTCTCCGGCGGCGTGGTCAGCGGCGAGTACGAGATTCCGGGCGACGAGAACACGCCGCGCGGCGACTACAATTTAAGGATCAAGCTGGGCAAACAGACCTTCACGCGCACCTTCGTGGTGACGAGCTACCGCAAGCCCTCCTTCAAAGTGGACCTCAAGACCGACAAGCCGGAGATCATCAGCGGCGACGAGATGGCCGTGAAGGTGGCCGGCAGCTACTTCTTCGGCGCTCCGATGCGGAAGGCGAAGACGACTTGGTCCATCATGACCTCGACCTACCTCTTCTCCCCCGAAGGCTACGGCGACTACAGCTTCATCGATTACGACCTCATGAACCGCAAGATCGACGACCAGGGCGAATCGGATTATTCCAGCGACTACGAGTACGACACGGTCGCGTCGTCGTGGTGGGAGGAATACGTCCCGAAGACCGCCGAGGATCAGAGCCAGTGGGACGACCCGCGCGGCGAAGGCGCTCAACGCGGCGGAGGGTCCTTCTTCCGCGGTCCGGACAACAAAAACGTGACCGCGCTCCCGGCGGCCTTGAGCGAACAGGGCGAGCTGGACATCAAGTACAAGCCGGATCTGAAAAAATACCCGACCAGCCAGACGCTCTCCGTGGAGGCCGACGTCGAAGACCCGTCGCACCAGCAGGTCTCCGGCGGCGAAGACGTCATCGTGCACAAGGCGGATTTCTACCTGGGCGTGAAGCCCGAGAAGTGGGTTTACGGCGCCAAAGAGACGGCGAAGATCCAGGTGGTCTCTCTCGACACCCAGGGCAAGCCCGCGGCGAAAAAATCCTTCGACGTGGACGTCGTCCGCCGCGACTACAAGTATATCGAGAAGCGCAACGCCCAGGGCTATTGGGACATCGTCTACGAACCCCAAGACACCAAACTCAAATCCCTCTCCGGAAAAACCGACGACAAGGGCGAGGGCTCCGTCAGCTTCACCTTCGACCAGGGCGGGACGTATCGTTTCATCACCAAGGGCAAGGACGGCCGCGGCAACGAGATCCAGGCGGCGGTCGATACCTTCGCCTGGGGCGAAAATTACGTCCCGTGGCGTCTGGACAAGCCCGAGACGGTGGAGCTGGTCCCCGACAAGGACGCTTATAAGGTGGGCGACACGGCGAAGATCCTGATCAAGTCGCTCGTGCCCGTCACCAAGGCCCTGATGACGCTCGAGCGCGGGCGTGTGCTCGAGTACAAAATCATCGACTTGGGCGGCAACGCCTCGCACATCGAAGTGCCCATCACCGAAGGCATGATCCCGAACCTCTACGTGAGCTTAGTCGCCCACGTCGGGCGTTCCGCCGGCGACGCCGCCACCACGGCGCATCCGCCGCTGCTCTATACGGGCGAGACCGAACTGCACGTCGAGCCGGAATCGAAGCGCCTGACCATCGCGATCACGCCGGACAGGACGGGCGAAGGCGACAAGCCCCCCATCTACCGTCCGGGCGACAAGGTGACGGTGAAGATCAAGACGACGGACCCGACGGGCAAGCCTCAGAAGGCGAACGTCATCGTCAGCGTCGCCGACGAGTCGGTCTTGCGCCTGCTCGATTATCAGCTCCCGGACCTCGTGAAGAAATTTTATTACCAGCGCTCCAACGGCGTCCTGACGGCATCGTCGATGATCTCGCTTAAGGCCGGCGACTCGGGACAGGGCGGCAATAAGAAGAGGCGCATCTTCAAGGACACGGCCCACTTCGACGGCCATCTCCAGACCGACGCTCAGGGCGAGGCGAGCTTCACCTTCCAATTGCCCGACGACCTGACCACCTGGATCATCGAGGCCCTGGCCGCCACCGATTCGAAGACGGCCTCCCAGTTCGAAGCGGAACGCCAGCAGGCGCAGCCCTTGCGCCCCGCGGGCCAAACCGCGGTGGGTTCCGATTTGGTCTTAACCGACAACACCTTCGTCGGCGGCAACCGCGGCAAGATCATGACCACGCTGCCCTTGGTCCTGCGCACCGCCCTGCCCCGCTTCGCCGTCTGGGGCGACGAGGTCCGCGGCCAGGTGATCGCCAACAACCGCAATCCGCAGGAGATCGAAGGCACGATCAAGGTGGCCGCCACCGGCGACGCCGTCCTGCGCGGCGGTTCCGCGAGCGAAGAGATCAAATTCACGATCCCCGCCAATTCGGAAAAAGCCTTCCCCGTGGATTTGTCCGTAGCAACGGCGACCAACGGCAAGATGGGCTTCTCCGCCGAGGCCAAGGACTCCAAGGGGACGGACCTCGATGCATTGGAGATCAGCCTCCCCGTGGAAGACCGCTACGCCCCCGAGGTCGTTGCCTCCTCCGGCATGACCCAGACCGAAGAGAAGGAACAGGTTTCGATCCCCGGCGACATCCCGAGCGAAAAGGGAGGACTGGACGTGAGCTTCAAGGCCTCTCTGGGCCTGGCGGCCGCGCCGTCCCTGCGCGGGCTGATCTATTACCCTTGGGGCTGCTCGGAGCAGAAGTCGGCCACGTTGATCGCCCTCCTACTCGCGCGCGATATGAGTCAGCGCTTCGGCGAAGCCTACTTCGACGCCCTGGCGCCCTTTCCCAAAGACGTGATCGAAAAGACAAAGGGGCTCGATGCGAAACTGAAGCTCTTGGACGAGCAGATCGAGGACCTGAACGCCGAGCTCATCACCAAGTACCAGGATTCCACCGGCGGGATTAAGTATTGGCCGGAGAGCGATAGACCCAATTTCCTGGCGAGCGTTCAGACGCTGGTGGCTGTCACGCTCTCCAAACAGAGGAATTTCAGGATCTACGAATCGGAGAGGGAGAACATCAAGAGCTGGATCCGGAACGAGCTGCAGACCAACGTCAACCTGGGCCCCGACGCCGACGCCTTCGCCCTCTGGGGGCTCACGCTGGATAACACCAGCGAATACAACCTCACCGAGGACCTGGCCAAGGAGCAGCCGAATCTGTCCACCACCGGCCTTTCGCATCTGCTGCTCGCGATGCGGAACGAGAACTGGCAGGAATCCCACGCCGACGTCACCGGCCGCCTGCTCTCGCTCGCCAAGCAGGAACCGCGCCATACGTCATGGCCCGAAGAGGGCTATTACGGCTATCAGGAGAAAAACACGGCCCTGGCGGCCCTGGCCCTGCTGACGATGGAATCGGACGCTGAATTGCATCCGATGGTCCCGCGCGCCCTGGCCTTTTTACTGAATCAGAAAAAATCGAGCCATGAGGTCAACACGCAGAACGAGCTGTATCTCTCCTGGCTCGTCGCCGACTTCACGAAGCGGGCCCAGGAAGACAAGACGGACTTCAAGGCCGTCTTAACCGCCGAGGCCCAGAGCCTCTTCGAACAATCGTTCAACAAGGACAACCTGCTGACGGTGGCCTCGAAACACGTCCCTCTCGCCGAGATGGCGAAGAAGAAACAGCCCGTCGATCTGGAATTCAAAAAGACCGGCGACGGCACCCTCTACTACGACATGGTCCTCAAATATTATCTCCCGCCCGCCGAGACGCCCACCCGCGAGGAAGGCCTGATCATCTCGCGCGAGTATTACGCCCTGGACGACGTGAAGGAGGCGAAGCCCCTGACCGAATTCAAGGCCGGCGAGAACTACAAGGGCCACATCACCTTGGTGGTCCCGCAGGAGTTGAGTTACGTGCTGGTGCAGGACCCGATCCCCTCGGGCTTCGAACCCGTCGACATGACGCTCGCCACCACCTCGCGCGCCGCGGCCCTGCAGGCCGCCGCCGGCGGCTCGGATCAGGAAGGCCAGGAAGGAAACGAGGGAGAAGGCGAATACGCGGACGAGGGCTACGGCGCCGAGCGCTTTACGGGCTACGACGACGTGATCGTCGCGGAGGATTACGGCACGGACTACGGCTTCTCGCACCAGGAGATCCGGGACAACGCCATCGTCTGGTCCGACGAGATCCTCCCTCCGGGCGTCTACCACATCCGCTACCCCGTGCGAGCCACGACCGCCGGCACCTACCTGATGCCAGGCGCCCGGGCCTTCGGGTTCTACGAACCAGAGATCTTCGGCCGGAGCCGGATGCGGACGATCGAGATCAAGGAGTAAGCATGGCCGCTTGGCTCTGCATCGCTTTAAGCCTCTTCGACTTCGCCCTGGGCGGCGTGGCCGTCTGGCGGCCCCAGCTCTACGCGCAGATCTTTCATCCGGGACTCGCCGACGTGCCGGTGGATTTCATCGCCCGCACGGGGATGACGTGGCTCTTCTTCGGCGTGATCGAGGCGATCGCCGCCTGGAAACGCAGGCCCCTCTGGTTCTTTGCGGTGGGGCTCCTGCGCCTGATGGACGTCCCGGCGGACGTGGCGTACGCGACGCTCGCCCGCGGGGCGTCGCTGCTATCGCGAAGCGCGATCTTCCTCGCGCCTCTCTTTAATCTTGCGGCGGGCATCTATTTGGTCAGCCGCCTGCGTCGACCGGACCCGCCGTCGTCCCAAGTTGAGCGCTAGGCCAGGGCCTTCTCGACGGCCGCCTGGAATTTCGAAAAGAGTTCCTCCTCCATCCGGTCGCACTCCTCGAAATCGGGGACGTCGTTGCGGTTCATGATCTTCAGGCAACCCTCCTCGATCAACCGGCGATGGGACGCCTCCTCCTCGACGACGCGCTTCAGCTCGTCGCGGATGAAGCCGTTGCGCGTGATCCGGCGGTAGACCGGATACAGCTTCATGGCCCTTCGTTCGATCACGGCGGTGACGATCAAGTAGTTCTGGTTGGAATCGCTGTGGGAGGTCAGCTTCGTGATCCAATCGGAGAGCGTCTTATCCAACGTTTGGAAATAGTCGATCGCCTCGTCGGGACACAGGTAGCCCAAGTCCTCGCCGCCGGAGACGATGGCCGAAAGCCGCTTGAAGGCGAAGGCGTGGCGGGTCTCGTCGGCGTGGTGCTCCAAAACCTCGATGGACGGATGGACCTTCGAGAACGTTTTCCCTATCTTGCGGGCGCCGATGTACTCGAGGAGCGAGAGGGTATTCAGCCAACGGGCTTCGAGCGAGGGCTTGGCGGCTATTTTCTCCAAAATCTCCTTCATATCGTCAAGATGGCTAGTATAGTCACATCCGTGTCGGACCGTACCACTAGAAAGAAGGGGGGATCCGGGATGTTCCGATCCTACGTATTGGTCGCCCACGGGAGCCGCGAACCGCGCAGCAACAGGGCGTTCCTCCAGATGGTGGGCCGCCTCAAGGCCGCGACCAAGGCGGCATCGATGGCCGGCGCGTTTTTGGAGCTGGCCGAACCCCGAATCCCGGAAACCTTGGAGAAGGCCGCCGCCTCGGGCGCCCGCGAAATCGTCGTCGTTCCGCTGATGCTTTTCCCAGGCCGTCATGCCGTGAAGGACATTCCCGCCCTGGTGCGCGCCGCGGCGGCGCGGCACAAGAAAGTCCGCTTCCGGCTCAAGAAATCGCTCGCCCTGCATTCCCGATTCCTGGGTTTTCTGAAGGAGATCCTATGAAGGTCCTGGTCACCGGGGCCACGGGCCTGGTCGGTTCGGCCCTTATCCCCAAACTGCGCGCCGCGGGCCATCACGTCGTCCGACTGGTCCGCAGAAATCCCGTCAGCGATTCGGACATCGTCTGGGACCCGGAGGCCGGCAAGCTGGATTCCATGTCCCTGGAGGGATTGGACGCCGCCGTCCATCTGGCGGGAGAGAACATCGCGGGGGCGCGCTGGAACGAGGCGGTCAAAAGGAGGATACGCGACAGCCGCGTCGACGGAACGCGCCTCCTGGCCTCCACCCTGGCGCAGCTAAAGACGCCGCCCAAGACGCTGGTTTGCGCCTCGGCCGTCGGCTTTTACGGGGACCGCGGGAACGAGATTTTGACCGAAGACAGCCCGAAGGGTTCCGGATTTTTAGCCGATGTCTGCGAGGAATGGGAGAAGGCCTCGGAAGCCGCCCAAAAGAAAGGCATCCGCACCGTGCTCTTCCGTATCGGCGTCATCCTGACCCCAAACGGGGCGGCGCTCAAAAAAATGCTGACCCCTTTCAAGCTGGGCGCCGGCGGCATCATCGGGGACGGAAAGCAGTATTGGAGCTGGGTGAGCTTGGACGACGTGATCGATGCTATCTTGCACGCCTTGGTCACGCCCTCTCTGAGAGGCCCGGTGAACTTGGTCGCCCCGAACGCCGTGACCAACGCGGAATTCACCAAAATCCTCGGAAGCGCCCTCAAGAGACCGACCTTTTTCCCGATGCCCGCCTTCGCGGCCCGTCTGGCGCTGGGCGAGATGGCGGACGCCCTGTTGCTGGCGAGCACTCGCGTGGCGCCTAAAAAGTTATCCGCTTCGGGCTATGCGTTCCGATATCCCGATCTCGCGGCCTGCCTCCGCGATCTCTTGAAATAATCGGGCGAAGGAGTAGGAATTCTTTCAAGGAGGCCCGCCATGGCGAAGTCACGAAAGAAAAAACCGGTGAAGAAGAAACTCAAATCTTTGAAAAAGAAGATGGGCTCGGCCCGCAAGGCCGCGCGGAAGAAGGTCAAAAAGGTGGTACGGAAAGTCGTGCGCGCCCGCGCGCGGCAGGCGAAGAAAAAGGCCAAGTCGGTAAGCAAGAAAATCGTCCGAGCGACTCCGGCGCCCAAGAAGGTTGAGGCGCACGCCGTCCCGGCCTCGACCGTCGAGCTCCGCGAAGGCGAGACGGCCCCGAACTTCACCGTGACCGCGGACGACGGACGCGCGGTCTCCCTCTCCGACTTCCGCGGTAAGAAGGTCGTCCTCTATTTCTATCCCAAGGACGACACGCCGGGCTGCACCGTCGAGGCCTGCGCCTTCCGGGACGGCTTCGGCGTCATCCAGTCCAAGGGCGCGGAGGTCCTGGGCGTCAGCGTCGACGACGTCGCCTCCCATCAGCGGTTCAAGGAAAAATTCGACCTGAACTTCCCGCTGCTCGCCGACACCGACAAGAAGATCGTGGCCGATTACGGCGTCTGGAAGGAGAAGAGCATGTACGGGCGGAACTACATGGGCATCGAGCGCACGACCTTCCTGATCGACGAGAACGGAATGATCAAAAAGATCTTCCCGAAGGTGGACGTGAAGATGCACTACGACGAAGTCGTCAACGCCCTGGGATAGCGTTTGGACAGGAATCCCATCAGGCAGTTTCAGCTTTGGTTCCGGGAAGCCGCCGCCTCCGGCATTCCCCTGCCGGAGGCGGCGTGTCTTTCGACCGTCGGCCCCAAGGGTTCGCCGGAAGGGCGGATGATCCTGTTGAAAGGCGCCGACGCCAAAGGGTTCGTCTTCTATACGAACCTGAAATCGGCCAAGGCGTCTTCCCTCAGGAAACGGCCGCAGGCCGCCCTCACCTTCTATTGGGAAAAATTCCGGCGCCAGGTGCGCGTGAGCGGCAAAGTAACGGCGGTTTCGAAGGCGGAGGCCGACGCCTATTTCCGCTCCCGCCCGCGCGAAAGCCGGTTGGGGGCGTGGGCCTCGGATCAGAGCGCCGTCCTGGACTCACGCGAAACGCTGGAGCGGCGTTTCGACGAATTCGAAAGGAAGTTCGAAGGAAAGGACGTGCCGCGTCCCCCCTTCTGGAGCGGCTTTCGCATTGTCCCCGACGCCGTCGAGTTCTGGATCGAGCGCCCCCGGCGCCTGCACGACCGTTTCCTCTATCGGCGCAAGGGATCGAAGTGGACGGTCGCGCGCCTCTTCCCCTAATTTTTCGCGCCTTCGAATTTCATCTGCAGGAGTTCGATCTGGGCGAGCAAGGCCATCACCGCGTTCTCGACCCGATGGATGGTGTTCCCGAGGGAGACGATCTCGAACCCGTTCTTCTTGAATTGCTCGACCTCGGCCTCCAGCCAGCCGCCTTCCGGTCCCACCGCGCAAATGATCGGTTGTCCCAGCCGGTGCGGCTTGCCGACGGGCGTATCCCAGAGCGTCCGCTCCGTCGTCGGATGGGTCATCAGACGGACGGCGTCCTCCGGAAGGGCCTCCGCCGCATTTTCGAAAAACTCCTTGAAGGACGGCTTCACGGTGACTTCGGTCAAATAGGTGTTGCTCCCCTGCTCCATGCCCAGCCTTAAATGATGCATCCAGGCGTCGTCCTTCAGGAGCTTGGAGCTGAAAAAGCTTTTCTGGACGCGTTCGGTGTTGATCAGGGTCAGCTCCCGCACACCCGCGGCCCCGATCCCTTCCAACACCTTTTTCAAGGTCTGCGGCCGGGGCAACGCCAAGATGAGCGACAGGACCGGCGCCTCCGCCTTGCCTTCGGGGACCTTGATCTCCAAATCGACCACGTCCCCGTCGATGCGGACGACCTTGCCCTCTCCGATCCCTCCTCCGACGAGGCCGACGCGCAGGTTTTTACCCACCGGGGCCCGGTGTATTTCTCGAATATGGGTGGCTCGGTAGTCGGTCAGGCGGACAACGGCCTCAGAGACGAAGTCTTCGGGGAACAGCAGGATGAGGTTCATGAATCATCGGGTTTTTGCGAGTGTGTGATTTCCATATTGAGGGGGATGGGCGGCAAAATCAAGCTGGGAGTGAAGTTCAGCGATCTCATTGGGGATAAGACGGAAGACCGCTTTAATCATTGACCTTTTTCGCCGTTTAAGCGAAAGTGACTAAGTCTATCATAAGCCTGCCAAGAGTTCGCAGCGTTAGTGCCTACGGCCTCTTTAGCGGCGACCCAAACCTAAGGAGGTCTTATGGGTAAAAAACTGTTCGTGGGGAATCTCCCCTTCTCCGCCACCGACGAAACGCTCCGAGAGTTGTTCTCTCAGGCCGGAACCGTCGAATCCGCCCAAGTCATCATGGACAAGTTCTCGGGACGAAGCAAAGGCTTCGGTTTCGTGGAAATGGCCACTGAAGAAGAGGCGCAGGCGGCCATCTCCAAGTTCAGCGGTGCTGACTTGGAAGGCCGCGCCTTGACGGTCAACGAAGCGCGTCCGATGGCGCCCCGCGAAGGCGGTGGCGGCTTCGGCGGCGGGCGTGGCGGCGGCGGCGGCCGCGGTGATCGCGGCGGCTACGGCGGCGGCGGTGGTGGTGGCCGCGGCGGTCGCGGCAACTGGTAATTAGTCTTTCAAGACGGATTTACCGAGGGACGTAACCTGAAAAGGTTACGTCCCTTTCTTTTTTCCCTCGCCGCCATTTTCGTGTAGGATGCGTCCAACGCACCGATGATTGGCTTCCTTCTCTATTTCGCCACCGCCGTCGGCATCGTCTTTCCCGTCGCCCTGTCGGTCATCGACGGAAAGACCCCATGGGCGAGCATCTTCACCGCCTCGTTCATCGGACCCCCGGGACTTCTGGGGGTCGCCTCCTTCTTCGCCGTCTTCATGCCGCGTTTCGCCGGGGTGCTGGCCTTCGCGGGATGCGCCTCGTGCTGGATCTACAGCGGACCGAATGTCGTGAAATCGGTGACCGCCCTCCTGACGCCTCAAAACCTGGCGACCTTGAAGGCCATGGACATGCACGCGCTGCTCAAATACGGGCTCGGATGGCTGCCCACGCTGGGGCTTTTCCTGGCCACGTTTTATTCCCTCTACCGGGCGCTCAAACTGCCCAAGTCGTATCGTCACGACGAGGAAATCACGGCGGCGGCGCCTTCCTCCCCTTCCACGCACTAGCCGCAGAGGCTAGGACGCCGCGGTTTTTTCCAGGAGCGGGCGGTAATTCTCGGACAAGGATTTGTAGAGGTGCTTCGCGCCCATGAGATGGGCCGTCATGAAGGCCAGGAGGGAAGCGAGCATCACGGGCAGGAGCATTTGGTGGTCGTTGGTCATCTCGAAAATGATCACGAAGGCCGTCATGGGCGCCTGGATCGTTCCGGAGAGAAAGGCCGCCATCCCCACCAGGGCGGCGCTCGCCGCCGCCACGCCGAAGACCTGAGCCACGTCGGCGCCCAACGCCGCGCCGATGGAGAGACAAGGGGCGAAGATGCCGCCGGCGACGCCCGACCAATACGTCAGCAGGGTCGAGCTGACCTTGGCCAAGGGATAATAAAAGACGTCCGGCGAGATATGCCCGTTCAAGAGATCCTTGGCCGTCTGATTGCCTGGACCGAGGGCGGAAACGCCGTAGACCGCCGCAATCCCCAAGACGCCGAGCGAGAGGACGACGGGAACGAGATAGCGGCCCACGCGGTGCGCGTGAAACCGGCCCAAAAACTTCTGACCTTCCAAGATGAGCGTCGAAAACCCCGCGCCCGCCATCCCGCAAACGACGCCCACCGTGACGATGGCCAGGAAGGGAATCGCCGGCGGCTCGGAGAGATGGCCGAAATAGGCGTACTCACCCGTCATGTATTTGGCCGCGATGGCCGCCACGATGATGGCGATCAGAACGAAATCCTTGATTCCCGCGAACAGGTCCGGGGTCAGCTCCTCGATGGCGAACGTGACTCCCGCCAGCGGCGTGTTGAAGGCCGCCGCGAGCCCCGCCGCGGCGCCCGCCACCGTCGCCGATCTTAAATCCACCGTCGCTCCGAACAGCCGCCGGAAGAGCAAGATCATTCCCAGGAACACGCAGGTGGCGATGTGGACCGACGGTCCTTCGCGCCCGGTCGAGGCGCCGACCCAGACGGCGATCAGGAGGGCGACGACCTTCACCGCCATGGTCGTCATCGACACCAAAGGCCTCAAGGGACGGTCGTTGTGAGGGGTCAGATGTTGGGCGGCGAAGATCGCCTGGGGAATGCCGGTCCCCGCCGCGTACGGGGCCGCTCGGCGGATGAGCTCCACCGACAAAAGGAACGCGGCCGGCGTGATCACCCAGACCCAGGGACCGAAGCTGTCGAAATCCAACCGTCTCTCGAGCACCTTGTCGAATCCCCACATGAAGAGGACGCAGGCCACGCCGGTGACGACGGCGGCGGCCAAGAAGGCGAACAGGGTCGCTCCATAGCGATGCTTGAGAAAAAGCTGCGATACACGTCTGACGGGACTCATGAGCGGTAGCACCTGACTACAACTGTCTACGAAATATTCTCAAGGAGGTTTTTTTCGTTTTCATATGCCCCCCAATTCTTTAAAAATAGGCGTTCATGCCCACCGCCTCCGCTCAAAAAGCTCCCACACGTTTCGGCATTCAGGATTTGGAGGAAATCTGGTCCTTCCTCTCCGCCTTCGAGCGTCTCGAGGGCCTGCGCGCCCTGCCGAAAAACGAAGCCAACGATTTCTTCCGCAGCTTGAACGCCCGCGATCAGGCCGACTTGATCCTCGCGCTCCCGCCCGACCGGCGCCAGGTCTGGCTGCAGGTGCTCGCGCCCGACGATCTGGCCGACATGATCCAGGAAGTGACCCCGGAGACGCGCGGCGTCCTCCTAAGCCAGTTCGACGACCTGACCCGCAAGGAAGTGAACGCCCTTCTCGCCTACGCGGAGGACGTGGCCGGCGGCCTGATGAATCCCCGTTTCATCCGGCTGCGCCCCGACATGACGGTCGAGGAGGCCTTCAGCTACTTGAGGAAACAGGCCCAGGAGCGGGAGCACTTCTACGACGCCTACGTCCTCGACAACGACCAGCACCTCCTGGGCGTCATGAGCTTCAAGGAGCTCTTCACCGCGCCCTACAACTCGATCATCCGGGACATCATGAGGACGGACCTGGTTAAGGCGCAGGAAGACTTGGACCAGGAGAGCGTCAGCCGCCTTTTCAAGCAGCACAACTTGGTCGCCATCCCCGTCGTCGACGCCGATAATAAGATGAAGGGCATCGTGACCCTGGACGACATCGTGGACGTCGTTCAGGAAGAGGCCACGGAAGACATCCAGAAGATGGGCGCGACCGAATCCCTGAACGCGCCGTATCTGAAGGTCAGCCTGTTCGAGATGGTCCGCAAGCGCGCCGGCTGGCTTTCCGCCCTTTTCCTCGGGGAGATGCTGACGGCCACCGCCATGGCCTTCTTCGAGCACGAAATCGCCAAGGCGGTCGTGCTGGCCCTCTTCATACCGCTCATCATCTCCAGCGGCGGCAATTCGGGCTCGCAGGCGACCACCCTCATCATCAGCGCCATGGCCGTCGGCGACGTCAAACTCCGGGATTGGTTCAAGGTCGTCCGCCGCGAACTCGCCTCGGGCATTTTCCTGGGGTTGATCCTCGGGACGATCGGCTTCCTACGGATCATGCTTTGGCCCTCGCGGGGACGGATCTACGGCGAGCACTACATGCTGATCGCCATGACGGTCGCCTTCAGCCTGATCGGCGTCGTCCTCTTCGGGACCATCGCCGGCTCGATGCTCCCCTTCCTGCTCCGGCGCCTGGGGTTCGACCCCGCCAGCGCCTCGGCCCCTTTCGTCGCGACCCTCGTGGACGTCACCGGCCTGGTGATCTACTTCTCCGTCGCCCAGGCCGTGCTCACGGGCAT
>DASUFF010000097.1:0-10633 GCA_036274695.1 bacterium | reverse complement strand
GAGGTCATCAAGACCCTGCGCGCCATCGGCAACATCGCGCACGTGCGCGAATACATCGAGAACGAGCTGGCCAACAAGCGCGTGATCTTCGGCTTCGGCCACCGCGTCTACAAGACCATCGACCCGCGCGCGAAGCACCTGATGAAGATGTCGGAAGCCTTCAGCCGCAAGAGCGGGCAGATGAAATGGTTCGACATGTCCATCGAGATCCAGAAGGTCATGAAGGAGCTGAAGGGCCTCGATCCCAACGTCGATTTCTTCTCGGCGACGCTCTACCAAACCATGGGCATCCCGGTGGACCTCTTCACCGCCATCTTCGCCATGTCCCGTTCGGCCGGATGGACGGCCCATATCTTGGAGCAGTACCGGAACAACCGCCTGATCCGTCCGCAGTCCGAGTATATCGGACCGCGCGACCTGAAATACGTACCCATCGATCAACGATAGGTCCTAGAGGACCTATACGACTTATAGGACTTATTCCCATGTCATCAAAACTGAAGAAACCGACGGTCGGAGAGAAAGTCCGCATTGAGAAGGAAAAGTTGACCGTTCCCGACCAGCCCATCATCCCCTTCATCGAGGGCGACGGGACCGGCCCCGACATCTGGCGCGCCTCTCAGATGGTCTTCGACGCCGCGGTGGAGAAGGCCTACAAGGGCAAGCGCAAGATCCAGTGGTTCGAGGTCTACGCCGGCGAGAAGGCGAAAGAAGTCTACGGCGCCGACTGCCCACCGAACTTCCTGCCCGACGAAACGCTGTCGACGATCAAGGACTATCTGATCGCCATCAAGGGCCCGTTGACCACGCCGGTCGGCAAGGGCATCCGCAGCTTGAACGTCAGTCTCCGCCAAGAGCTCGATCTCTACGTCTGCCTGCGCCCGGTGCGCTACTTCGCCGGCGTCCCCTCTCCCGTGAAGCGTCCGGAAAAAGTGGACATGGTGATCTTCCGCGAGAACACGGAGGACATCTACGCCGGCGTCGAGTGGGAGGAAGGTTCACCGGAAGTGAAGAAGGTCCTCGCGTTCTTGAAGAACGAAATGGGCGTCAAGAAGATCCGTTTTCCCGAAACTTCCGGCGTCGGCATCAAGCCGGTCTCCAAGGAAGGCACCGAGCGCCTGGTCCGCGCCGCCATCAACTACGCCCTCGCCCACAAACGGAAGAGTGTGACCCTGGTCCACAAGGGCAACATCATGAAGTTCACCGAAGGCGCCTTCATGCGTTGGGGCTACGAACTGGCCAAGCGCGAGTTCGGCGACAAGACCGTTTCCTGGGAAGACTCGCAGAAAGACCCGAACGCCGCCAAGGGCAAGCTCCTGATCAAGGACTCGATCGCCGACGCCTTCCTCCAGCAGATCCTCACGCGTCCGGACGAGTACGACGTCATCGCCACGCTCAATCTGAACGGCGACTACATCAGCGACGCGCTGGCCGCCCAGGTCGGCGGCATCGGCATCGCGCCCGGCGGCAACATCAACTACGTCTCCGGCCGCGCCATCTTCGAGGCCACGCATGGGACGGCGCCGAAATACGCGAACCAAGACAAGGTCAATCCCGGCTCCGTCATCCTCTCCGGCGTCATGATGTTCGAATACATGGGCTGGCAGGAAGCGGCGGATTTGATCGTCTCGTCCCTCGAAAAAGCGATCTCCAAAAAGACCGTCACCTACGACTTCCATCGCCTGATGGAAGGCGCGACGCTCGTCTCCTGCTCCGGATTCGGCAAGGAAATCGTCAAGAACATGTAACCGGGTGCGTCAACTCAATTTCCTTCTTATCAATTCGATAAAAATCAAAATTCAGCGTCGTTTTTCTTTTCAATTCCGGTAGCATCTTGTTACACTTTGAAGCGTCCGCCGGAACCGATGGGCTTCGAAAGGTGGTGGTAGGCCGAGCCCGTCATGCCTCGTGTCTAAGGCGCCGCTCATCAGCCGACCCGGCAACGGGAAGGCCCTCTCTGGCATGGGGGAGCGGCGTAATAATAAGCCCCGCTTCGAAAGAAGCGGGGAGTGGTTAATTTCGGAGAATCCGACAGAACGATCAGACCTACCGTTGGCAGGTCTTCACGTTCTCTCATCATCTCTTCCGTTAACCAATTGTCGTCAGCAGTAAGACGACCGTTCCGACGGAAAACCAGATGGCCAGGATGCCGATGGGGGGTCTGTACCAAAATATAGTCCACCCGGACCGCATCCTGGCCGCCTACCACCTCATTCGCGAGAAGCATCACGACCCCGAAATGGGCGTCTACAGACGGTTCACCACCGGCATCGACGGCGTCGATCTGATCGAATTCGACAAGCAATTGGAAGAAAGGCTGGAGGAATGCCGCGTCTTCCTGATGGACCGCGGACTGCCCTTCTACCCGCAAATCCTGCGCAAAGTTCCCAAGGACAACGGCGAGATGCGCGAGGTCTACATCTCCGCGCTGCGCGACAAGGTCATCCAGAAGGCGATGGCGGACGTGTTGTCGCCGTGGATGGAGAGGCATTATCACCCGAACCTGTATTCCTATCGGAAAGGGCGCTTCTACGGGAACGGCCCCGCCGCCAGGAAGGTCCACAAGCTCTTTTCCCAAGCCCCCGACGGGCTTTGGGTCTTCAAGACCGATATCCCGAGCTACACCGACGGCATCGCGCAGACCCTCCTCCTGCAGAAATTCCGAAACATCCTGCCCGACGAGCCGGAGGTCATGGAACTGCTGGAGAAGTTCGTGCACCAGCGCAAGTGCTCGCACGGCATCATCTCCTCGCCCATTCACGGCATCCCGTCCGGGTCCAGCCTGACGCCGATCTGCGCCAATTTCTACCTGGCCGATCTGGACCGGGCGATGTTCGTCAAACGCTTCGAATACACGCGCTTCGGGGACGACATCCTGCTCCTCGCGGACACGGAAGAAAGGCTCCATGCCGGCATCGACGTCATCAAAGGCTATTTGGAGGCCCACGGCCTGAAGTTGTCGGAGGAGAAAACGGTCCTGGCCAAACCCGGCGAGGCCTTCGAATATCTGGGGAACCAATTTCAAGGCGCGGAGATCGAGGTCGGATCCAAGGCCGTCCGCAAATACCGCGAATGGATCCGCGACCAACTCCCCCGCCGGCGCTACCGCCACCTGTCCAATGCGACGCCCGGCGACCGGAAACGGTTCCTGAAACAGATCGTCACCGATTTGAACGCCCGGTGCGACCGGGGCATGGCCCAGCTGCCGTGGATCCGCTCCTTTCCCGTGGTCAACCGCGACGAACGCCTGAGAGAACTCGACCGCTACATCAAATCACGCATCCGCCGCTGCATCCTGCGCGAAAGCACCCCGCGCGACCGGGAGCTGGTGCCCGAGGCCTGGTTCCGGGAAGTGGGTTACAAGAGCGTCGTCGGGGCCTACTACCGCATCAATCGCCGGCGCCCCCTGGGGCCCTACACGGGCTGGCGGAAATATTACGGCACGAATTACGTAGAGCAGCTGGCGGAACACCAGCCCGTCTCCTTCCTGACGCTGAAATGGCGAGAAGCCCGCTCCTTCCTGCGCTTCGTGAAGACCAACTTTTTCGGGGCTCAAACGAAATGAACGGCGGCAAACGGTTTTGGTTCCTCCGGCACTGGCTTTTCTTCGTCCTCCTGGGAGGGGGCGCGGCCCTGTCCGCGCTCGTGGTCTCGCTGCATTGGACGCGTTCGCTGCTGAGCAATCCGCTCAAGACCTACATCGAAATCACCGAATCCTCGGATCCGACGGAGATAGACGAGGAATCGACGTATTTCCGGCAGGGATACGAAAGGCTCCGAAAATCCCTTCCCAGGGGCTACCAGCTCAAACCGGAGAACATTCCTCTCAAGGTCCTCTATGAGGACGACCAGATCGCCGTCGTCGACAAGCCGCGCGGCATGGACTGCCATCCGACGGCCCATACGCTGACGGGGACCTTGTCGCACGCCCTGCTGGGCCTCCATCCGCAATGGGGGATGAAGATCGGAGAACTCCAACCGGGCGCGACCTCGCGCCTGGACAAGGACACGTCCGGAACCTTGGTGTTCGCCAAGACCGACCTGGCGCAACAGAGGCTGATCGAAGAGCGTTATGCCGATTCCTCGGGGCGCTTTCATGAATATACGGCCATCGTCCACGGCGTCATCGCCGAGGACGATGGGAAGATCGATCTGGCGGTGGGCAAGGATCCCTTCGAGCAGAAGATGGCCGTCTTCGACAAAAGGCCCGAGCTCGGCATCGCTCCGGAGCATCGCGGGCGTCTCTCCGTTTATCCTCTGACACGCCAATCCGAGGAACTTCTGAACGCCCGGGAGGCGCACAGCTCCTACCGGGTCGTCGAGCGCTTTCGGAATCACACGCTGGTGAAGGTGAAGATCGCCACCGGACGGACGCATCAGATCCGCGTCCACATGGCATCGATCGGCCATCCCCTGGTGGGCGATCCGAAATACGGACCTCCGGAGGACGCCGAGATTTTCGACATCAAAGGACAGGCCCTGCACGCCGGGACCTATCATTTCGTCCATCCGACCACGGGCGCATCGCTGACTTTCGAGGCGCCGATGCCCGAGGACATGCAATCCATCTTGACCAAGATTCGGATGGAAAATTTCTAGAACTAAGCCGCGATGTGGTGGGTCCGACCCAATAAGTGGCGGTAATATTTGGAATGCTGGATCAGGTAGTGATGGTTCCCTTGATTCTCCATCCACCCCTTCTTCATGACGATGATCCAGTCGGCCTTGATCATGGGGATGGGCCGGTGCGAGATGATCAGCATGGTCTTGCCCGCGAACTGCTCGTTGATCTGCGAAACGACCTCCTTCTCCGAGTAGACGTCCAAGGACGCCGTCGGCTCGTCCATCAGGACGATGGGCGCCTCCTTCGTCGCCGCCCGCATGAGGGCGAGCTTTTGCAGCTCGCCGCGCGAGAAACCCATCCCGCCCGTCGCGACGGTTTGGCCGTATTTTTTCTCCAGGGACGTGATGAAACGGTTCATCCCCGTCTTGCGCGCGACTTCCAGCGCCCGCTCCAGATCCGACTCGCCTTCCTTCTTCCCGGAGCCGTAGAGGACATTGTTCAGGATGGTATCCTCCACGTGAAGCTGATCTTGAGTCACGATGGTGAAGTAGGAGCGCAAGACGTCCAGCTTCATACGCCGGACGTTGACGCCGTCGATCACCACCGAGCCCCGCTCGGCGTCGTAGAGGCGCAGCAACAGATTGAAGATGGTGCTCTTGCCCGCCCCGCTGGGCCCGACGATCAACACCTTCTGCCCCGGCTCCACGGCGAAGGAGAGGTTCACGATGCCGCCGCTCCCGTTCATGCCGTAGCGGAAGTGGAGGTTGCGGAACTCGATCTTCCCCTTCCTCTCGCGGGGGACGATGGGATGGTCCGGCTCGGGAATGGGCTCGGTGTTCTCGAAGACGGAAAAAACCGTGCGGATCCCGACCCGGCCCGCCTCGAGGTAAGCGCTGGCGCGGATGAATTCCGAGACGGGACGAAGCAACATGCCGAGGCAGAGGATGAAGGCCATGACCTCGCCGTAGGTCAAGTTGCCTAAGATGATCTGCCTCCCGCCGTACCAAAGCGTGGCCAGGATGATGATGGAGGTGAGGGAATAGATCAGGATGGCGTTGGTCTCGTAGAGCATGGTCCGCCGGATGCGGTGGTCTTTATCCTCGCCCAATACCTTTTCCAGCTTTTCCACCTCGCGCTCCCCTTCCCCGAAGATCTTGAGCAGCTTGATGGAGTTGTAGGCCCGGTCGAGGATCCTCATGATCTGGTCGTTCTTGGTCTGGAGGGTGACGGCCACGTCCCCCATCGCCCGGTGCACGAAGCGGATGTAGAGGGCAAAGACCGGCGTCAATCCCAGGAAGATGATGGCCAGCCGGTAATCGATGGTCACGGCGGTGACGACTACCACCGCCATGACGGTCAACTCGCGCAGGCAGACGTAGGCGAAGGTCTCCACCAACATCTTGATGGCGTAGATGCTGTAGGTGATCTTCGACATGAGCTTTCCCGGGCTCATTTTTTGGAAATACGTCAGCGGCAGGTTCAATTGATGCCGGAAGAGGTCGCGCCGAATCTCGGCGACCAAACCCAGGGACAGGTTCAAGACCAGGCGATGCTCGAGGTACCGCATGACCGCGTGCAGGCCGTAGATGCCGACGCCTCCCAAGATGACGGCGTTCAAGAGCGCGAAATTCCGCCGGGGGACGATGGTGTCCATCACGAAGCGGGTGAGTTGCGGCAGGGCCGTGCCCAGAACGGCGCTGACGAAAAGAAGGACGAGGATGCCCGCCAAGTGCCTCTTGTAGTGGCCTAAGTAATTCAAGAAGCGAGCCCAGTAGACGATGTCCCTCTGGGCCTTGAACCGCTTGGCCCGAAGCACCTTCTTGCGGAGCTTTTTGGCCTCGAGTTTTTCCCGCTGGGTCTGTCGCTTGAAGGGCCAGAATTTCATGATCAATAACCAATAGGAATATATGTTTATTTCTGATTTATGTAAAAAAATTTATCGTTTTAGACGATCATTTTATTCTTGAAATAAATCTTGTCTTTTCACCCGGCAAAGGCTTTGATCGCGTCACCATTTTCGGAGGCACCGTGTTTCAAAAAGATCTTCTCAAGGGCAAGAACATCCTCATCACCGGCGGCGGAACGGGCCTGGGCAAATCCATGGGTCTGCGCTTCGCGGAATTGGGAGCTAATTTGATCATTACGGGGCGCCGGCAGGAAGTTTTGGAAAGCGCCGCGAAGGAACTCGAAGCCAAAGGCGCGAAGGTTTTTTGGAAAACGGCGGACGTCCGCAAGTACGATGAGGTCGAGGCCGTCTTCGACGGGGCCGAAAAGGCCTTAGGTCCCCTTCATGTGCTCGTCAACAACGCCGCGGGCAATTTCATCTCCCCCACCGAGCTTCTGTCGCCGAACGCCTTCAACTCCATCGTCGGCATCGTCTTGAACGGCAGCTTCCATTGCACGCAGGCTGCGGGGCGCCGGTGGATCAACCAGCAGCGCGGCGGGCGGGTCCTGAGCATCGCCACTACCTACGCCTGGACGGGCTCGGCCTACGTCGTCCCGTCCGCGTGCGCCAAGGCGGGCGTGATCGCGATGACGCGGTCGCTCGCCGTCGAATGGGGCAAGTACGGCATCCGCCTGAACGCCGTCGCTCCGGGACCTTTCCCCACCGAGCAGGCGTGGGAAAATCTGGTCCCGCCGAATTTCGAACAAAAATGGATGAGCCGCATCCCTCTGCGCCGCGCCGGACGCCATGAAGAGTTGGCGAACCTGGCGGCCTACCTCGTCTCGGACTTCGCCGATTACATCAACGGCGAGGTCGTCACCATCGACGGCGGCGAATGGATCTGCGGGGCGGGCGAGATGAACATGCTGACCGAGATGACACCCGAAGACTGGGCGAAGATGGCCGAACGTTTTCAGAAAGCTAAGAAATAAGCCGCCGGACGAATTTCCAAAGCGTCCACACTCCGAAAAAAATCGCCGTGTAGATCAGGAACGTAAAGAACATCACCTTCCACGTCACCACCTCCCGCCCGCAATAGAATGTCCGCGTCACGCCCCACTGTCCCGGCTTATACGAATACTGTCGCGAGACGACCGCCAGGCTCTCGCAGAGGAAGGGCTTCGCGATGATGCCCAAATCCGGAAACACGGCGACGCCGGCGGTGGCGATCATGAGTCCCGCAAAAGCGCTGCCGAGGAGTCGGATCAACCAAACGCTTTGGCCGGGCTTGCCGGTGGCGGGAGGCAGGCCGTTGCTCGCCGCGAGGACGTTCACCGCATCCATGGAACCGCGCAGACTGGCCTTCGTCGCCTCGCGGTGGCGTTTGACGGCGTCGAGCCCCTTGCCCGCCTTCAACAGCGCGAGCAGTTGGCTTTCGAGGTCGTCTTTTGCCGCTCCCGAGCCGGGATAATCCGCCGGTTTCCCACAATGAGGGCAAAAGCGCACGTCCGCCCCCCTCTGAATCGCTCCGCCGCAATAAATGCAGTAGGACATGGCAAGCCTCCGCTCGGAATCATCCGAAAAATCATCAAATCTTACAAGAACTTATAAATATCCATCCGCGCTTCTTGACTTACGTAAAATATACGCATTACTCTTAACCTATGAGTCTGACACCCAAGCAGCAGCGACTTCTCTCCTTCATTGAAAGCTTTACGCGCGACAAGGGCTATGCCCCCAGCCAGTGGGAAATCGCCCGCAGGTTCCGGCTGAAATCGCTGGGATCCATCCAAAATTATCTCAAGACCTTGGAGGCTAAAGGCTACCTCGCGCGCAAAAAGAATTTAAGCCGCGCGCTGGAATTGGTCTCGAAGCCGGATTCGGTCGTCACCATCCCCTTCGCCGGACGCGTGGCGGCGGGGCTTCCGGTGGAAGTGATCGAGGAAAAGGAA
The DNA here is from genome assembly GCA_036274695.1 of bacterium. Taxonomy (GTDB): domain Bacteria; phylum UBA10199; class UBA10199; order JACPAL01; genus DASUFF01. The sequence goes on along the minus strand of DASUFF010000097.1, from coordinate 2,232 downwards.
ACCATCGACGTGCCGCCCTCGCTCTTGACCGGCGGCGTGAACTTCGCCCTTCGGGTGAAGGGCGATTCGATGATCGACGAAGGCATCCGCGACGGCGACGTCGCCGTCGTTCGCCAGCAGGAGACGGCGGAGAACGGCCAGATCGTCATTGCGTTGGTGGACGGCGAAGCGACGGTCAAGACGTTTCGCAAGTCCGGCGGGAAAGTGGAGCTCGTTCCCGCCAATCCGGCGATGACGGCCATCGTCGTCGACGGGAACAAACCGTTCCGCATCCTCGGCATCGTCGTCGGACTTATCAGAAAGTATTAGCTTCCTCTACGAAACGACCTTCTTTCCCGAGTCTTACCGCAAAAACGCCCCGTTTTTGAACACCCGCCGGCCCTTTTGGGTCTCCGGGCGGGTGGAAAACGACCACGGCGGCGTCACGCTGAACGTGGACGAGGTGAAGCCCGTGGGCGTATAATTTTTTCACGGCGATTCCGGAGGTTTTATGAAACGGCTTCGTCTCTTCCTAATGCCCGCCGCTCTGCTGGCCGTCTCGACCTTCACCAGCGGCTACACCGTTAAGGGGTTTTTCTCAAAATACATGGTGACCAAACCAGCCGCACAAACGACGACGGTCAAAACCCCGTCAGCCGTCTCCCGCGACTTCTTGGCGGAGCCCGAGGAGACGATCGGGGCCAGGAGTGAAATCACGAAGATGGATTCGAAGCTCTACATTCCCGAGTCCGGGATCTGCACGGACGTCCAAGACCACGCCGCGTCCGTAAAGGCGATCATGAACGCCGACGAGAAAACCGTCCTCTTCAATGACGCCTGCTTCCTGTATAACGAACTCATCTCGGTCTGGGAAAAAAGCTCGTGTCAAACTCAGCCTCCGCAGCGGGTGGATTGCTGTGCGGAGATGAACGGAAAATACTGGTTCCATTACGACCACCTCCAAATAGCGGGGCGCTGGAATACTTGCTCTTACTGGCTGTACGCCTACTCCTGCCAGCGGGTGAACGCGGCCAAACAGCAATGCGATGTCATGGGTTGCTCCCAGAACTGCGATTGGGCCTACGACTGCTCACAAAACGGCTATTCCGGCTTCTTCTCCAGTTTCCCAATGAACGCGGGCCATGAAGCGAATCTGGCCTCCTGCCTGAAGAATTAGGGAAAATAGTCCTTGAAAAAAGACTCCCGACCCGGGAAAGTCCCGCCCCGACGCATTCGGAGAACCCCGGAGATTTAAATGAAAAGAAATAAAATCGCATTGATCGGCGCCGGACAGATCGGCGGCGTCCTCGCTCAACTCGCCGCCCAGCGCGAGCTGGGAGACGTGGTCCTCTTCGACGTCGTCGAAGGCGTCCCGCAAGGCAAGGCCCTCGACATCTTGGAGAGCGGCCCCGTCGACGGTTTCGATTCGCGGCTGAAAGGCACGAACTCTTATGAAGACCTGAAGGGTTCCGACGTCGTCATCGTCACCGCCGGCGTCCCGCGCAAGCCGGGGATGTCCCGCGACGATCTGCTCAACACCAACGTCAACATCATGAAGGACGTCGCCGCGAACGTGAAGAAGTACTGCGAAGGAGCGTTCGTCATCGTCATCTCCAATCCGCTCGATGCCATGGTCTACACCATGCAGAAGATCACCGGCTTCCCTACAAATAAGGTGATCGGCATGGCGGGCGTTCTCGATTCCTCCCGCTTCCGCACCTTCGTGGCGATGGAGTTGGGCGTGTCGGTCGAGGACGTCACGGCCCTGGTCTTGGGCGGCCACGGCGACGACATGGTCCCGGTCCCGCGCTACTGCACCGTCAACGGAATCCCCATCACCGACCTGATCCCCCAGGACAAGATCGACGCCATCATCAAGCGCACGCAGATGGCCGGCGGCGAGATCGTCAATTTACTCAAGACCGGCAGCGCCTTCTTCTCCCCCGCGGCCTCGGCCCTGGCGATGGCGGAATCCTACTTGAAGGATAAAAAGCGCGTCCTCCCCTGCGCCGCCTACTTAAACGGCGAGTACGGCGTGAAGGGCTACTACATGGGCGTCCCGACGGTGATCGGAGCCAACGGCGCCGAGAAAATTTTTGAACTGAAGTTTAACGACGCTGAGAAAAAACTTTTCTTAGAAAGTTTAGACCATGTGAAAAAGTTAGTTGAGCAGATTAAACTCTAGCTTGTCTTATAGTGTCTTTTCTTATAACACGGTGCGGCAATGTCGGACTCTTCGTCGTTCTATCTGAA
>DASUFF010000096.1:0-3597 GCA_036274695.1 bacterium | reverse complement strand
CCGGAAGAAACGAACGGCTCGATCGTGATCACCTGATTTTCCCGCAAGACACGCTGATCGCGCCGGTCATAGTAGCCGGCAATGAACTTTGGCTCTTCGTGGAGTGCGCGACCGACGCCGTGACTGCCGATGTTTTCAAGGACCGTGAACCCGTTCCGGACCGCCTCGGCCTCGATGGCATAACCGATGCGATTGAGTCTTGCGCCGGCGCGCGCTTCGCGCAGGGCCCTTTTCAGGGCTTTTCTCGCGACGGTGCAGAGTCGCCGGTGAAGTTCCGATTCGGGAGGAATGACCGCCGAACTTCCCGTGTCCGCGAAATAGCTGTCCAGCTCCGCCGACACATCGACGTTGACGAGGTCCCCGGCCCCGAGGACCTTGGAGCCCGGAATGCCGTGCGCGGCCTCCTCGTTGACGCTGATGCACGTGTTGCCGGGGAAGTTGTACGTGATTCGAGGCGCCGATTTCGCCCCGTGCGCCGCAAGAAATTCCCCGCCGATGGCATCCAGCTCGCGGGTCGTGATGCCGGGCTCGAGCTTCGAGAGCATGTGCTGCAGACAGCGGGCGACGACCCGGCCGACCTTGCGGAGTCCTTCTAGGTCATTTTCGGAAGTGATCGACATGGCTTTATTTTATCCGAATGGAACGAGGCGGTCATCCTCCATTGTGAAAACGGGCTACTCCGCCCAAAAACCGGAGCCCACGACGAGCGTTTGGCCTTCGGGGACGTTCACCGTTCGGATGTAGGCATATCTTCGGGTGGGCGGTTGCAGCTGACGCCTCGGAATCAGAAAGTCGATCCAACCTGAGCCCTCCGTCTTCGCGATCTGCAACCCCTCCTTCACGAACTGCTTCGTTTCGACGTCTTTGATGTAGGCGAAATTGGCGCCCTCCAGATCGTGACGAACCGGATGCATGAAGACCGTCCCGGTCATGTCGAAAACGAAAATATAGGTATCCCCCTGCCACCAGTCGCCGCCCTTGACCTTGAACTCCGGAAAAGCGGCCATGCCCTTCAGCTCCAGAAGGGCCGCGGCCTGGTTGACGAAGGCGACGATCTGATGGGCGTGGTACGACGACGTGGGGTCCTCGGCAAAAACTGGATTGGACCGCAGAAGGACCAAAGCCGCAAGTGCCAGGAGGCTTCGACGAAGGACGCTCCGATTCATGAGGGAGATACTATCAAGGGTTCTCAAGGAAAAGAAGACGTATCAGGTCGCCCGCCGGCTTCGATGAGCCGTGTCCATAATGCCACCTGGACTTGCTTTTCGATTGTGCCCATTAGAATACCAATTCGAAAAAAAACTGTCGATGGAACGCTTGTCGTCCGTCGTCAGGCTATTAAGGGAGGAATTTATGAAATTCATCTGCTTGGGGTACATCGAAGAGGGAAAGTTCGAGTCGATCCCCGAAAGCGAACGGAACATCCTGATCGACGAGTGTTTCACCTACGACGACAAACTGAGGAAAAACGGGCACTTCGCCGGCGGTGAGGCCTTGCAAGGGCCCCGGAGCGCGGTCACGTTGCGGTGGAAAGACGGCAAGGCGCTCGCCACCGACGGGCCGTACGCCGAAACGAAGGAGCAAATCGGGGGAATCCTGATCCTCGAGGCCCGGGACCTCCCGCACGCCGTCGAACTGATGTCGAAGCATCCCGGCGTCAAGATGGGGCCGTTCGAGATTCGTCCGGCCGCGGATTTGGGCGGGATGATCGACGATAGCGAACGCCGGCGCGGTAAATCGTAAACGTCGAACCTTTCGCTTATTTTCGCTCCCAGATTTCCGTGGTTTTGACGTTGGGGCCGCCCGGCACCGGTTGGTCGTTCTCCGACGTCAGCGTCTTCCCGTCCACAGACAGCTCCCCTTTCGAGGTTCCGAACGGTTGGCCGTTCATTTTGATCACGGTGAATGTGTGCCGGTCGTCCAACCGTTTGATGGCCATCGTTTCTCCCGACGGCTTGCCGTCGATCGTCACTTGAGCCTCGGAGCCGTTCAGGAGGGATTCGAGGGACATGAGGGTGACTTTGGAATCGCTCTGGATGTGGTAGGTGAGCCTGGCGCCGCCCGCGCCGAAGGACTCGATGGTCAGGGTAATTCCCGGATGCGACTTGGACGTCCAGGTGCCGACCCAATCGACGGCCCAAAGGGGCGTGGCCCAAGCAAGCAGCAGGACGATGGCGGCGAAAGTCTTCATAAGGCCTCCCTCCCGTTTACTTAGGACGGGTTCGACGCGTAGTATACGCGATAGAGGACAATCCATGCCAGACCTGCCGGAACCGCTGGAGGAACGCCTGGCGCGCCACTCGCGCGCCTACAGGTGCCGCTGCGGCAACCATGTCTTCTTTCACAACACGATGTGCCTCGGCTGCAAGTCCCCGTTGGGCTTCCTGCCCGACGAAGGTCGGGTCGTCGCGCTCGAGGCCGGCCCGACCCCCGGCACTTGGAGAGTGAACGGCCGTAACGAGCTCGCAAAGTTCTGCGCGAACCGCGATTCTCCGGCCGCCTGCAATTGGATGGTATTCGCGCGGAACCCCAAGTCCTACTGCATCGCCTGCCGGCTCAACCGCACGATCCCCCACCTACAGGACGCGGACAACGTGCGCTATTGGCGGAAGGTCGAGGAGGCCAAACGCCGCCTCGTCTCGCAACTGATCGCCCTCGGTCTGCCCGTCGCCTCCAAGGTGGAGGAAGACCCCGAGAACGGTCTCATGTTCGACTTCCTGCGCTCGACGCCCCAAGGGCCGCGCGTGATGATTGGTCACGAAAATGGCCTCATCACGATCAATGTCGAAGAGGCCGACGACGCCAAGCGCGAGCAGATCAAGTACGACCTGCACGAGCCTTACCGCACGATGCTCGGGCACTTCCGTCACGAGGTCGGCCACTACTACTGGGACCGAATCGTCCGGGACACCAAGTGGCTGGAACCGTTCCGCCGGCTCTTCGGCGATGAGCGCGCCAGCTATGACGAGGCGCTCAAACGCAACTATGAACAAGGCCCGCCGGCCGATTGGGCGAACTCCTTCATCAGTTCGTACGCGACGATGCACCCCTGGGAGGACTGGGCCGAGACCTGGGCCCACTATCTGCACGTGGTCGACAGCCTGGGTACCGCCTTGGGCTTCGGCCTCGAAACCGGAGACTCCGGCGGCATCCGGCCCCTCACGCGCGAAGCGCTCTATGCACCCGACGATCCCGGCGCCGGCCGTTTCCTGTCGCTGCTCAACGGATGGATCAAGATGGTGATGGTCTTGAACGAAATGGCGCATAGCATGGGCCAGCCGGACTTTTATCCGTTCGTGATGAGCACGCCGGTCGTGGCCAAGTTGCAGTTCGTTCAGATGATCGTCGTCGACGCGCGCACGCCCCCGGATTTGTGAAGCTCGCTCGTTATGGCTTTACTCGGCCCGGTCGGAGGATCAAAATGCAGGGATGCGTCGCTTCCGTTTGGGAATGATTCTGCTCGGCATCGCGGCGTCCGGATGTGCGTCGCCCGCGAATCCACCGACGCCCCCGGCGGAAATCCCTTCCCTCGTCGTCTTCCCGCCATCGGTCACGATCGACGTCGGCGCCATCACCTCCGCTTCGTCCGAACCCCCC
>DASUFF010000095.1:0-46819 GCA_036274695.1 bacterium | reverse complement strand
GCGCCTGGCCGTGACGGTCGGCGGCGGTACAGGTCTCCTGGATGGTATCGGCGCCCCGGACTACCGCGCCTTCGTAAGCTTGGCCTACCGCCATCCGCCGGAAGAGCATGTGGAGGCCCCGAAGGAAGAGGTCATCCGCACGAACAAGATCCACTTCGAGTTCAACAAGTCGCGCATCCTCCCGTCTTCCTACCCGATCCTCGACAACATCGTCGCCATCCTGAAGAGCCGCGATGACGTCCAAGGCATCCGGGTGGAAGGCCACACCGACAGCAAGGGCTCCGATGCCTACAACCTGAAGCTCTCCGACCGCCGCGCGGGATCCGTCATGGATTACTTGGTCAGCCACGGCGTGCCGCGCGAGAAGCTCACCTCGGTCGGCAAGGGCGAGAGCGAGCCGATCGCCCCGAACGACATCAACGGCAAGGATAATCCGTCCGGACGCGCGGAAAACCGCCGCGTCGAGTTCCACCTTTCCCTCCGGCCCGGGTCCAAGGTGAAAGTCCTCAAGGATCAGCAGGAAGGCCCGACCTACATCGAAGGGTCGACGCCTTCGGAGCCGCAGCCGAAGAGGAAGAGGTAGTTTATGTCGTTGAAAAGATGGATTTTTGCCCAAGCGGCCTTGGCGTGTCTCTTGGTCGGGGGCGGCGGTCATGCGGCGACGATGGCTGTGACGGCCAACGCGCCTGACGTCGTGGCCGTCGACGGCACTTGTTCCCTCCGAGAGGCCATTTCAGCGGCTAACAATAACGCGGCCCATGCGGATTGCCCCGCTTCGGGCGCCTTTGGAGACGACATCATCACCCTTCCGGCGGGGACCTATACGACGGCCGGACCCGCCAGTTGCGAGGACGGCAACGCCAACGGCGACTACGATATTCTGATCGCCTCCCCGCAAACTCTGACCATCAACGGGGCCGGGGCCGCCTCTACGATCATCGATGGAGGGGACTTCGACCGCGTCTTCGACCTCATCAACGCCACCGCCTCGCCGACCGTGACCATCAACGGGGTGACGATCCGCAACGGAACGGCCCGGTTCACCACGGCCGGTTGTCCGGCGGGGGCCGACGGCGGAGGCATACGGGTCAATGCTCAATCCACGCTGAATCTCAACGACTCCATCGTCACCTCGAACGAGGGGCAGGGCGGGGGGGGGATCTTCAACAACGGCACCTTGAACGTCCAGGACAGTACGGTCAGCTCCAACAACGCGGCGGACGATGGCGGAGGCATTTTCAACGCCGACAGCGGCATCGAAACGTTCCTGCGCACGACCATCAGCGGCAACACGTCGGCCTTCTCGGGAGGCGGAATCTACGATAACCACGATCCCTCCGGAGTGACCGAAACCACCCTCATCGTCGAAAGCACGATCAGCGGCAACGACGCGGACGAAGGCGGCGGCCTCTATGCCGACGCCAACACCACCGACTCCGTCATCACCCTGATCAACGCGACCGTCAGCGGCAACACGTCGGCGGCGGACGGAGGAGGCGTCTACGTCTGCTACGGCACCGTCAATTTAAGAAACGCGACGGTGACCGGCAACACGGCGGCGGACGACGGCGGCGGCGTGGCCCTTCCGTCCTGCGGCGAGAGCGAGATGAACGTCCGCAACACGATCATCGCCGCCAATATCGATTCCTCCTCGGCCACGTCCAACCCGGATTGTTTCCGCGAGAACCCTTCCGATCTCTTCACCGAAGGCTTCAACCTCATCGGCAACGAGACGGGATGCGACGGGCTTTTCGCCGGATCTGGCGATCAGGCCGGCACGAGCGCGACACCCATTAACCCCCGTCTGGGCCCCTTGGCCGACAACGGCGGGCCGACGCTGACCCACGCCCTCCTGACCGCCCCGACCGTGAGCCCTGCCATCGATACCGCCAATTCGGCAGGTTGTTTTTCCAACGATGCGAATAATGGATCTCTGCTGACGACCGATCAACGCGGCTCGCCGCGTCCTCAGGACGGCGGTCCCGCCGGCCCAACGCCTGCGCGCTGCGACATCGGCGCCTTCGAATTGGGCGCTTGTGGCGACGGCTTCGTGGGCGGTTCCGAGGCCTGCGACGACGGCAATTTGGCGGGCGGCGACGGTTGCAGCGACGTCTGCGAGATCGAGGCCTGCGCCAACGGCACCGTGGACGTCGGCGAGGAATGCGACGACGGGAACTCCGCCGACGGGGACGGCTGTTCGGCCAACTGCACCAATGAGATCCCGCCCGCTTGCGGCGATGACGTCCTTCAGTCCGGCGAGGAATGCGACGACGGCAACGCGACCGACGGCGACGGATGCTCCGCCAACTGCGATCTCGAGGCGGCGTGTGGGGACGGCGCCTTGGATGCCGGGGAAGGTTGCGACGACGGCAACACGGTGGCGGGCGACGGTTGTTCGGCGACCTGCACGGTGGAGCCGGCTTTGGTTGTACTGCTGGGCGACGGCGGTTGCAGCCTGATCCGTTAGAAAGAATCTATGAGAACAAATAAAGTCTTTCTGGGAATCGCCGGTCTCTGCTTCGTCCTTTGGGGGCGGGCGTCGGGCGCGGCGACCTTCGACGTCGACCGTTTTGACGACACGGCCGCGGCGACCGCCTGCACGGCGGCGGCGAACGACTGCTCCTTGCGCGGGGCCATCATCGCCGCCAACGGCAACTTTCTCACCGATACGATCAATCTGCAGTCGGGGACGTATACCCTCTCCGTTGCCTCCACCTGCGACGGCGATTTCGGATCCGCGAACGGCGACCTCGATATCGTCGACGACGTGGCGATCAACGGCTCGACCACCGGCCAGACCATCATCGACGGCGGGGACATCGACCGCGTCTTCGACCTTCTGCTCCAGACGCCCGGCGCCTTCGTTGCGACGTTCAACGACCTCACCATCCGCAACGGCACGGCCATGATCGGGACCTCCGTTTGCTCTCCCGGCGCCGAGGGCGGCGGGATCCGCGTCGGGTCCAATACGGCCGCAGAGTTGAACCGGGTGCTGGTGGTCAGCAACAACGCCTCCAACGGCGGCGGCGTACGCGCCATCGGCAATATTACGATGATCAACTCGACCGTCAGCGGCAACGTCGCTTCGGGCGACGGCGGCGGAGTGGCCGCGGAGTCCGGAAGCGACTTCCGCAACGTCACCATCACGGCCAACTCGGCCGGAGGGGACGCCGGCGGCCTTCTCATGACGACGGACGCGGGCACCATCAACGTCCGCAACTCCATCATCGCCGGCAACACCGACACCTCCGGCGGCAACAATCCCGACTGCGGCAACTTCTTGAGCGCGGGAACGATCACCAGCGAAGGCTTCAACCTGATCGGGAACAACAGCGAGTGCACCCCTGGGTTTATTACGGCGACCGGCGATCAGATCGGCACCCCGGCGGCGCCCATCAATCCGCAGTTGGGTCCTTTGGCGAACAACGGCGGGCCGACCAACACCCATCTCCCGTTGACCGGCAGCCGGGCCATCGACCTGGCGAATCCCGCCGGCTGTTTCTCTAACGACGCGAACAACGGATCGGCCCTGACGGTGGATCAACGCAGCTTCACGAGGCCGTTGGACGGGGATTTGGATGGCAACGCCCGGTGCGACGTCGGCGCGGTGGAGGTCGGTTGCGGCAACGGCGTCGTGGAGACGACCGAAGGTTGCGACGACGGAAACGCGGCCGACGGCGACGGCTGCACCGCGGAATGCGTCCTCGAATCCTGCGGCGACGGAACGGTTCAATCCCCCGAGGGGTGCGACGACGGAAACACGGACGACGGCGACGGTTGCAACGCCAACTGCATCCTCGAAACCTGCGGGAACGGCGCTGTGGACGCGGGAGAGGACTGCGACGACGGCAACACCGTCAATACCGACGCCTGTACCAACGCTTGTTTGAGCTCCGCTTGCGGGGACGGGTTCGTTCAAGGCGCTGAGGACTGCGACGACGGCAACACGGACGACGGCGACGGATGCTCGGCGACGTGCACCGATGAAGTGGTCCTCTTGGGCGACGGGGGTTGCGGTTTGATCCAAGACGGCCGTTCCGAACGGTTTCCGGCGGTCGTGATGATTCTTTTGATGTCTTTGGCCGTTGTTGCTACACTGTCGCTCAATCGTCGCGCCTAGCCTAAAGGGAGATTTATGAAAATTTTTAAGCGGTCCATCGTTCCTTCCGTCCTCACTGTCCTCGTGCTGGCTTTGGGCGCCAATCTCTGGGCCGCCAACTTCACGGTCAATTGCCGGGACGACGCCGACGATTCAAGCCAGGGTGACGGAACCTGCGCGATCTCGGGGTCCTGCGTGGACGGCACCGGGCAGTGCACCTTGCGCGCCGCGATCCAAGAGGCGAACAACCTAGGCGGACCGGACGTGATCACGCTGCCCGCGGGAACCTATCAGATCACGCAAAATCCCTGCGACATCAGCGATGAAAGCGCGGGTGACTTGGATATTCGAGACGATCTCACCATCAACGGAAATGGGGCGAGCACGACGATCATCGACGCCGACAACGTCGACCGGGCCTTTGAAATCCTAAGCAACGAGGGATCTTTTGAAGTGACCATCAACGACGTCACCGTTCGGAATGGTTTTCCGACCGATAATTGCGGCTCCAACCTGGAAGACGGCGGCGGCATTTACGTCAACTCCAATACGACTTTGAACTTGAACGATTCGATCGTTACCGCGAACACGGCCGCGGAGGGCGGCGGTATTTATAACGACGGCACATTGAACGTCGCGGGCACCACCATCGACGGCAACCTGGCCCGTTTCGAGGGCGGCGGCATCGGCGTCACCAGCCAGTGCATCTCCACCTCCGTCAATATACTGAACAGCACGATCAGCGACAACCAGGTCGGCGAGAGCGGTGAAAGCAGCTCCGAGGGCAACGGCGGCGGCATCAGCACGGCCAACGGCCCGATGACCATCGTCAACAGCACCATCAGCGGCAACCGCGCGCTCGGCGGGGATGCCGCTGGAAACGGCGGCGGTCTTTATGTGGATTCGAACTTTTGTCTGACGACCGTGGCCCTCCGCAACGTCACCATCACCGACAATACCGCGGATTTCGAAAACAGAGGCTCGGGCGACGGCGGCGGTGTCGCGCTCACTACGTTCTTTTTTAACCCGGAAATTCCGCAGCTTACCGTCGGTCCCGACGAGTTGATTTCCCGAAATACCATCATTGCCGGCAACAACGACGCCAGCTCCGGCTCCGAGGTGAACGTCCAACCCGACTGCGCTCAGTTCAACGGGGCGACGATCGATTCCGAAGGATTCAACTTGATCGGGGATGAAACCGGCTGCGAAGGCGCCTTCGGCGCGACCGGCGACCAGGTCGGCACCGGAGCCAACCCCATCGACCCTCAATTGGGCCCCTTGGCCAACAACGGTGGAACGACCCAAACCCACGCCCTTCTGGCCGGCAGCCCGGCCATCGACCTGGCCAATTCGGCCGGTTGTTTTGCCAACGACGCCAATAACGGCTCCCTTCTCACCGCCGATCAGCGCGGTCTGACGCGCCCGGTGGACGGCGACGACAACGGCACGATCCGCTGCGACATCGGCGCCTTCGAGCTTCAGCCCCTTTGCGGCAACGGTTCCCTAGACGTGGGCGAAGAGTGCGACGACGGCAATGCGACCGCCGGAGACGGTTGTGCGGTGGATTGCACCCTGGAGCCCGCCTGCGGCGACAGCGCCGTCGACGAGGGCGAGGAATGCGACGACGGCAACGCCACGGACGGCGACGGATGCGAGGCGGATTGTACGTTGACGCCTCCCCCGGTGACTTGCGGCAACGGAACGGTCGACGAGGGAGAAGAATGCGACGGTAGCGCGGATTGCCTGTCGAATTGCACCTTAGCTCCCTTCTGCGGCGACGGCTCCAAGGGGACCAACGAGGAATGCGACGACGGCAACAACGTCGACGGCGACGGGTGTTCCGCGGCCTGCGTCGACGAATCGACCATCGGCTTCCTCTTGGGCAGCGGCATCGGATGCAACCTTTCGCCCGCCTCCGTTGACGCCTCTCCCCGGGGCGTCGCGGGAGTCGCGGGATTCGGCCTCTTGGCCGCGACATCCCTGCTTCTTCTCAGAAAACGGCTTTCAGAATAAAATACTGGCGCCTTTGAGACGCCTCGATTAAATTAAGCATCCAATCACTCAATCGTTAAACATCCCGAAGAATTTGATAGAGACGAGGTGCACATGAAGAGCTTCAAACGATTCCTATCCCTGACGGCCCTGGCGACGGCGGCCCTCCTGTCTCAAAATGTTCAGGCGGTCACCAGCTTCGATACGCTGAGTTTCAAGCCGGCGACGGACCATGGCTATTATCTGACCACGCAACAATCCCAGACGTTGAAACGGTGGGGATACGCCTTCGGCCTGACGACGGAGTTTTCCGACGATTCGCTCGTCTTGAAGAACGCGGCGGGCGCCCGCATTCAGGACATCATCGAAAAGCAGATCGCCCTGCAGGCCTCCGGCGCCTTGGGACTGACCGACTGGTTGAACGTCGGCGTGAACGTCAGCTTCGTGCCGTGGCAGCAGTTCAATTCCATTGGGCCCGTCGTCTCCGACGACGGCGCGCGGATGGGGGACATCCGGTTGGACTTCAAGGCCCGCCTCCTGAACAACGAAAAGCACCCCGTCGGCATCGCCATCGTGCCCTTCGTCACGTTTCCCACCGGCAGCGACACGCATTTCGTGGGCAACGGAAAGATCACGGGCGGCGCCTTGGCGGTTTTGGATTCGAAGCGCATCGCCGACCGTGTCTCTCTCGGCTTGAACGTCGGGGCGCAGTTGCGCGACGAGGTCGTGTTTAGCCCCGGGACCACGATCGGTCATCAGTTCCTCTATGGCGCCGGCGCGAACGTGGCCCTCGTCAAAAAGAAGCTGGAAGCGATCGCCGATTTAAGCGGCTGGACGACCTTCGACGACTTCTTCGGTTCGAACAGCCGCAATCTCGAGGTGAACGGAGGCTTGCGGTTCTTTCCGATCGATAAGTTCGCGGTCACGGCCGGCGGAGGCACGGGGCTGCAGGACGGTGCCGGTGCACCGGACTGGAGAGTCTTCCTGATGCTGGCCTACCGGCACCCGCGCGAAGAGGTGGTCGTGCCGCCGCCTCCGCCGGTGGCGCCGAAGGAAGAGGTCATCACCACCAATCGGATCCATTTCGCCTTCAACAAGTCGGTGATCCGCGCGGAATCCTATCCGGTCATCAACGAGATCCTGGACAGCATCAAGGGGCGGCCTGAGATCGAGAGCGTCCGGGTGGAAGGCCACACGGACAGCGTCGGATCGGACGCCTACAACATGAAGCTCTCCGACCAGCGCGCCAACTCGGTGCGCAACTACATGGTCGACCACGGCTATCCGGCCGAGAAGGTGACGGCGACGGGCATGGGCGAAGGCTCTCCGATCGCCGACAATGCCACCAAGGCGGGACGCGCTCAGAACCGCCGCGTCGAGTTTCACCTGTCGGTCCGGCCCGGTGCTCACGTGACAGTGAAGAAGAAGGGCGAGGATTCGCCGACCTTCGAGGAAGGCGATCCGGGCAACCGCTCCGGACGCAGGAAGAAGGCGGAGTAAAAAAAGCGATTAGCTTTCGACGAGCCCCCGGTCCGCCAAGAGCGGCCGGGGGCTTTGTCGTGATTGACACGGAACGAACCATTCTCTACAGTTGGTTGCATGGAAGAGACGACTGCCAGCCAGACCGCGCCAGCAGAGGCCCCCAAGCCCGCCGCTCCCGCGAAGCCCGCCAAGCCAAAAATGAAGGCGCTCGTGGAACGCGATGCGTGCGTGGGTTGCGAATACTGCGTTCATTGGTGTCCGGTGCCGTCCTGTCTCACGATGCAAGGCGGAGAAAAGGCGGAAGGAACGTTGCAGTTGGTCCACGTCGACATCGAAACCTGCATCGGCTGCAAGCTGTGCGAGCAAAACTGCCCTTACGACGCCATTCACGTCTACAAACTCACGCCCGAGGAAATCGAGTCTGCAAAGCCTCTGGACGGGATCATCCCCCAACCCTACCGTGACGGCGTTCTGTAATATCCTTTTAAATTAAATAGTTACTTTGGATTCCTAAGATATTTCTTTGGAATTTATATTAATCTATCTATATTTAAGCATAATTTATGTATCCACAGGGTGTGAATAAGAATTCAAAATTCTCCTGAATTTTCAATAGATTAGCCCGAAAATCCCGTTGACATCCCCGGGATGTTCCATATAATCCCATAAAGTTCCATAAAGGGGTTATCTGTGTTTCGCGGGAGATACGAACACACCATCGATCCGAAGGGGCGTCTGTCGATTCCCTCCAAGTTTCGGGAGATCCTCGCCTCGAATTACGACGAGCGTTTGATCCTCACCAACTTCGACCAATGCCTCTGGGCCTATCCGGTCCGCGAGTGGAAGGCGGTCGAGGACAAGGTGGCCGCGCTTCCGCAATTCAAGCCGGAGGTGAAGGCCTTGCAGCGCTTCTTCATCTCCGCCGCGTCCGAATGCCCCGTGGATCCCAACGGCCGCATCATCATCCCCGGGACGCTGCGGAAGTACGCCGACTTGAACCAGGACGTCGTCATCGTCGGCATGACCAACCGCTTTGAAATTTGGGCCAAAGAAAAATGGCAAAAAGTATTTGAGCAAGCTGAACGCGATCTTTCGTCAATCGGCGAGAAACTTGCTGACTTGGGACTCTAGCGAGCAGAGCCGGCTTTGCCGGCGGAGTGAACGATGCATTCTCGAATGAACGGATGGGGGACGGGGGGAGAGCGGTATCTCCCCCGGCTATTATGACTTTTTATGTTGAGGATGTCTCCGTCTTCAATCCGTCCGGCGAGTTGACGCGCGCGGACGGCCGCGAGCTGGTCGAAAGGATCCGCAACTCCATCCGGTCCGACTTCAGCAAGATCGTCATCGATCTCTCGCAGGTGGACCACATCCACTACGGAGTCTTGGGAGAATTGTGGGGCTTGGCGGAGGCGTCCAACGTGCGCGCGGGCGGCATCAAGCTGGCGAACGTGAGCCCCTACAACCGCCAGATCTTGAAGATTACGGGAATGGATCGGCGTTTCGAGACCTACGATTCGGTCGCGGACGCTGTTTTAAGTTTTCAAAATCCGCTGATGCGACCAGGGCGTTTGCACTGAATCCCCCAACCAGCACCGAAGGTGCGTTGAGGGGGAGGCTCCGACGGCTTGGCCGGCGGAGGGGGCGACGCGAGCCCCTATGATGATTCACCGTCCCGTCCTCCTGAAGGAAGCCGTCGATCTGCTGGTGACGAAGGACGACGGCCTCTACATCGACGGGACGCTCGGCGCCGGAGGCCACGCAGCGGAGATCCTCAAGCGCCTGGGGGCGGAGGGCCGGCTGATCGGGATCGACCGGGATTCGGAGATTTTGGAAAAAGCCCGTGAGCGTCTTGGGGGAGACGCGCGGGTCGTCCTCCATCACGGGGCGTTCGACGAATGGCTGGACGACGAAGCGAAGGGCGGACTCAAGGCGGACGGACTTCTCCTGGATTTGGGCGTTTCCTCCCTTCAGTTCGACGAGGGCGGACGCGGTTTCAGCTTCGCGAAGGACGGTCCGCTGGACATGAGGATGGATGCTTCGGCCGGGGAGACGGCGGCGGAATACCTGGAGCGGGTTCCGGAGAAGGAGCTGGAAACGGTCTTGAAGGAGTTCGGGGAGGAGCGTTTTGCGCGAAGGATCGCGCGGGAGGTCATCCATGTGCGGAGACAAGAGACGATCGAAACGACGGCGCGACTGGCGGCAATCGTCGCCCGCGCCGTTCCGCGAGGCGCGTGGCCCAAGAGGATCCATCCGGCGACGAGGACGTTCCAAGCGCTTCGAATCGCCGTCAACCGCGAGCTCGAAAGGCTGGAGCGCGTTCTGAAAATGGCGCCGAGCATTCTTAAACCGGGCGGGCGGATGGCGGTGATCTCCTATCACTCGCTGGAAGACCGCCGCGTGAAAGTGGCCTTCGCCGAGGGCGAGCGCGCGGGGATCTGGAAAAAGCTGACGAAGAAGCCGGTCGTGCCGTCGGAGGATGAGGTGAGGGAAAATCCCCGGTCGCGTTCCGCGAAGCTCAGGGTTGCAGAATACACGGGGGTGGCCGCGTGAAAGCGGGAACGGTTTTGATGCCGCAGACGCGGATTAGAAAGCGCGGCATGGCCGTGTCTCAAAGCCTGAAGATGCGGCGGCTGCTGAAGACCATGGCCGTCTACGTCTCCGTCATCTTCCTGTTTAGCCTCGGCTACGTCTGGACGCGGGTGCAGGTCGTCGAGAGCGGCTACCGCCTCCGCAAGCTGGAGGAACAGCGGGACCGCCTGAAGGAGGCGAACCGTTCGCTGCTCGTCGAATCGGCGACGCTCAAGTCGCCCCAGCGCATGGCCCAGATTGCGAAGCAGATGGGCCTTCAACGTCCCGTCGAAAACCAAATCGTCTTTTTGAAGAAAGAAAACTTGAAGGAATGAAAAAAAAGAAAGTCTTCGCCAACGACGGAGGGACGCGTTCCAAGAAAAAGCGCATCGCGTTGATCGGACTTTTTTTTCTTTTCGGTTTTTCCGCCCTTCTTTACCGCTGCCTCTATCTGCATCTCTCCCATGACCCGAAGCTCGAGCGCATCGCCAAGAGCCAGTATCGCACCAAGATCGCGGAGGCCCCGCCGCGCGGAAACATCTACGACGCCTCGGAGAACGAGCTCGCCGTGAGCGTGCCGTCCTATTCGCTCGCGGCGCGCCCAGGCAAGGTGCGGGACAAGCGGGCCCTCGAGGCAAAGCTCTCCTCGGCGCTCAAGATGCCGGCCAAGGAGATCGGGCTGAAGCTGAAGTCGGAGAAGAAGTACATTTGGGTGAAGAAGTTCCTGAGTCCCCGCGAAAAGGACGCGGTAGAGGCGATGGAGAAGGAGTTGAACCTGGACGGCGTCGAGTTGGTGAAGGGGTCCAAGCGCTATTATCCGAACCGGGAGGTGGCGAGCCAGATCCTGGGCGCCGTCGGCCAGGACAACGAGGGTTTGAGTGGCATTGAGCTCTTCTACGACCACGATCTGCAGGGTGTCGCCGAGGCCTCGACGGCCTTCCGCGACGCGCGCGGCCGGATGTTCGAGACCTTGGAAACTTTGAGCCCGGCCTCGGGCAAGGACGCGCAGGAGCCGCATCACCTGCACCTGACCCTCCACAAGAACATCCAGTACGCCGCCGAGCGCGAGCTGAACCAGACCTGCGACAAGTACGACGCCAAGTCCTGCACGGCCATCGTCCTCGACCCCAAGACCGGGGCGGTGATGGCGATGGCGTCCTACCCGAGCTTCAACCCGAACAACTACCAGTCCTACGCCTTGGGCCTGTGGCGGAACATCGCCGTCACCGACAGTTTCGAGCCCGGCTCGACGTTCAAGCCCATCATGGCGGCGGCGGCCCTGGAAAAGGGCGCGGTGGGCCCCGACGACAAGTTCTTCTGCGAGGGCGGGAACCTCAAGATCGGCGAGTACACGATCCACGACCACGAGAAGTACGGCATGCTCTCCGTGCGCCAGATCATCAAGGTGTCGTCGAACATCGGCATTTATAAGGTCGGCAAAAAGCTGGGAAAGAAGGCTTACTCCGAGATCGTCGAAAAATTCGGGTTCGGAAAGAAAAGCGGCATCGACTATCCCGGAGAGGTCGCCGGTCTGCTGCGCCAGCCCAAGAACTGGATGGAGATCGACTTCGCCAACATTTCCTTCGGCCAGGGCATCCGCGTTACCCCGCTACAACTGGCTTCAGCCTATGCCACTATTGCCAACGGCGGCGTGCGGATGAAGCCCTACATCGTCGCCAACGTCACCGATACCGACGGCAACGTTCTGCAGTCGAACGGCCCCGAAGAGGTCGGGCGCGTCTTGAGTGCGCCGACGGCAAATCTCATCAAGGACATCATGAAGGGCGTGACGGAGGAGGGCGGCACTGCCACGCGCGCGGCCTTACCGGGCTACACGGTGGCGGGGAAGACGGGCACCGCGCAGAAGGTCGTCGGTGGGAGGTATTCCCACGACAAGTACGTGAGCTCCTTCGTGGGGATGGTGCCCGCGGAGAATCCGAGGCTCGTGGTGCTGGTGATGGTGGACGAGCCGAAGGGCGAGATCTACGGCGGGTTGGTCGCCGCGCCGGTCTTCCGCGAGATCGCGTGGACGGCTTTGGCCGACTTGGGCGTCCCGCCGGAAAAGCCCGAGGAGATGCCGGCGGTCGCCAAGGCAGAGGCGCCCAAAAAACCGTCGAAGACGGCGGCCTCCAAGGAGAAGGTCACGGGCATCGCCGAAGCGAAGGAGAAGCTGGGGAATCTGGCGGAGAAGACTTTGGTTCAGGCGGGTCTGATCGCCGCCCCGGTTTTCGACGCGGCGGGCGGCGCCCCGCGCTCGGTTCCCGACTTCCGGGGTCTTTCCAAGCGCAAGGTGCTGGCCATCTTGGATGAACGCAAACTTCCCTGCCAGGTGGTGGGGTCGGGCGTCGCGCAGTCGCAGGTGCCTGCGCCGGGGAGCGTGGTGGGCAAGGAGTGCAAAATCGTTTTCAGGGCAGATTGATGATGCTGAACGAACTCATGAAAGACATCGCCGTCCGCCGCGTCGTGCGGCCCTCGCGCCGGAAATTGGATGTGCAGGGGCTGACGCAGGATTCGCGGCGCGTGGAGAAGGACTTCCTCTTCGTGGCGATCCCGGGCGAGGCGCAGGACGGGCACGACTTCGTGCCGGACGCCGTCAAGCGCGGCGCCGCGGCGGTGGTGGTCTCCCGGGACACCGGCGCCCAAGTCCCTCAATTCGTCGTCGCCGACCCGCGCGCGGCCCTGGCCGACCTGTCGGCGCGTTTCTACGGCGAACCGACCCTCGCGATGCGCGTGGCCGGCGTCACCGGAACCAACGGAAAGACGAGCGTGACCTATCTGGTGGAATCCATCCTGAAGGCGGCCGGCCGCAGTCCCGCCGTGCTCGGCACCGTGAATTACCGATACGGCGCCCAGATCTTCGCCGCGCCGCACACCACGCCCGAGTCCGTGGATCTCCAGGCTCTCTTCGCCAGGATGCTGGAGGCCGGCGTCACCGACGTGGTCATGGAGATCTCCTCACACGCTCTGGCGATGGAACGCGTGCGCGGGGTGCACCTGGACGTGGCCGCCTTCACCAACCTGACGCAGGACCACTTGGACTACCACCGCAGCCTGGAGGAATACTTCGCCGCGAAGAAGAGCCTGTTTACGAAATTCCTCAAGGCCAGCCGCAAGACGTCGCGGACGGCGGTCGTGAACGTGGACGATCCGCGCGGCAAGAAGCTCGCCGAAGGCTTGAAAGGCGCTTTGGCCCCGGTGAAGCTCTCCATCGACGGGCCGGCGGACCTCTACTGCAAAAAATACGAAATGAGCGAAGAGGGGATCGAAGCGGACATCGACGCCGGCGGGGTCTCCCTCCCGATCAAGTCGCCTCTCATCGGATTGCACAATCTCCAGAACATCCTGGTCGCCGTGGGAACGGCACGGGGGCTGGGCGTCGAGTCCGGAGCGATCTCCAAGGGCGTCGCCGCGCTGGCCAACGTTCCGGGGCGTCTGGAGCGGATCGCCAACAAGAAGGGCCTGCACGTCTTCGTCGACTACGCGCACACGCCCGACGCGGTGGCGCGCGTGTGCATGACGCTCAAAGAGTTCGCGTCCAAGAAGGGCGCGCGCCTGATCACCGTCTTCGGCTGCGGCGGGGACAGGGACCGCACGAAACGGCCGATCATGGGGCGGGAGGCCGGGCGCTTTTCGGACGTCGTCGTCGTCACCTCCGACAATCCCCGGACCGAATCGCCGGAGGCGATCATCGACGAAATCCTGCCGGGCCTGAAAGACGCGAAGCTGCCAGACGACCGCATCCACCGGATCGTGT
Source organism: bacterium (assembly GCA_036274695.1). Classification (GTDB taxonomy): domain Bacteria; phylum UBA10199; class UBA10199; order JACPAL01; genus DASUFF01. Next base: position 32,921 of record DASUFF010000095.1, on the reverse strand, counting down.
CGCGGGAAGAGGCGATTAAAAAAGCCGTCTCGCTTGCCAAGCGCGGCGACTTCGTCCTCGTCGCGGGCAAGGGTCACGAGGACTATCAGATCGTCGGCAAGACGAAGACGTATTTCAGCGACCAGGAAATTTTGCGGGGGCTGATGAAATGAAGCTCGGACTGGAAGACATCCTGAAGGCGACGGGCGGGCGGCTGGCCTCTCCGGCGACGGAGGATTTCATCGAAGGCGTATCCACCGATTCGCGCACGGTGCAGCCGGGGGATCTGTTCGTCGCCCTCAAGGGGGACCGGCACGACGGGCACCAATATTTGGGCGACGTCTTCGCGCAGGGCGCCGTGGCCGCGATCGTCCAGGAAGGCGTCGAAAGCGTTTCGGCGAATTTCAAAAACATCGTGGAGGTGCCGGACACGCTGAAGGCCTTGGGAGATTTGGCGTGCTTCTGGAGGCGGCGTTTTTCCATCACGGTCGTCGGCATCACCGGCTCCAACGGCAAGACGACGGCCAAGGAGATGACCGCCGCCGTCCTCTCGGCCAAGTACCGGGTGCTCAAGACGGAAGGCAATTTCAACAATCTGATCGGACTGCCGCTCACCCTCTTCCGGCTCAAAGGAGACGAGGAGATGGCGGTGGTCGAGATGGGCATGAACCGTTTGGGGGAAATCGACCGGCTCGCGCAGATCGCCGAGCCGCAGGTGGGTCTCGTCACCAGCGTGGCCCGGGCGCATCTGGAGGGTCTTGGGGGACTTTCCAATGTGGCCCGGGCCAAGGGCGAGCTGATCGGGCGTCTGCCGGAGGGCGGGCTCGCCGTCTTGAACGCGGACGCGCCGTTCGCCCCGCAGCTCGCGAAGACGGCGCGGGGCCGGAAGGCCAAGGTCGTGACCTTCGGCGTGGACAAACCGGCGACGTACCGGGCCACCGGGGTGAAGACCGAGGGGTTGAAGGGCGTCCGTTTCACGGCGCGCGTGAGCGGCAAGCGGCATTCGTTCCGGCTGGGCGTTCCGGGGCGGCACAACGTCTACAACGCCCTGGCGGCGCTGGCGATCGGCGAGCACTTCGAGGTGCCCGCGGCGAAGATGAAGGCGGCGCTGGCGAAGTTCGACGCCGGCTCCAAGCGCATGGAAGTCCTGCGCCTGCCGAAGGGCATCGACGTCATCAACGACTGCTACAACGCGAATCCCGATTCGACGGAAGCGTCGCTGCGTTTCTTAAAGGACCTGGGGCGCAGCCGTCGTCGCGTGGCCGTTCTCGGGGAGATGCTCGAATTGGGCCGCTGGGCCGCGCAGAGCCACCGCGAGGTGGGCGGCGTCGCCGCGAAATCCGGCGTGAAGGTCCTGTTCGCCGTGGGTCCACACGCCTCCGACCTCGTGCGCGGCGCGCGGGGGGCCGGTCTTTCCAAGGCCTGCGCCTTCTCCTTCGGGGACGTGGAGGAATCGTTGCCGGTGATCAAATCGCTCTTGAAGCCGAAGGATATCGTTCTGGTGAAGGGATCGAGGGGCATGAGGATGGAACGCATCACAAGCGCGCTCGCCGCGGGAGGGAAGGCCTGAATGTTCTATCATCTCCTCTATCCGCTGGCCGACGAAGTCATCCTCTTCAACGTCTTTAAATACATCACGTTCCGGACCTTCGGGGCCCTCATCACCTCGCTTTTGATCTATTTTATCTTCGGCCGCTTCCTCATCCTCTTCCTGCAGCGCTGGCAGGTGACGCAGACCATCCGGAAGGACGGCCCCCAGTCCCACCTGGCGAAGGCGGGGACGCCGACGATGGGCGGGCTGTTGACCCTGGCCGCGATGCTGATCTCCGTCCTCTTGTGGATGGATTTTTCCAACATCTCCGTCTGGCTCGTGGTCGGGCTTTTCGCCTCGTACGCCGCCATCGGATTTTACGACGACTACCGCAAGATCCGTTACGGATCGTCGAAGGGCCTGCCCGGCCGGTTCAAATTGCTCTTCCAGATCGTCTTCGCCACCGCCACGATGTGGGCGCTGATCCGCTGCTTCAATCCGGACACGAGCCTGGCCTTTCCCTTCTTCAAGACCATCCGTCCCGACTTGGGCTGGTGGTACCTGGCCTTCGCCGTCTTCGTGATCGTCGGCGCGTCCAACGCCGTCAACCTGACCGACGGCCTAGACGGCCTGGCCTCCGGACCTTCGATCACGGCCTTCATGACCTACGGGTTGCTCGCGTACTTCGCGGGCAATACGAAGATCGCCGGCTATCTTCAGATCCCCTACATCCCGGGATCGGGCGAGCTGTCGATCTTCTGCGGGGCCCTGGTCGGGGCGCTGATCGGCTTCCTCTGGTTCAACACGTACCCCGCGGAAATCTTCATGGGCGACGTGGGCTCGCTGCCGTTGGGCGGGGCCTTGGGTTACCTCGCCATCGTGACGAAGAATGAATTTTTGCTGGTGATCGTCGGCGGCGTCTTCGTGTTGGAGACGCTCTCCGTGATGACGCAGGTGGTGTCCTTCAAGCTGACGGGCAAGCGCGTCTTCCTCATGGCGCCGATCCACCATCATTTCGAATTGAAAGGCTGGGACGAGCCGAAGGTGATCGTGAGGTTTTGGATCATCTCGTTCATCTTGGCGTTGGTGGCGTTGTCGACGTTGAAACTACGATAGCGAGCGGAGGAGGGTTTCCCTCCGGAGGGAGCGGTGAAGGGTGAAGAGAAGCGCGAACAGATGGGGGGTGTCGGGGGGAGAGCGGTATCGCCCCCCGATATGGAAGAACAAGCGGGTTTTGATCGTTGGATTCGGAATTTCCGGGCAGGCGGCCGCGCGTTTCTTAAAAAACCGCGGGGCCAAAGTGGCCGTGACCGACAGCCGACGCCGGGAGGACCTGGGCGCCTTCCCTTCGGACTTGAAGGGCCTCGAAGGGTACTGGGGCGGGCATCCGGAAGAAGCCTTTCGTGGCCGCTCCCTCATCGTCCTCTCGCCCGGCGTGCCCTCGGATTTGCCGGAACTCAAGGCCGCGGAAAAGAAGGGGTCGACGGTCCTGGGGGAATTCGGGTTGGCGGCGAGCCTGCTCAAGTCCCCGATGATCGCCGTGACGGGAACGAACGGAAAATCGACGACCGTGACATTGATCGACGCCATGCTTCGGGCGGCCAAAAAAAAGGTCGCCCTCGGAGGCAACATAGGGACGCCATTGATGGAGATCGTTGAGGAAAACAAAAAGTGGGAATGGGTCGTAGCGGAAGTTTCCAGCTATCAGTTGGAGACTTGCGCAAAGGTTTTCAGGCCCAAGATTTCCGTGTTGTTGAACGTCACGGAGGACCACCTCGACCGTTATCCCTCGTTCGAGGACTACGCCAAGGCGAAGTTCCGGATCTTCAAGGACCAAGGCGCCCGAGACACTCTGATCTATAACGGGAAGGACCCCGTCGTCGCCGCGGGCGTCAAAAAATCCAAGGCCCGCAAAATCGATTTCCAGAAGGAAAGGCATCCCTTGGAGGGCGCGAAGCTGGTCGGCCTTCACAACCGGGAGAACATGAAGGCGTCGATCGCGGCGGCGCGGGCGGCGGGCGCCTCCGACGCCGCGATTCAAAAGGCCCTGGAGTCCTTCGAGGGCCTGCCTCACCGCACGCAGTTCGTCCGCGAGAGGAACGGCGTGCGTTACTATGACGACTCGAAGGGCACGAACGTGGACGCCGCCGTGAAATCGCTCGCCGGTTTCGAGGACGGCCACGTGATCCTGATCGCCGGAGGCCGCGACAAGGGCGGCAGCTACGCGCCCTTGCGCGAGGCCGCACGGCGCAAGGCCCGGCTCGTGCTGACCATCGGCGAGGCGGGGCCGGCCATCGCCAAGGAGCTGGGAGAGGTCGCTGAAATCGTTCCCGCGGACACGATGGATCGAGCCGTCCACGCGGCGGCGGCCCGGGCCCGGTCGGGGGACGTGGTGCTCCTGTCGCCGGCCTGTTCGAGCTTCGATCAATTCCGGGATTACAAGGACCGCGGGGACACGTTCCAAAAGCTGGTGAGGCAATTGTGAAGAAGCCGGAAAAAGAGATGAAGCGTCCTTTCGACTACGCGCTTTTCCTGACGACGATCCTCCTCGTCGCCCTGGGGTTGACGATGGTCTATTCCGCCTCCGGCGTGTTGGCCCGCGAGCGCTTCCACGACAGCACCTATTTTCTGAAAAAGGAGCTGATCGCCGTCGTCGTCGGCTTCATCGGACTGGTCGTCGCCAAGACCATTCCCCTCGAGTATTACCGGAAAATCTCCTACCCGCTCTTCGGGGCGGCGTTGATCTTGTTAGTCACCGTCCTGATCCCCGGCATCGGTACCAAGGCCGGCGGCGCCCAGCGCTGGCTGAAGCTGGGACCCTTCTCCTTCCAGCCCTCCGAGTTCGCCAAGCTCTCGATGGTGGTCTTCTTGGCCTACGTGCTCTCGAAGAAGCAGGAGAAGATCCAGATCTTCTTGGTCGGTTTCGTCCCGCCGATGATCTTGTCCGGCATGCTGGTGGTGCTGGTCTTGGCGGGCGACGACCTTGGCAACGCGGTGGTCATGGCGAGCACGGTGCTGGTGCTGATGTTCATCGGCGGAGCGCGGCTGTCCTACCTTCTTTCCGAGGTGTTGCTGGCGCTTCCCGCCGCCTATTACCTGATCTTCGGAGTCGCCTACCGCAAGCAGCGCATCATGGCCTTCCTGGATCCCTGGGAGCACAAGCAGGGCGCCGGTTTTCAGATCATCCAATCGTATCTGGCCTTCCATGCCGGAAGCCTCTTCGGCCAGGGGCTGGGCGAGGGGAAACAGAAGCTCTTTTATCTGCCGGAGGCGCACACCGATTTCATCTTTTCCGTCGTCGGCGAGGAATTGGGCCTGTTGGGCTCGCTCACCGTCATCGCGCTTTTCGCGGTGTGGATTTTCCGCGCCTACGCCATCGCGTGGAAGGCGCCGGATCAGTTCTCGTCGTTCCTGGCGCTGGGGATCGCCGTCCTGTTCAGCTTTCAGGTCGTCTTCAACATCGCCGTGGTGATGGGGCTGCTCCCGACGAAAGGTCTCGCGCTGCCGTTCTTGAGCTACGGAGGGACGGCGATGATCGTGGGGCTGACGTGCGTGGGGATTTTGCTGAACGTGTCGTCGAGGATCGAAGTGTGAGGCTCTTGATCGCGGCCGGGGGCACCGGCGGACACCTGTTTCCGGGGATCTCGGTGGCAAGGGCCTTTAAGGAAGCGAATCCCGGCGGGGACGTCCTCTTCGTGGGTTCGGAGCGGGGGCTGGAGCGGGAGATCTTGGAGCGCGAGGGTTTCCGCCAAGTGGCTTTGAACGTCGGACGTTTGAAAGGTGAGGGATGGACGCAGAGGCTCAAAACGTTGCTGTCGCTGCCGGGCGCGCTTCTGCAGGCGCGGTCGATCCTGAAGGGTTTTCGTCCCGACTTGGTCTTCGGGATCGGCGGCTACAGCTCGGGGCCGATGATTCTGGCGGCTCGTTCGCGGGGGATCCCACGGGCCGTTTTGGAGCCCAACGCCATCCCCGGCTACACGAACCGGAAGCTTGCGAAGTCCGTGGACCGGATCTTCATCGCCTTTCCGAAGGCGAAGGAGTTCTTTCCGGAATCCAAGGTGAGACTGACGGGGACTCCGGTCAGGGCGGAGCTGACGGAGATCGGGCGGGCAGAAATCCCCCCCGGCCCCCCTTCTTCGAAGGGGGGAGAATTTACCGTGCTGGTGTTGGGAGGCAGCCAGGGGGCGACGGCGATCAACAAGGCGATGACGGCGGCTCTGCCGAAGCTCGAAGCGTCGGGAAAGGCGTTGAAGATCATCCATCAGACGGGAACGAAAGACGAGGCCTGGGTGAAAGAGGCGTACGCGAAATCGAAGATCCCGCACGAGGTGAGCGCCTTCATCGCGGACATGGCGCGGGTTTACCGCGAGGCGGACCTGGCGGTGAGCCGCGCGGGGGCGTCGACGTGCTCGGAGATCCTCGCTACGCGGACGCCGTCGATTCTGGTGCCCTATCCCTTCGCGGCGGACGACCATCAGCGCTTCAACGCGGCGTCTCTGGCCGAGTCTGGCGGGGCGGAAGTGATCGCGAACGACGAGCTGGCCGCCAAGGCGGCGGATCGCATCCTTCATTACGAGTCGAACCGGGCCGAATTGGCGGACATGAAACGGAAGATCGGCGAGGCGCAGAAGACGCCGGCGACCGAGGCGGTCTTAAGGGAGCTTTTGAAACTGAATGTATCCAACGATTAAGGACATCCATTTCGTCGGCATCGGGGGCATCGGCATGAGCGGCCTGGCCGAAATCCTGCTGACGATGGGCTGCCGCGTGACGGGCTCGGACCTGAAACGTTCGCCGGTCACCGACCGCCTGAAGCGACGCGGCGCGCGGATCTCCTTCGGCCACAAGGCCGACAACGTCTCCGCGGCCAACCCGCCCCAGCTGGTGGTGGTGTCTTCGGCCGTCTCCAAGAACAATCCGGAGATGGGCGAGGCGGTCAAGCGCGGCATCCCCGTGATCTCTCGCGGCGAGATGCTGGCCGAGCTCATGCGCCTGAAATACGGCATCGCGGTCGCGGGCAGCCACGGCAAGACGACCACGACGTCGCTGACCGCCGCCGTCTTGGACGCCGGAGGCTTCGATCCGACGCTGGTGATCGGCGGACGGGTCAAGAGCCTGCGCACCAACGCCCGCCTGGGCAAGGGCGATTTCCTGGTGGCCGAGGCCGACGAGTCCGACGGGTCCTTCCTGCACTTGAACCCGACCATCGCGGTGGTCACCAACGTCGACCGCGAGCACATGGATCATTACAAGGACTTCGAGTCGCTGAAGAAAACCTTCGAGGCCTTCGTCGCGAAAATCCCATTCTACGGCGTCGCGATTTTCTGCGCGGACCACCCGGAGACGGCGCGCCTGGCCGCGAATTTCGCCAAGCGCGGCTTCACCTACGGCATCCGGGAGAAGGCGGACTATCAGGCAACCAACATCAAGGCGAAGGGCTGGGGCAGCGATTTCGACGTCAAATTTCGGGGCGAAAACTTGGGCCGCATCCGCCTGCGCCAGCCGGGGCTTCACAACGTGCAAAACAGCCTGGCGGCCATCGCCGTCGGCCGCGAGTTGGGCGTCAAATTCTCCGACATCAAGAAGGCGCTCGGAAGCTTCAAGGGGATCGGCCGACGTTTGGAGTTAGTGCACGAAGGCGACATCACCGTCGTCGACGACTATGGCCACCATCCGGTGGAAATGGAGGCGACGATCTCCGCGTTGCGTTCGGCGATGAAGAAAGAACGCCTTTGGGTTCTCTTTCAACCTCATCGCTACACGCGCACCAAAGACCTTTTCGACGATTTCGCCAAATCCTTCGGCCAGGCCGACCACGTGGTGATGACCGAGATCTACGCCGCCAGTGAGGAGCCGATCCGGGGCGTGAGCGGCGAGGCGCTGGCCGACGCGGTTAAGAAGGAGGGCGGCGACGTCATGTTCGTGCCGCGCGTCTCCGAGATCGCGGACGCCGTGTTCCCGAGGCTGAAAAAGGGCGACGTCGTCCTGACGTTGGGCGCCGGCGATATTTGGAAGGCGGGAAAGGAATTGGCCAAGAAATTTCATGGATGAAAGAATGAAGCAGGAATTCTCCCAAATCTGCCCCGCGGTTCACTTCGAGGAACCGATGTCCCGCCACACCTCCATCCGCATCGGCGGACCGGCGGAGGTCTTCGCCTATCCGAAAACGATCGACGAGCTCGAGGCCGTCGCCGCCTTCGCCAAAAAGGCCAAGCTGCCGCTCTTGGCGATGGGCGCGGGCAGCAACCTGCTCGTGAGGGACAAGGGCGTGCGCGGCATCGTCGTCCATCTGTCCCAGGGGTTTTCGAAGATGGAGGTCGAAGGCGAGCAGGAGGGAAAAGTCGTTCTCTACGCCGAGGCCGGCGTCGGTCTCCCGCGCCTGGTGGACTTCGCCGCCGAGGAAGGTCTGACCGGTTTGGAGGCCGTCTCCGGCGTTCCGGGCAACGTGGGCGGGGGGCTCGTCATGAACGCGGGCACGCATGAGGGCGACATCTCCCAGACCGTCTTGAGCGTCGCCTTCATGGACAAGGACGGCAAGGTGACGACCTGGCAAAAGGAGAAGATCAAATATTCCTACCGCGAGAGCCATTTCCCGCGGGGAGCCATCATCCTGTCGGCCCGTTTCGGGCTGACGCGGCAGGCCTCCGAACTGGTGCGCGGGAAGATCCAAAAACACCGGGCCTACCGGCTGGAGACGCAGCCGCTCAACGTCCCGAACATCGGCTCGGTCTTTAAGAATTACGAGGAAGGCAAAAAGAAAATGTTCGCGGCCAAGATGATCGAGGAAGCCGGTTTGAAGGACGTGCGCGTGGGCGGGGCCCGGATCTCGCCCAAGCACGCCAACTGGATCGTCAACGAAGGCGGCGCGACGGCCAAGGACGTGATCGCCCTCATCGGACTGATGAAAGACAAGGTGAAGGACAAGTTCGGGATTTCGATGGAAACGGAGGTCCGCGTTGTCGGCGAAGAGTAAAAAAATCGCCGTCCTCCTGGGAGGGCTTTCCAAGGAGCGCGAGGTGTCGCTTCGCAGCGGCGCTGCCGTTGCCAAGGCCTTGAAGGCGCGCGGCCACGACGTGGTGGAGATCGACGTCGGACGCGACTTGCCGGAGAAGCTGAAGGCCTCGGGCGCCGCGGTCGCCTTCCTCGCCCTGCACGGGCGTTACGGGGAGGACGGGGCCGTCCAGGGGCTGCTCGAAGTGATGGGGATTCCCTACACGGGCGCGGGCCCGCTGGCCTCCGCCGTCTGCATGGACAAGGTTTTGGCGAAGAAGGTGCTGGTCTCGGAGATGGGCGCGTCGATCCTGACGCCGAAATGGCAGGTTGTGAAACGCGGCGACGTAGGGGCAATTCATGAATTGCCCCTACCTTTGGTCGTCAAACCCAACCGCGAAGGTTCCACCATCGGCATCTCCATCGTGCGCGAGGAGAAGGACTTCAAAGCCGCGCTGGAAGAGGCCTTGAAGCTCGACGAGACGGTCCTGATCGAGGAGTTCATCGAGGGAATCGAGACGACGGTCTCCGTCCTGAACGGCCGCGCGCTGCCCGTCATCGAGATCGTCCCGAAGAGCGGCTTTTACGATTTCACGTCGAAATACACGAAGGGCATGACGGACTACATCGTGCCGGCCCGTATCCCGGACGGCGTGCGCGACCGTCTCCAAAAGACGTCGGAGGCGGCTTGGAAGGTGCTGGGACTCGCCGGTTTCGCGCGCTTGGATTTCATCCTTCGGAAGGATGCCGCGTATTTTCTGGAGGCGAACACCATTCCCGGCATGACCGAGACGAGTCTGGTGCCGAAAGCGGCCGCCGCGGCGGGGCTGTCGTTCGAGGATCTGTGCGAGGACGTTTTGAAGGGGGCCGCGCTGAAAATATGAAGGAACGTAAGGAAAAAATCCGGAAGATCGTGAAGTGGGCGGGGCGCGCGCTCAAGCTCGCCGCGTTCGCCGCCCTCGTGGCGGGCACGGTCTTCCTGTTCCGCGATCCGCCGGCGTTTCTACGCGTCAAAGAAGTCGTCGTCATGTCGCCGATGAAGCATTTGAACGAGTTCGACCTGATCCGTCTCTCGGAGGTGCGCAAGGGCGACAACATCCTGACGCTGAAGCTTGCGGACGTCCGCGAGCGCATCCTCCGGTACCCGTGGGTGAAGGACGTGCGCCTCGCCAAACGCTTCCCGGCGCGGCTTTTCGTTTGGGTGGAGGAGCAGGAGCCGTCGGCCTTGATCGAGCTGGCGGGCGACGCGGGCGCTTCCGACCTGTTCCTGGTCAGCCGCGAGGGGCGCGTCTTCAAAAAGTTGGACGCCGCGGACCCCAAGGATTTTCCGATCCTGACGGGGCTGACGCCGGATCAGATCCCTGCGCATCTGCCGCGACTCATGGCCTTCGTCAAATCGCTGGAGACCTCGGATCTCTTCAACGCCATTGGCGTTTCGGAGGCGCATTGGGATCCGAAATTGGGACTGACCGTGTTCACGAAGGAGCCTTGCATCCAACTGACGTTGGGAACGGAGGGGGGGACGTTCACGTGGGAGCAGCGGATGCAGCGCTTCATTCAGGCGTGGGGGCAGATCCAGTCGCAGCATCAGAATCCGTCGGTGGTCGACTTAAGTTTAGATCGAAGAATCGTCGTTAAACAGAAATTATAAAGGGGGCATACGATGGGAAAGAAGGACAATCTTGTGGTGGGGCTCGATATCGGGACGACGAAGATCAGCGCGATCGTCGGGCAAGTCGTTGAGGATGGAGTGGACATCATCGGCGTCGGCACCTCGCCTTCCAAGGGTTTGAGAAAGGGCGTCGTCATCAACATCGAAAGCACGGTGGAGTCGATCCGCCGGGCGATCGAAGAAGCGGAAGCGATCGCGGGAGGCCCGATCGGCTCGGTCTACACCGGCATCGCCGGCGGGCACATCCGGGGCATCAACAGCCACGGCATCTGCGCCCTGAAGGACCGGGAGGTGAGGGCCGCGGACGTCGAGAAGGCCATCGACGCCGCCCAGGCCGTGGCGATCCCCCTGGACCGCGAGGTCATCCACGTCATCCCGCAGGAGTTCGTGGTCGACGAGCAGGACGGCATCAAGGACCCGATCGGCATGTCGGGCGTCAGGCTCGAGGCGAAGGTTCACATCGTCACCGCCGCCGTGACCTCGGCCCAGAACATCGTGAAGTGCTGCAACCGAGCGGGGCTGAACGTGAACGACATCATCTTGGAGCAGCTCGCGGCGGCGGAGGCGACGCTGACGCAGGAAGAGAAGGACCTGGGCGTCGCCCTGATCGACATCGGCGGCGGGACGACCGACCTGGCCGTCTTCTCGGGAGGCAGCCTGGTTCATACGTCGGTCCTGTCGGTGGGCGGCAACCACATCGCCAACGACATCGCCATCGGTCTGCGCACGCCTCTGGTCGAGGCGGAGAAGATCAAACAGAAGTTTGGCTGCGCCCTGTCGTCGCTCGTCGGGCGCGAGGAGACCATCGAGGTCCCGTCCGTCGGCGGCCGCTCGGACCGCATCATCTCGCGCCAGATCCTCTCGGAGATCGTGGAGCCGCGCGTGGAGGAAATCTTCACCCTGATCAAGCAGGAGATCGTAAAGTCCGGCTACGAGGACATGATCGCCTCCGGCATCGTTTTGACCGGCGGCAGCACGCTGCTGGAAGGGATGCCGGAACTGGCCGAGCAGGTCTTCAACCTCCCCGTGCGCAGAGGCATTCCGAAGGGCATCGGCGGTTTGGTGGACGTGGTGAAGAACCCGCTGCACGCCACTGGCGTAGGTCTCGTGCTGTACGGAAGCCGCAACCAGGGCAACCGGATCTTCAGGAACCGGGAGGATAACGTTTATCACAAGGTGAAGGAGCGGATGAGAGAGTGGATCGAAGAGATTTTCTAAATTTTCGCTGGATGAAACACAGGGGGCATCATGTTTGAACTTGTCGAAGAAGAAGTGGTGCAGGGCGCAAAGATAAAGGTCATCGGCGTCGGCGGGGCCGGCGGGAACGCGGTCAATACGATGATCGAACAATGGAGCGCTTCGGGTCTGGAGCGCGTTTTAAGCACCGGCGGCATCGACTTCATCGCCGCCAACACCGACCTTCAGGCGCTCAAGGGCAACCGGGCAAACGTCAAGATGCAACTGGGCAAGGACTTGACGCGCGGCCTGGGCGCCGGTGCGGATCCGGAAGTCGGGCGCAAGGCCGCCATCGAGAGCGAAGCGGAGGTCACCAAGCTCCTCGAAGGGGCGGACATGATCTTCATCACCGCCGGCATGGGCGGCGGGACGGGCACGGGGGCGGCGCCGGTCATCGCGCGCATCGCACGCGACCTGGGGGCACTGACCATCGGCGTCGTCACCAAGCCTTTCAGTTTCGAAGGGAAGCGGCGCAGCCGCTTCGCGCAGCAGGGGTTGGATGCTCTCGAGGAATCGGTCGACAGCCTGATCAGCATCCCCAATGAGCGTCTCTTGGTGGTGGCCGGCAAGCAGATGGCCTTGACCGACGCCTTCAAGATGGCCGACGAGGTCCTTCTGCACGCCGTCCGCGGCATTTCCGATCTGATCTTGGTCGAAGGCCTGATCAACCTGGACTTCGCCGACATTCGGACCGTGATGAGCACGATGGGGACGACCTTGATGGGCAGCGGTTTCGCCTCGGGCGAGCACCGCGCCAACGAGGCTGCGACCCGTGCCGTCTCCTCGCCCCTTTTGGAGAACATCTCCATCCGCGGAGCCACCGGCATTCTGCTCAACGTCACCGGCGGGCCCGACTTGACGCTCTTCGAGGTCAACGAGGCGGCGAAGCTGATCCAGGAAGAGGCGCACGAGGACGCCAACATCATCTTCGGCGCCGTCGTCGATCCGACCTTGGGCTCGCAGGTCCGCGTGACCGTCATCGCCACCGGCTTCGAGAAGGCGACGAAGCGCTCCTCGGAATTCGTTCCGTACAAGAAGCAGCCGTCGCGGGAACCGGTCATGGAAATCCCCCTGGCCGCGTCTTCGATGCCGGAACCCGCCTTGCAAGAAGTGGAAATGGAAGAACCGGCGCCTCGCTCCGTTCCTTCCGGGCGTCCGCGGATCCCCGTGCCGTCGGACCTTAAAAGGATGATGGGCGATTATCGGATGCAGGACTTCATGAGCCGGGAGGCGGATGCCGATGAATACGATATTCCGACATTTTTAAGGAAACATGCCGACTAAAGGGCCGACTAGCTTCCGTAACGAGCCGTAGCGAGCGCTGTCCCGCTGGAAAAGCGGGAAAAGCTTTGACTTGTCGGAAAAATGACGGTTTAATGGTGCTATTCCCGACAAGTTACTTAAGGTATGAGGATCATTCAAAGATTCACAGGCATAACCCTTCTCGCCGTCTTAGGCCTCAGCGCGGCCTGTGCCACGGCCCCCAAGCGGGTGGAGAAGGGGATCCCCGAAGACCATTTCGCGGAAGTTCAACGGCCCGATATCCCCTTGGTGATGAATGACAGGGTCCAGGACTGGATGAATTACTTCCAGGGCAAGGGCCGCCCCTACTTCGAGCGCTACCTGGCCCGGTCCGGCCGGTACATCCCGATGATCCGTCAGGTATTGCGCCAGAACGGGCTTCCCCAGGACTTGGTCTATCTGGCGATGATCGAAAGCGGATTCAATCCCCACGCCTATTCGCGGGCAGCGGCCTCGGGCACTTGGCAGTTCATTTACCAGACGGGCATCCGTTACGGACTTCGCGTCGACCAATGGGTCGACGAACGCCGCGATCCCGAGAAATCGACCGTCGCCGCCGCGAAGTATCTGAAAGAGCTCTACGACCGCTTCAACGACTGGTACCTCGCCGCCGCCGGTTACAACGCGGGCGAGGGCAAGATCGACCGCGCCATCAAGAAGTACGCCACCGAGGACTTTTGGGAGCTCTCCGAAGGCAAGTACCTGCGCAACGAGACCAAGGACTACGTGCCGAAACTCATCGCCGCGGCGGTCCTCGCAAAGGATCCGGAGAAGTACGGATTTCGCACGGAATACGAGAAACCCGTGCTCTTCGAGAGAGCCGAGTTGAATCGTCCCGTGGACCTGCGCGTGGCCGCGAAGTGCGCGGGCACGGACTACGATACCTTAAAGACCTTGAATCCGGAGCTTCTGCACTGGGTGACGCCGCTTTCGGGCGGGCCCTACTCGCTCAAGGTCCCCGCCGGAAGCAAAGAAAAATTCTTAAGCGCCCTGGCGGCCCTTCCCGACGACCGGTTGATGGGGGAAGAGACCGACAAGGTCGACGACACCACCTCCGTCCGCAGTCTGGCGAAGGAGCGCGACATCCCCGTCGAGTTGCTCGCCGCGGCGAACGGCCTCTCTCCCGACGACACGATTCGGGGAGGCACCAAGATCGTCATCCCCCTGACGGCGCCTGTGGGCGAAGAATTTTACGAAAAGAACTACGAGCGCCGGCGCAGCGGCGGACGGATGATCGCCTACCGCGTGCGGAAGGGCGACAACGTCCGGTCCATCAGCCGCAAGCTGGGCGTCAGCGTCGCCGCGCTAAGGGACTATAATCCTCAGGTCAATTGGTCGCGCATGCGCGCGGGCCAGAAATTGACGATTCGCACCACCGCCGGCAAGGCCCACTACGCCAAGAATTCCAAAAAGCATAAGGGCCAGCTGGCCCTGCGTTCGAAGGGCGAGAAGAAGAAATCGGGCAAGGTTTCTAAGAAGACCAAGCGCGGCGGGGCTTCGAAGGCCTCAGTGACCGCCCCTTCCATGTGATTTCACCAGAGCATCGACCACCGACGGATCGGCCAGGGTCGATGTGTCCCCGATTTCCTCCGGCTTTCCCTCGGCGATCTTCCTTAAAATACGGCGCATGATCTTTCCGGAGCGGGTCTTCGGGAGGGCGTCGGCAAATTGAACGCGATCCGGTTTGGCGATGGCGCCCAATTCTCCGGCGACGTGGTCCCGTAGGGGCGATTCATGAATCGCCCCTACGCCTTGTTTTAACACCACGAACGCATGAATCCCCTCGCCCTTGACCTCGTGCGGGAACCCTACCACGGCGGCCTCCGCCACGGCGGGATGGGAAACGAGAGCGCTTTCCACCTCGGCCGTTCCGATCCGGTGGCCCGAGACCTTCAACACGTCGTCGATCCGTCCCACGATCCAATAATAACCGTCGGCGTCTTTGCGGGCGCCGTCGCCGGTGAAATAGGCGCCGGGATAGCGGGAGAAATAGGTTTCGCGGAACCGCTCGTGGTGGCCGTAGACCGTCCTCATGATGCCCGGCCAGGGGCGCTTGATCACCAGGTTGCCGCCTTCGTCGACGCCGCACTCCGATCCGTCCTCGCGGAAGACGGCCGGCTCGACGCCGAAAAAGGGAAGGCAAGCCGAGCCGGGTTTCGTGGGGACGGAGCCGGGAAGGGGGGAGATCAGGATGCCGCCAGTCTCCGTCTGCCACCAGGTGTCGACGACGGGACAGCGCTCCTTGCCGATGACGCGGTGGTACCACATCCAGGCCTCGGGGTTGATGGGCTCTCCCACCGTTCCGAGGACGCGCAACGAAGATAGGTCGTGTTTGGCAGGCCACTCCTCGCCCTCGCGCATGAGGGATCGGATCGCCGTCGGAGCGGTATAGAGAATGGTGACCTTGTGCTTGGCGACGATCTCCCAGAGGCGGTCGGGCTTCGGATGATTGGGGACGCCCTCGAAGAGGATCATCGAGGCCGCGCGGCACAGAGGTCCGTAGACCAAGTAGCTGTGCCCGGTGATCCAGCCGATGTCCGCCGTGCAGAAAAAAAGGTCTTCCGGGCGGTCGTCGAAGACGTATTTAAAGGTGGTGGCGGTGTGGATCATGTAGCCGGCCGTCGTGTGCAGGACGCCCTTGGGTTTGCCGGTGGAGCCCGACGTGTACAGGATGAAAAGCGGGTCCTCCGAATCCATCACCTCGGCCGGACATTCGGGGGATTCTTCGGGAACGACGTCGTGCCACCAGCGGTCCCGGCCTAGGGAGAAGGGCACCTTGTCCTTCGTGCGCCGAACCACCAGGCATGTGGGAACCTCGTGTCCTTCCTTTGCGGCCGCGGCCAAGGCGGCGTCGGCCATTTCCTTCAAAGGTATTTTTTTCGGGCCGCGGAAGGCCCCGTCGCTCGTGATGAGGATCTTCGCCCCGGAATCCATCAATCGTCCCTTCAAGGCGTCCGACGAAAAGCCGCCGAAGATGACCGAATGGACCGCCCCGATCCGGGCGCAGGCGAGCATGGCGACGGGAAGTTCCGGAATCATCGGGAGGTAGAGGGCTACGCGGTCGCCCTTGCGCACGCCCAGGCGTTTGAGGGCGTTCGCCGTCCGGCCCACGTCCCGTGCCAAGTCTCCGTAGGTGATCCGCTTCTCCTCGCCCTCGTTGCCGATCCACAGATAGGCCGTTCGGTCGGCGTGCTTGGGCAAATGGCGATCGATCGCGTTGGCGCAGAGATTGGTTTGTCCGCCTTCGAACCAGCGGATTTCGATCTTATTTTTCCAATCGTAGCTTAAGACGCGCGACCATGGGCGGTGCCAGAAGAATTCGCCGGCGATCTCGCCCCAGAAGCCTTCGGGATCGGCCAGCGAGCGTTCGTACATCTTTTGGTAGGACGGCAAATCCTTGATCCACGAGGCCTGGCGGGCGGAAGGCGGCGGAGGGAAAACCCGCGATTCCTGGCTCAACGAGTCGATCGACATCGGCGCACCCCCTTGTTTCGCGTGGGCAAAACGGCGAAAATCGGTTACAAAGATCCTATGAAGAAACGCCTCTTTCGGGTCCTTCTTTTTACCGCTATCGGACTTGCCGGTCAATCCGGTCTCCTCCTGTCCGCGCCTCCGAAGGAGCCGGAATCCCGGCCGCTTTCGACCTCCGATTCCGCCGACGGCACGGACCGCGAGGCGCATCTCCGCAAAGGCGACATCTTCACCGATGGAGGCTACCTCAAGAAGGGGGTCTGGGGGGTGATGGAGGGCGTGGTGGACGCCCCGCCGAAGGTCGTCTGGAGGCTTTTCGTCCAGGCCAACGATTGGAAGTACTACAAGCTCCCCCAACTGGCGGACAGCCGTGCCGTCTCCGAGGAGGTCGCTAAGGCCTCCGTGCCGCTGAAAAAAGTGGAGGAGTTTTACAAGATGCTGGGAGAGCGGAGCTTCGATCCCATGGACGGACAGAAGCCGAACGCGGTTTGGACCAACTACACCTTCCAGTATTACGACCTTCCCTGGCCCGTTTCCAACAAGTGGATCGTCTTAAAGAACGAGAACGACGAAACCCAGTCCTCCAAGATGATCTACCGCTGCTCGTGGGAAAAAAGCGCCGGGAACGTGAAGACCTTGTCCGGCGATTTCCGGCTGGAGCCCTTCGAAGGCGATCCCAAGAGGACCTTTCTGCACTACCGCGTCGAGACCGATCCCGGGTCCTTCGTGCCCAAATTCTTGATGAAGTGGGGCGTCAAGAAATCGCTGCCGACCGCCATGCGGATCATCCGCCGGGAATCGGCCAAACTGGCCGCCCGTCCTTCGCCGATCCTGCACACGCAGTAGAGAATGGATTCAGGGGCGCCGACGGGGTTTGTCAAAATCCTGCCAACTCTTTAAGCGATCCAGGGCGACCTGTCTTTGATAATCCTCGTCTTCCGATTTTTCCGGCGATTTTTCGGAATCCGGCGACTTCCGAGTCTCGGGTTCCTTTCCCTTCAGGGAACGATCCTTGGCCGCACGCGCGCGGGGTTTTTGAGCCGGGACGATGATGTCCGGCCGGATGCCTTGGGCCTGAATGGAGCGGCCCTTGGGCGTGTAGTACTTGGCGACGGTGAGTTTGAGGGCCGCGCCGTCGCCCAGTTCGAAGATGGTCTGGACGGTGCCCTTGCCGAAGGTCTGGGTGCCCAGGAGAACGGCCCGCTTCTGGTCTTGCAAGGCGCCCGCGACGATCTCGGCAGCGGAGGCGCTCCCGCCGTTCACCAGGACGATGACGGGATAGGACGGCTCGGAGCCGTCCTTCGCGGCCGTGCGCCGGTCCACTTCGTGATTGCGTGTGGCCGTGGTGACGATGGTGCCGGATTCGAGGAAAAAGTCGCTGACGTCGACGGCCTCGTCCAACAGACCGCCGGGGTTGTTGCGCAGGTCCAGCAGCAGTCCCTTCAAAGGCCCCTTGTTCTTCTTCTCCAAGCCGTCCAGGGCCTTTTTCAACTCCTCGGACGTGTCCTCCTGGAACGAAGAGATGCGCACGTAACCGTAGCCGTCCTCGGGCGGATCGGCGCGGACGCTCTTGATGCGGATCGTGTCGCGCTTGAGGAAGACCTCGATGGGTTCGGAATGGCCTTCGCGGAGCAGGGTTAAGTGGACCTTGGCGCCCCGCGAGCCGCGCATCCGGCGGACGGCTTCGGTCAAGCCGATGTCCTTGGTGGAGATCCCATCGATCTTGAGGATCCGGTCGCCTTCCTTGACTCCGGCCTTCTCCGCCGGCGAGCCCTCGATGGCGGTGACGACGGTCAAGACGTTGTTCTTGACCGTCACCTCGATGCCCACGCCGCCGAAGCGCCCTTCGGTATCCACCTTCAGCTCCCGGTAGGCGTCGGGCGTCATGAAAACGGAGTGAGGGTCCAGGGTGGAGAGGAGGCCTCGGATGGCCCCGTAGACCATGTCCCGGTCGTTGGGGTTATCCACGTAGCCTTCTTCAACCAGGTTCAAGACCTTGGTGAAGAGATCGAGTTCCTTATAAAGGTTGGCGGAGGGGCTCGCCTCGACCGGCTCCTTGGGTTCCTTGGTCTTTGCCTCGGAAGGGTGGGGAAGGGGGGTGAGGACGATCAGACAGGCTAGAGCGACCGCGGTCCGGAATCTCAAGGCATCCTCCCCGAAACGCATCATCACACGGATGTTCTCTTCTTGCAATCGCGGATCGACCTCGTTAGGAATCCAGACATTATGACGGCATCCCTGCAAGATTTGGCGCGGCTGGTACGCTATTACATCCTGATTTCGACGACGGAGGCGGGAACGGGCCATCCGACGTCTTCCCTCTCCGCGGTCGACTTAACGACGGCCCTTTTCTTCAAATACCTGAAGGCCGACTTGGACCGTCCCGAACATCCCAACAACGACCGGGTCATCTTCTCCAAAGGCCATGCCGCTCCCTTGCTCTACGCCCTCTACGGCGCGGCCGGCGTTCTGACGGAATCGGAGCTGAAGTCTCTCCGGAAATTAGGCAGCCCGTTGCAAGGACACCCGACGCCGCAGTTCCGTTATGCGGAGGCCGCCACCGGGAGTCTCGGACAGGGCCTTTCGATCGGCGTGGGAATGGCCTTGAACGGGAAGAACCTCGATCAGCTTCCCTACCGGACCTATGTCCTGCTGGGCGACGGCGAGATGGCGGAAGGCTCCGTATGGGAGGCCGCTCAAATCGCTTCGTACTACAAACTCGACAACCTGATCGCCATCGTCGACGTCAATCGACTGGGCCAATCCCAGGAAACGATGTACGGCCATGACACCGAGGCCTATTCCAAGCGCCTCGCCGCCTTCGGCTGGGACGTCGTCACCATCGACGGGCATTCCCTGCCCGAGATCGAAAAGGCCTTCGAGCAGTGCTTCGCCGTCAACGGCCGCCCCAAGGTCATCGTCGCCAAGACCTTGAAGGGCGCGGGCGTTTCCTTCCTGGCGGACAAGGCCGGTTGGCACGGCAAGGCCCTGTCGGCGGCGGATTTGGAAAAGGCGCTGAAGGAGCTCGGGCCCGTCGATACGAAGCTCAAAGGAAGCGTTCAGAAACCGGAAGACAAGAAACCGGCGACCACCGCCCCCGTCGACGTCCCGCCGCCGGCCTACAAGAAGGGCGACGCCGTCGCGACCCGCAAGGCTTACGGGATGGCGCTGGCGCGCTTGATCGACAAGTACCCGAATTTAGTCTCCATCGACGCGGAGACGAAGAACTCCACCTTCGCCGAGATCCTGATGGAGAAGAAGAAGGACCATTACTTCGAGATGTTCATCGCCGAGCAGAACATGATCGGCGTGGGTGTCGGCTTCGCCCGGCGCGGCAAGGTCCCCTTCGCGTCCACCTTCGCCGCCTTCTTGACGCGTGCGTACGATCAGATCCGGATGGCCGCGGTGTCGGAGGCCAATCTCAAATGCGTCGGTTCGCACGTGGGCGTTTCCATCGGCGAGGACGGGCCCTCCCAGATGGGCTTGGAAGACATCGCGATGTTCCGTGCCGTCCACGGCAGCACCGTGCTTTATCCTTCGGACGCGGTTTCGACCGAATATCTCGTGGAAGAACTCATCAAGACTTCGGGCATCGGCTACCTCCGCACCAGCCGCCCGGCGACGCCGGTCCTCTACGACGTGGGCGAGAAATTCCCAGTCGGCGGCTCGAAGGTCCTGCGTTCGTCGGCCAAGGATCGTCTGACGCTGGTGGCCGCGGGCGTGACCCTTCACGAGTCGCTGAAGGCGGCCGATCAGCTCTCCAAGGACGGCCTCGCCGTCCGCGTGATCGACTGCTATTCCGTCAAGCCCATCGACGCCGCCACGCTCCGCAAGGCGGCCGAAGAGACCAAGCTGATGATGGTGGTCGAGGATCATTGGGAAGAAGGCGGATTGGGCGACGCGGTCTTGAGCGCTCTCGCCGAAAAGCCGGTCGCCTCCGTCGTCAAGGTCGCGGTTCGCATCATGCCCGGTTCGGGCAAGCCCGAAGAGTTGGTCGAACAGGCCGGCCTCTCGGCGGCGGCCCTTATCCGGAAGATCAAAGAAATCCTGAAATAATCCTAAAGACGATCCCCGAGCGCCCGGATGTGAGCCGGCGTCGTTCCGCAGCATCCTCCGATCCAACGGCATCCCAGTTTCGCAAAGCGCGGTCCCCATTCGGCGAAATCTTCCGGTGAAAGCACGCGCCCGGGCAAGCCCCCGGCGATACGGACGGCGAAGGGGCCATCGCCGGCGGCGGACAAGGCCTTGATGATCTCGTAGCTGTCTTCCGGCACGGCGCCGCAATTGGCTCCTAAGACGTCGGCGCCGGCGGATTTGAGCGTCACCGAAATGATTTCGGCGGCCTCGGCCGAGAGCGGCGCCGAACGCGGGATCTTCGTCATCAGGACGACGATCCTTCCGTCCGAGACGCCGCGAATCGCCGCCACCGCGGCCTCCGCCTCCGTCAGCGAGGTCATCGTCTCGACCACGTACCCATGGGGTTTCTCTTTCTTCAGGGCCAGGGCCTGTTCCCGGAAAAGGTTCCGCATCTCCGAAAACGCCATTTTTTTGGCCGCCGGGCCCAACGGACCGACGGAGGCGTAAACGGGTCTCTTCCCGGCCGCAGACTTGGCGATGTGCAGACCCGCCCGGTTGACGGCTTCCAGGCGCCTTTGCAGGCGATGGCGCGCCAGTCGGGGACGATTGCCGCCGAACGTATTAGCGAGGAGCGCTTCGGCGCCGGCGTCGACGTAGCTACGGTGGATTTCTTCGACCAAGCCGGGACGGCCGATGTTCAAGCCTTCAAGACAGGTGCCCGGGGCGATATGGGGGAGGAGCATCGTTCCCATCGCTCCGTCCGTCAGGATGATCTCAGATTTCGACATGGTGTGCGTTCGAGAGCGTCCGTTCTAGGATCATACTCCCGACGCGTTGAAAACGCTCGGGCGAATCGGTGACATAAAACTTGTGGGAGGGCGCGGCGTACGAGGAGTTTTTCAACCCTTCCTTCTCCAGGAGGACCGCCGTCTCTCTCGCCGTCTCCTCGGCGGAATCCACCAGGGCCACTCGAGGACCGGCAATACGGCTCAAGGTTCCCTTCAGGAGAGGGTAGTGGGTGCAGCCCAGGATCATCGCCTCTAAACCGGTCTTTAAAGTCTCATCCAGATACGTACGAGCCACCTTCTCCGTGACCTCCGTATCCCACCAGCCTTCCTCCACCAACGGAACGAAGAGGGGACATGCGACGCCTTTTGCGTCGACCGAATCGTCGCGTTGCCGGAGGGCGCGCCCATAAGCCTCGCTGGCGATGGTTCCTTCGGTCCCGATCACGACGATGCGTTTTGGATTTTTGGAGGCCACGCTCCGAAGGGCGCCCGTCACGCCCGGTTCGATGACGCCCAAGAGGGGTAAATCGAACTCGCGGCGCAGTGCCTCCAGCGCGAAGGCGGAGGCCGTATTGCAGGCTACAATGACGAGTTTGACGTTTTCGCGAAGAAGAAAACGGACGTTCTGAACGGCGTAACGGGTGACGGTGGCCGCGGATTTAGTGCCGTAAGGAACGCGCGCCGTGTCGCCCAAATACACCAAGTCCTCATTCGGGAGGATCTTGGCGATTTCCTTGAAGACGGTAAGGCCTCCGATGCCGGAGTCGAAGATTCCGATGGGACGGCGGGACACTGTTAACGCGAACGGCGCTTCCCGTTGCCGCGATGCAGCTTCTTTTTCATCAGATTGCGGCCCATGGAATCGATCTTTCTCTCGAGCGTCTCGATCCGTCTCTCATAGGAGGAGATCTGGTTCTTGGAAGGGATGCTCATGGTGCGCAAGGCGTCCTGAACGTTCCGATGGATGGAGCGGGCAATCTCGTCCTTGGTCTGGATCACGCGCGCGATCGTCTCCGTGAACTTCCGGTTGTGGATGAGATCGTTCAGCGTCGAGGATTTCAGGATCTGGCCGACGATGTCCTTCTTGAGCCTCTCGCCCCTCGCGATCGCGTCTTCGATGACTTCTCGTAACATAACTCCCCCTTCCGACCTTCCGGAGAATCGACAGAATCCGCCGGAAGACCAAAAACAAAATGAAACATGTTTTTCGCTGTAACCTGGCGTTAACTAGTCGAAAGAAAATAGACTGTCAAGGACTCCCGGGTCACTTTTTCTTGACATTTTCCAAACGCGAACCGCTTGACTTGAGGGCCGAATAACACCAGTTTTGCGTCATGACGGACAAGCTCGAACGGTTGGGCACTCTCCTGGGGGGGCTCGAAAACGCGCTTATAGCCTACTCGGGAGGGGTGGACTCGGTCTTCTTAGCGAAGGTCGCCTTTGACCGGCTCGGAAAACGCGTCAAAGCCGTCACCGCGATTTCGCCTTCTTATCCCACTTATGAACTGGAAGAGACCCAACGGCTCGCCCGCGAGATCGGCATCGAGCATGAGATCTTGAGGACCGAAGAGCTGGATCGTCCCGAGTACCGGGCGAACCGGGGCGACCGCTGCTATTTCTGCAAGACCGAGCTCTACGAAACGATGGCGTCGAAGGCGCGCGAGTGGGGATACCGCTGGCTGCTCAACGGCGTGAACGTCGACGACTTGGGCGACTACCGTCCGGGCCTGAAAGCGGCCGACGAAAACGGGGTCCGCAGTCCCTTGGTGGAAGCGGGGCTCACCAAAGCGGAGATTCGCGAGCTTTCGAAGTCGTTGGGGCTCTCCACCTGGAACAAACCGGCGCTTGCCTGTCTCTCGTCGCGCTTCCCGCCGGGCACGGAGGTGACGGAAGAGCGGCTCGGACGCATCGACCGGATCGAAAGCGCCCTGGTCGGCATGGGGTTCCGGACCGTCCGCGTGCGTTTCCACGAGCCGATCGCGCGCATCGAGGTCGGTTCCGAGGAATTCGAACGTTTTCTGGATCCGGACACACGTTCTCGCGTCGACCGCCTCTGTCGCGAAAACGGATTCCTCTACAGCGCCCTCGACCTCGCCGGTTACAAGATGGGCAGCGTCAATCAGGTGCTGTTCCAAATCACCTGAAGCTGTGGCACACTCTTTGTGTGCTGATCGGCATCCCCCGAGAAGTGAAGCCTTTTGAGAATCGCGTTGCGATGCCTCCCTCCGGCATCCGCCGTTTGATCGAGGCGGGGGCGCAGGTTTGGATCGAACGCGGCGCGGGGCGGAACGCAGGTTACGCCGATGTCGATTACGCGAAGGTGGGCGCCGTTCTTAAAGCGACTGCCAAGCAGGTTTGGCAGGCGGACTTAGTCCTGAAGGTCAAGGAGCCCCAATCCTCAGAGTTCCGCTTCTTTCGGGAGGGCCTGATCCTTTTCACCTTCCTTCATCTTGCGGCCTTTCCCAAGTTGGAGCGTGCGCTCAAACAGAAGAAGGTGAGGGCCATTCCCTACGAGATGATTCGAGATGAATCGGGCTCCTTTCCCATCTTAGCGCCGATGAGCGACATAGCCGGCTGCCTCGCCGCCCTTATCGGAGCGAATTACCTGCGTCGGGATTTGGGTGGGAAGGGGAACTTGCTCCCGGCGATCGGATCTGGAGGGACCGGCCACGTCACCATCCTGGGCGCAGGCCATGTCGGAAGAAACGCCCTGCGTGTCGCTCACGGTCTTGGGGCGACCGTGACCGTTTTCGACAAGAACCTGGAGAAGCTCTCGCAGCTCTCGGCGCAGTTTGCGGAAAGGTTCCAGCCGATGAGCGATCCTGCGGAGTTGCCCGAAATCCTCAAGAGGACGGACTTGCTCATCGGCGCGGTGCTCGTCGCGGGACGGCACGCGCCGAGGATCGTCACGAAGAAGATGGTTTCGACGATGGAGAAGGGATCGGTCATCGTGGACGTCGCCATCGACCAGGGCGGCTGCATCGAGACGATCCGGCCGACGACGATCAAGAAGCCGATTTTTCTCAAGTACGGCGTTCTTCACTACGGCGTGACCAATATGCCGTCGATGGTGCCGCGCACCGCCACCGAAGCGCTGGCTCGGGCGACGTTGCCGTACGCCCTTCACATGGTTCGAGGAACCTTCCCCCCTTAAAACGGAAGCCAATCCCCCGAAAAGTTGTCGGCCTTGACGTCCGTGAACTCGGTCAAAGGGACGAGGGAGCCGTCGGCGACGTCCGCGACCCAGAGGTTGTACAAAGACTCGGGAAACACGGCGTCGCTGCCGTCCAGGAGCCCTAACGATACGAAGAGGATGCGGGTCGAGTCCGGAGACCAATCGCGGAAACTGCCCAGCCCGCCTTCGACCGTCAGACGGGAGAGAGGCCTTCGATCGGAGCCGTCGGCGTTCATCACCCAAAGATTGTAGTCGGAGTTCGGACTGGAGGCGTCCGAGCCGCTCAAGTCGTAAGTGGAGTTAAAGGCGATCTTCGTTCCGTCCGGCGAAAAACGGGGCCCATTGATCGAGCCGGAGGCGGTGTAATTCGTCAGAGGGACGGGGTCGGAACCGTCCGCGTTCATCACCCAAATGTTTTCGGAAAAGCCCGGGTTCTCGCTGTCGCTGCCGTCCAGGTTCCGGGTGGAATGGAAGACGATCTTGGAGCCGTCGGGCGACCAGGAGTGAAAGAAGTGCGTGGAAAAGCCTCCGACGGTCAGACCCGTCAGAGGATGGCGGTCCGAGCCGTCCGCGTTCACGACCCAGAGGTTTCCGACTCCGAACGGGCTGGAGTCCTCTCCGTTCAGGGCGTCGCTTCCGTCTAGGGCCGAGGTCGACGAAAAGACGATCTTCGCGCCGTCGGGAGACCAAGTGGGGACAGAGCCGGCGACTTTGTCCGCCGTCAGCTCGGTCAAGGGTCTCTGATCGGATCCGTCCGCATCCATGATCCAAATATTGCCCGCCGCAATGGCCGCGTCGCTACCGTCCAGGGCGCGGAAGGAGGTGAAGAGGACCTGCTTCCCGTCCGGGGACCAATTGGAGGCGAAGGTGAACGTGTCCGCGGCGGTCAACTGGGTCAAGGGCTTCGCATCGCCGCCGTCCGCGCTCATGATCCACACGTTCGAGGTCTCGTTGACGTTGGCCGCGTCGCTCCCATCCAAGGCGCGGTTGGAGGAAAAGAGAATTTTTTTACCGTCCGGCGACCAAACGGCGCCGGTCGAGTCCGCCCCGTCCGCCGTGAGGAAGGTCAGGGGCATGCGTTCGGTTCCATCGGCGTTCATGATCCAGATATTGCCGGTTTCGTTGACGTTGGCCGCATCGCTTCCGTCCAAGGCGCCCGCCGATTCGAAGACGATCCTATCGATGGGGGCCGCCTCTCCCCCGCATCCCCCGGCGCCCCAGATCCCCAGGGCGACGACAGGCAGGGCCGGCAGAAAGCGGGCGATGGCTTTTCGAAAAGAACGGGACATGGGACCTCCTTCACAGAATAGGAAAATTATCGGGGGAGGGACGAGGGGGGATTGCGCAGATAAGAAGAATACCTGTCTATTTTATTAGACGCGATGATTCCAATCATCCAGTTTTTGAAGGCCTTTTAAGGTGAGATCCGGGTCGACGACGTCGATCGCCCTCGAAGCGCGGCCAACTAAGGCGGAGAGGCCGCCGGTGGAGATCACTTTGACGGGAAATGGGAGCTCTTTCTTGATGCGTTCCACCAACCCGTCGATCAATCCGACATAGCCGTAGAAGACTCCCGAGCGGATGGCTTCGACCGTATTGCGCCCGACCGCCCGCGGAGGACGTGCGACGGGGACGAGCGGAAGCAAAGCGGTCTTTTCATGCAGGGCCGCGTTGGCGATGCCGATGCCCGGCGAGATCGTCCCGCCGATGTATTCGCCCTTGGGCGTCACCACGTCGCAGGTCGTCGCCGTCCCCAGGTCGACGATGATCAAGCCGCGCTTCCAGCGATCGTAGGCGGCGACGGCGTTGACGATGCGGTCCTGCCCCACCTGTTTGGGATTCTTAAGTGTCACCCGGACGGGCATTTTGAGCGACGGCGTTACGAAAACGGCGGATTTTCCCGACGCGCGGTGCGCCAGAGTTTCCAGGGCCGCCTTCAGGCGGGGGACGACGCTGGATACGATGACGGCGTTCGTTTCGGGCAGTTTGAGCTTCAAAAGGACGCCGGGAACGGAAATGACGCGCCAGGTACGCACGAGCTGCGGGCCGCGAAAAAATCCCAGCACGGTGTTGGTGTTGCCGACGTCGATAGCGAGCAAGGTCCGTCTCATAGAATGTCCTTGATGGTGACCTCCCCTGAGGAGAGGGGGATGACCGATCCGTCACGGTTGCGAACCAGCAGGTGTCCCTGGGGCGAAAGTGAGAGCGCGGTTCCCGTCAGTTTTCCCTCCGGGGCCTCGAAGAGAATCTTGCGTCCTTTGAGATAGGAACGTTCGTCGCAAAACCGGATGAGATCGGAGGACCCCCTTTTCAAAAACGTCTGGTACCGCTTCTCCAGGAAGTTGAGGAAGCGGGCGGCCGCCTCCGCGAGCGGGGTTTCGCGCCCCAGAATGGTTTTCAGCGAAGCCGCTTTGTCCCGTATCTCCGGAGAGAAGTCGGCCTCCACGGCGTTGACGTTCGCGCCCACGCCGCAGACGACGTACCGGATCGAATCCCCCTCGGATTCCATCTCCGAAAGGATGCCCGCCACTTTACGGTCCTTCCAGTAGACGTCGTTCGGCCATTTGATCGTCAGGTCTTTGAATCCCGGGGATGCTGGCGATTCCGCCAGGTACGAGGACAGGAGGTCGAAGGCCGCCGCTCCGGCGACCAGCGTCAGCAAAGACGCGTCCGCGAGCGAGCAGGAAGGTTTTAAGATGACGGACAGGAGAAGATTCTTGCCGGCCGGCGACTCCCAGCTCCGTCCCAGCCGCCCGCGCCCGCCCGTTTGTTTCAGGGCGAGAAAAGTTTCGCCTTCCCCGCCGCCGGCGCGGGCCCGTTGGCGTGCGAGTTCGTTGGTGGAGACGGCCTCGTCGAAGACGTTCAAGGATTGGCCGAGGACGGAGGTCTCGAGGGCCCTGAGGATGTCGGCTTTCACACGACTCTTTTAACGGGAATTTTCCTTCTTGGGAAGCGCCGCCTTGACGATGGCTGTCAGCTTCGTGTTGATCCGGCGAAAGTTGGCCAGAAGGTCCAGATGGATCGAACTGGTCTCGATGGTCTCTTTCAGGCCTTTATGAAGCCTCAAAAGGTGCGCCTCGCGGTACTTGTCCTCTAACACCGCCAAGTGCCTTTCGTGCCGCGCCATCTTGCGCGCGATGATCCCGTCCTCGGCGGCCAGGTAGGCCAGGGCCAGGTGGAAGTTCTCCAGAACCTTGGCGTGGAATTCGCGGATCTCCTCCCAGCCCTCCTTTGAAAACTCGCGGTCCTTTTGGATCTTCTTTTCGGCCAATTCCAACACGTTCTTGTTGATGATGTCGCAGATCTCCTCCAGGTCGCTCGTCATGCCCACCAAGTTGAGCTGCATCCTCGCCTGGTCCGAGGTGAGCGTTTCTTGCGAGATTTTGGCGAGATAGAACTTGATCGACCGGTCCAGAATGTCGACCTTGTCGTCCTGCTCCTCGATGTAGCTCATGAGCTCCCGGTCGTTCCGCGCGAAAACGGCGATGGTCTTTTCGAACATTTCGGAGGCGATCTCCGCCATCCTTAGGAGCTCGCGACGCCCGTTTGCGAAGGCGAGCACCGGCGTTTCCAGGGATTTTTCGTCAAGGTATTTCGGACCGAAGGGCTTGTCCTGCGTGTGGAAGGGTTCGGGGACCATTTTCCGGATCAGCCAGGCTCCGGGCGTCTCGAACGGCAGGAAGAGCACCGAAATGGCGATGTTGAAGACGACGTGGGCGGCGGCCACCTGCGCGGCGACGCTGGCCGTCAGCCCGGCGAACAGGCCCGTGATCCAGAGGATCAGGTCCGAGAAATGGTCCAGGAAGATCAGGGCGACGACGGCGCCGAGAACCTTGAAGAGCAAATGGGCCAGGGCCACCCGCTTGGCCGCCGTTCCGTGGCCGATGCTATAGAGGAGAGAGCCGCCGCAGGTGCCCACGTTGGCCCCCAGGACGATGGGGACGGTCTGCGGGAACGTGAGCAGGCCGGAGAAGGCGAGGGCGATGGTGATGCCCATGGTGGTGGCGCTGTTCTGGACCAAGGCCGTGAAGACGATCGCGGCGAAGAAGGCATAGAGGGGGTTTTCGCTCATGGCCTGAAAGATTTCCGAGAGCAGGTGGTTGCCGTTCAAGGGCGCGGTGGTTTGCACCATCAGGTTCATACCGAAGAAGACGAAGCCGAAACCAAGGATGATCATGCTGAGGTAGCGCGTTTTCTTGCGGCTGGAGACGAAGTCCAGGACCACGCCGACGACAAGCAGGATCAAGGCGTAGTCGGCGATGTTGCGGATGGAGAAGAGGAGGACGACGAAGGTCGTGCCGATGTCGGCTCCCAAGATCACGCCCATCGCCTGGGCCAGCGTGATCGCTCCCGTGGAGGCAAAGCTGACCAGCATGACGGTGGTGGCCGTCGAGCTTTGCAGGATCAGGGTGGTTAGGATGCCGATGACGAGGGCGGAAAAGCGGTTATCGGTGAGCGAGGAGATGAGGGGCTTGAGCCGGTCTCCGGCGGCGAGCTGTACGCCCATCCGCGAGAGGCGGATGCCGTACATGAAGATCGCCATCGCCCCCAAAAAGGCGAGCGCGGAGAAGGAAGAGCCCATGCGTTACACAATCGTAACACACTAGCTCGCGAGTTTCATGGCTTCGTTCATGCGGACCGAGACGAGCTTGGAGACGCCGGCTTCCTGCATCGTGACGCCGTAGAGAAGGTCGGCCTTCTCCATGGTGCGGCGGTTGTGGGTGATCAAGATGAATTGCGTGCGCGGCGTCATCTCCTGGAGGAGGTTGTGGAAGCGCTGGGTGTTCAGGTCGTCCAAGGGCGCGTCCACTTCGTCCAAGATGCAGAAGGGCGAAGGCTTGACCAGGAAGATGGAGAAGACGAAGGCCACGGCCGAGAGCGCCTTCTCGCCGCCGGAGAGCAGTCCGATATGGGAGAGTTTCTTGCCCGGGGGCTGGACCAGGAGCTCGACGCCGGCGTTCAGGAGGCCTTGCCCGTCCTCGCCTTCCTGCAACCTCATCTCGGCGCGTCCGCCGCTGAAGAGGCGCGGGAAGAGGGCCTTGAAGCGCTCATTCACCATTTCGAAGGTGGCTTCGAATCGCTGCTTGGTGGTCTGATTGATACGGTGGATGGCGCGCTTGAGGGCGGCGATGGATTCTTCCAGGTCCGTCACCTGCCGGGTCAGGAACTCCTGGCGGCCTTTGAGCTCCTCGTATTCCGGGATGGATCCCAGGTTCACGTCGCCCATACCTTCCAATTTGGATTTGAGCTCGTTGAGTCTCGCTTCCTCTTCTTCGCGATGGAACGCGGATGCTTCCCCTTCCGCCGGAGGCGGAGGTAAAAACGTAGGCGCCGCTTCCGCGAGGTTCACCGAATATTTTTCCAAAATCTTCTGCTCGAGGTGTTGGATCTCGGTCTCGCAGCGGGACAGGGTGACGCGCAGGTCGCCGGTGTGGCTCTTGGCCAGGTCGTTTTCCTTGCGCAGGTCCCGAATGCGGGCTTCCCTGTCCTTTAGGACGGCCGCAAGTGCTTCGAATTCCCGCCGCGACTCCTCCTGGGCCATGGCCAGCTCGTTGGCCGATTCCTTCAGGGTCTGCGTCTCCGCGACGGATCCCTCCAGGCTCGAGCGGATCGAGGCGATCTTCTGATGGGCGTCGGTGATCGCCGCCATTTTCTGCTCGATCTGCCGTCGGATATCGTCCTCGATCTTGACCAGGCGTTCGCCTTCGCGCTCGATCAAGGAGCGGCGTTCGGAAAGGGCCGCCGCCTCGACACGGAGGTTGGTCAATTTCTCGTGCATGTGGCGGGCCCGGATCTGGACTTCCAAGGACTCGGCCTCTTTCGAAGCGATCTTCGTTTCGGCGCCGGTCAAGGATTGGAGCGCCGTCATGCGGCGCGCCTCGCCTTCGGCCAAGGAGGCGTTGGCCTTCTCCAGCTCGGCGACGACTTCCCCGGCCTCGCGCGCGATCTTGGAGCGGGCTTCTTCCACACGGCGGTATTCCTCTTCCAGATGCTGCACTTCCTGGCCCATGCCCATGCGCTTGATCTCGTCTTCATGGGCCCGGCGCGAGAGGTTCTCCAGGTCGAGGGTCAATTCGGAGAGGCTTCCTTCCAATTGCGAGAGGGTGTCTTCCTTCAGCCCGATCTCCTCCTCCATCTCCGCGCAGAGGGACTTCAGCTCCTTGATCTCGCGCTTCTTCTCCAGGAGGAGTTTACCGCGGATGCCGGCGGCGCCGCCGCTCACCACGCCCGAGGGATCCACCACCTCGCCCTCCAGCGTGACCAAGGTCTTCTTATGGCCGTTCGCGCGCCAGATGCCCAACGCGTCGCTTAGGGAATTGACGAGGACGATGTCGCCCAGAAGGAACTGACCGATGCGGTCGTAGCCGTGCTTGATGCGCACGTGGTCGAGCAGGGGGCCGATGACGCCGCCTTGCTCGGACGGGACGTCGACGGAGGAGGTGTAGTCACGGACTTCCATCGGGATGAAACTGGAACGCCCCGTGCTTTGGCTTTTTAGGAAATTGATGGCCTCGATGCCCTGTTCGTGCCCTTCGACGATCACGTATTCCAGGCGCTCGCCCAGGGCGGCGCTGACCGCCATCTCGTATTGCGGGGCCGTCTCGATGAAATCGGCGACGACGCCGAAGACGCCGTCGGCGTCCCTCTCGTCCTTCTTTTTCTGAAGGATGGCCCGGACGCCTTCTTCGTAGCCTTCGAAATTGCGCTCCAAGTCCCACAGCGACTTGAGGCGCGAACGCTTGACGACCAATTCCTCCTGCCGGACCTTCAACTCCTGCGCCAGCGTCTCCTTGCGGCCCTGCTTCTCGGCGACCTCGGCGCGGCGGGCCTCGATGTCGCGGTCGAGGGCGCGGCAGCTTTCGGTCAGTTCTTGGAGGGCGCGTGCCTTTTCTTGCAGGCGCGTGCGTTGTTCCTCGAGGCGGCGGTCTTCCTCGCGGATCTCGACCTCGTTCTTGGCCACTTCGCCCTTTAGCGCCACCTGTCGCTCTTCATAGAGGCGCTTCTCCGCGTCCAGGCGCTGCAATTCCGCGGAGGCGTGGTGCCGCTCCTCTTTCAAGAGGGCGATGGCGTGCATGGTTTCCTCGCGGGAAGACTCCGCCGTCTTCCATTCCTGCTCTGCGGTCTCCAAGGTGGTGGACGAGCCGCCGAAATCGAGCTCAAGGCTCAGTTGTTTGCTGCGCTGAGCTTCTTTCTCGCGTCCTAAGGTTTCCAAGCGTCCCTTGAACTCGATGATCTCGCGGTGGGCCTGTTCCGTCAGCTGGTCCAAAGATTGGAGTTCTTTCTTCTTGAACCCGTCTTCCGCCTCCAAGAGGCGCAGGCGGCTGGTGACCTCGAAGGAGCGTTCCTGGAGGAGGTTGTGGTCTCGATCCCTCTCGGTCAATTCCAGGCGGCCGCGCTCCAAGTCGGTCTCCAGCGTGGAGAGCTCGCCGGTCGAGGCCGTCTCGCGCGTCGTCCAATCGTCCAGCAGGGCCTTCAGCTCCGAAATCTCCTGGTTGAGCTCGGTATAGTTCAAGGAGGAGAAGAGCAATTCGAGCTCGCGGACCTCGTTCTTCAAGACCTTGTAGCGCTCGGCCTTCTTGACCTGACGGTCGAGCGAATTGATCTGGCGCGTGACCTCGTGGAGGATGTCCCGAAGCCGCGCCAGGTTCTGCTCGGTGGCTTCCATCTTGCGCAGGGCCGCTTCTTTGCGAGCCTTGAATTTCGAGACGCCTGCGGCTTCTTCCAGAAGCAGGCGCCGCTCCTCCGGCTTGGCGTTGATGACGAAATCGATCTTGCCCTGCTCGATGATGGAATAGGCCTTGTGCCCGATGCCGGTGCCCAGGAAGAGGTCCACGACGTCGCGCAGGCGGCCGGGGACCTTGTTGATCAGGTATTCGCTCTCGCCCGAGCGGTAGAGGCGGCGGGTGACGGTGATCTCGGTAAAGCCGGCGTATTCCGCGGGGGCGATGCCGTCCTCGGTGGAGAAGGTGAGCGAGACCTCGGCCATGCCGAAGGCGGGGCGCTTGTCGGACCCGTTGAAGATCACGTCCTCCATCGACTTGCCGCGGAGGCTCTTGGCGCTCATCTCGCCCAAGACCCAGCGGATGGCGTCGACGACGTTGGACTTGCCGCAGCCGTTGGGGCCTACCACGCCGATGACAGGGGCGTCGAAGTCGATGACGGTGGGATCGACGAAGGACTTGAAGCCGGTTAATTCGAGCCGTTTAATCCTCATCGGAAACCTCCCCGGGCTCGGGTAAAAAGACTAAATAAATCAAATAGTTGGAATTGACGATTAGTTACCATATATGGTCATGTTGCGTCCAGGCGAAAGTCGGAGGAACCTGCACAAAGTTATCCACAGAAGCAAGCCCCTGATTCGCTTAGAAAACTCTTATATCTTCGGCGGATGGAGGCGAATGTTGCGGCTGTTATTGGTTCTTCACGGCGCTTTGGGCGCGGCGGGGAGTCGGGCATCGAGGGGGGCGGCTAAGGTCGGACCGTCCTTCACCGAGGCGATTAGAAAAAGCTGGTTTTCCGAGGCGGTGGGTTGAACCGATTCGAGGCGCCCAGCCGCCTTTTTGAACGCCTCGGGCAGGGATTCCGTGACGAAGGTGGGCGCGAAGAAGCGGTCTTGGGTCAGGTCGTAAAAGAGCAGGCCGAGCGTCGTTCCGTAGGAGAGATACGAAGGGAAGATGAGCCAGTCTCCCTTGCGGACCG
>DASUFF010000094.1:0-32718 GCA_036274695.1 bacterium | reverse complement strand
GGTGGTCAGGCGGCTCATGCCCTTGACCAGCCGTATTCTCGAGCACAGATCCTTGTCCGCCGATCGGGAAGAAAGGAGGAGCTCGACGTAGGCGTCGCCGCGCTTGGGGTCGTGGATGTAGTAGAGCTGGGCCAAGCGCTCGTGGGCCTTGGCGAAGGTGAGCCTCAAGGGATCGTTCGGGGGAAGCTTCTCGACGTTGGCCAGGTAGACGTCTTCCGCGAAGAGGGAGTTTTCCAAAATGGCTTCTGCGAATTTCAGGTCGTCCACGGTCTTGGCCGAGGCGTAGGAGATCTCGGCGCGCATCAAATCCCCCTGGACGCGGAGAAAGGCGCGCGTGCGCTGCAAAGCCTTCGTGGAGACGTCATCGTTCCCGGACGGATCGAAGGCGTTCAAGGCCTTCATGCATTCGTCCAGAATGTTCGCAGCCTTGGAGGTCAGGGACGGATCGGCGATACGGTCGCTCCCCTTCCCCGTCTGGTATTCGTGCAAATAGAGAGAGGCCAGCTGGTGCTTCGCTTCGACGAGCTTCAGAGTCACCGTCTTCTTCTCGAAGGGATCTTTCTCCTCCTCCTGAATCTTGCCGAGTTCCTCGATCAACTTCTCGTAAACGCCGCGCGCCTTGGAAATGTCGTCGACCAAGACGTAGGCCTCCGCGAGGATCTTGGCCTTGTAGATCCGCTCGTCCACGTTCGCGGGCTCGCCCAATCCGGCGGCGACCACCGCCGGGATGTCTTCCAGGAAGGCGTCCGTCTTGATTTTCAGGTCGGAGGCCAGCCCTTTTTTGAAATCGATCGAGATCTGGTCGGGGTCCACCTTGGGCTCGTCCGAAGGAGAGGTGAAGGTTTTGAATTCAGCCAAGGCCTGTTGGGTTTGAAGTTCCCGAAATCCGCCCGGCGTCGGTGAGGGCTTGTCGTCCACGAGGCGCGCGAATTGCGGATCCTCGTCGAGCTTCATCGCGGAATTGCCCTCATGGCAGTTGGAATGGCAGCGGTCTCCCTTCCCCTTGAGCATGAGGACTTCCAGGTCCAGGGCCGTCTTTGTAGCCAGGGCCGCGGCGCGGGCCTCGATGATCAGCGAGAGCGTACCGTCCGTCAGCGGCTTAGACGGCGTACGGTAGAGGGCCTCCTTCATCAGGTCGATGGCGTCCCGCCATTTCACGATCGCATCGTGCTGGAGCTCCGTATCGTGGTTCTGGGTGGCCTTGCGGTAAGTCTCGGCGGCATCGCGACGCAGGAGGGTCGCCTTGGCTTGGACGGTCATGGAGATCTTGACGTTCATTTCCAGGAGGACGGCGTCGCGCGTGTCCTTGGGAAGCTCGTCGTTGTGGTCGAGCAGGACCTTTTCCACGGCGCGGTAAGCGGCCAGGGCGTCATCCAACTTCCCGTCCAGAAATGCGAGATCCCCCTTGGTTTTTTCGACGCCGAGCTCGTTCTTCATCGTCTCGTAGGTCGTACGCATCTGCGTCAGGACACGCCGGATCCCGTCCACCTCTCCGGCTTCTTGGAAATTCTCCAGGGCCGTTTGGTAATAGGCCAGGGCGGTCAAGGGATCCTTGGACACCTGCGCGCTTCTCTCCGCCTTGGCGGCATCCTCGAGGCAAACGCTTTTCCGGGTGGTCCTCTGGATAAGAGGCGACGACGCGTTCGGGCGGTACAACGAGCAGAACCTCTGATCCTCGGAATTGGTCTTCGGAAAGGGAAAGACGACGTTCGAAGCGTTGTCGTCGACGGTGCCGTCCGGGTTCTTCCGGCAAGACCCGCCCGGGGTGGAAAAATCCCAGTCGAACCAAGCGGGCTGAGCATCAACGCTCAAGGACGTCTTCAGAAAGTCGTTCATGACTTTCCTAAAGAGCAAGGCGGATGCCAAAAACGCCCTCAAGATGTATCGCAATTATTTGATTTTATTCAATTATTTACGTTAACTTTAAGCAATGCCCGTAAAGGATGGTGGGAGGGCCCCCATGTGTTTCGGTCTCGAAACAAAACCGAAAACCCTCAATTTAAAAAGGGGCTGCCTGCCGGAGGTTCATGTGCTCGGTGAAATTCCGAAGCGCCAGACCGTAGCCGAAGGGGCTGTAACCCATGATTTGGACGTAAAGGCTCGTGTCCCCGCAGTCCAGGCGATGCCGCGTCTCGGCACCATAGGCCCACATCTCAGCGATCAAAAGGTTCCGGTGGACCCAATCCCCGCCGAAGGTCAGGGCCTGTCTCAAGTGTGTCGCCTCATGCCAGGCGCGGGCCTCCAACACCAGCCGCGAGGGAGCGGGCCAGAGCAGGACAATGGCCGGACGCCCACCGTTCTCCTCCGGCAACAAATAGTCGGCGACGATGTTCTCGGACGGCTCCGCCGGGTGCCGCCTCGAAAGACCGGATGCCTGGGCCGCCTCCGCCAGCCGTTTCATCTCTTCCGGTCCCTTTAAGACAAGATTCAGGCCCGGGATCAGAGAGGACAAGGAAGCCTTGAGATCGGCGACGAATTGCCTCTCGTCCTTCTTCAAGCCTTTCTTCCAAACCTTCCAACGCTCCACGTCATCGCCCTTCGCCGAATAGGCGACGACCTCCTCCACCGCTGCAATCGTGCGCTTCACCTCCGGATGGGGAACGCACGCGGACTGAACGGAGGTCGTCTTTTGATCCCAGGAGAAATGGAGGAACTCGGCCGTCTTGTACTCGTGATCGTCGCTTAAGAGGACGTGGAAAAGCCGATGCGTCATCAAATCGGGCAGACGGCCCGCGGCGATCCGGGATAAGGCCGAGCGCACGAGCCCCCTCATCTCCGGACGCGCGAGGGCCTCCTCGAAGGTTTCGCGGACGAAACCGTCTCCCAAACGGCAGGCGTCGGTGAACGAGGGCGTCAATCGAAGGCGCGCCGATTCGGCGAAATCGGCCAAATCATTCAAAGAGTGAGGGCGAGAGAATAAGGCCATCAACCTGTCCAGCGACCCAGTTTCCGGCTTTAGTTTCGCCGTCTCGAAGACCTTCCAGGCAACGTACTCGTACAGAGAATTGGATTCGGGGACGTGCGCCTCCAACGCGGCCAGGCCGGACGTGAGTGACATGGCGGAGGCGGGCCACGCGGACGGAGCGATGTAGCCCAAGGGAACGATGGGGGTCGTCATGAAAGGAACCTCCGGAAGTCTCGGCATCCTATCGGTTTTTCCAAGGTGAAAGTTGTCTTAAATTAACGAATCATAATGTATCCACATCCACCTGCAGCTCGAAGGAACTCCCGCGCGCGTCGGTCAGGCGGTAGCGATAAGGCTCTCCGGCCACCTCCTCGATCTTCAAGTCCTCCATCACCGCCTGGAGATACAGATCGTTGACCAGGGCGTCGCGGGCTTTCGCATCGCCGTTCACGACGATCCGGCCGCCGTCGTAGAAGCTGACGTCCTCGCGCCCGCGCGTGGCGGCGTCCGCGAACTCCCAGGCCCGGAAGGCCTTGGCGCCGGCATTGATGTTTCCGTAGTCGCCGGCCACGTAGGTCACATCGTTCGGGAGAGGCGCTTCGTCGCCGACGGGTCCTTGAAGGGCTTTCGGTCCTTTGGGCCCCTTCTCCGGCCCGCCTTCCGGGAGAGTTCCCGGCTGGGTGTCCGCCTCGCCCAGGACCTGGTCGTCCGCCTTCACGGCGCGCCGCGCCGCCTTCCGATAGACCTTCGTGTCGGCGGCCTTGGCCTGTTCGCCTCGAACCGGCCGGTCGGCGTCGATAAAATCTTCGTCGGCCAGCAATCCGCCCTGATGATCGTCGGCCCTCAAGGGGTTTACGCGAAGGCCAGCCACGGTTTCGGGAACCGGATAATTCGGGTTCGAGGGGCGTTCGATTTTTTGTGCGATCGCATCCGAGGAATATTCCACGAACGTCACGCGGACGGACGTTCGTCCCGCCGCCAGCGAGGCCGCCAGGCGGTGGTGGCCGTCGAGGGCGTAATACGCAACCGAACCGTCGGGCAACGTCACCGCCTTCACCGACACCGGCTCGTCCAAATAGTCCTTGGCCGACTTCAGGCGCACGGGCGAAAGGCCGTTCTCCGTCGGGCGGATCTGGCCGATGGACAGCTCCCCGAAGTTCTCCGCGATGAGCGCGTCCGTGATCGCAACGGTTCGAGGGACGGCGCGGCTTAATCCGTTCACCATCGTACGTTCGGTGTAGTGAACCGTGTCCCCTTGAATGGAATCGACCGTCGTCCACTTGCCGTTGATGAAAAGATGGCCGGCCTTCGCCAATTCCGCCCTCGCCCACTCGGGAACGGACGATCGAGGCGCGCCGGCGATCGCGGCGGGTTCCGCCGTCTCGGCCTTGGGCGGGGAGATCCCCAAGGTCTCGTGGGACGAGAAGAGCGGCGAGAGACCGAAGCCGTCCAAGTACCGGTCGGCCTGCT
This sequence comes from bacterium, assembly GCA_036274695.1. Taxonomy (GTDB): domain Bacteria; phylum UBA10199; class UBA10199; order JACPAL01; genus DASUFF01. The sequence goes on along the minus strand of DASUFF010000094.1, from coordinate 28,343 downwards.
CGAATCGCCCCTTCTCCAAATGTTTGACCAGCACGGAGCCCGAAAAGCCCGGCCGGAAGGAGGCGGAGACCAGGTAATCCACGCGCCGGTCGACCAGGGCCTTTTTGCGGCCGGCCGTCATCTCCGAAATTTTTTCGCCGAAGGTCGCCTTCACCCAGCGCTCCGCCAAGGGTTTCGATTTCAACCGCGCCTCGCGCAGGGCGATTTCACTGTGCACCTTGCCCGTGTAATCGACATACCCTTTCCCAAAGATCCCCTCGGTCACGCGGCCCGCGGCGGAGAAGAGCACGTAGTTGTAGACGTCGTGCGCCGAGGTTTCGCTGAACGGACGGATCGCCTCTTCCTTCCAACCGACCAGCCGGCTCAAGCCGTTCATGGCCCGCGGGGACACATAGCTCGCGGCCATCATGCCGCTCAATCCTGCCGCGTGGTTCAGCGTCCGGACGAAGAGTTTCCCGCCGAAGGAAAGTTCCTCCCCACCCTTTGCGATCAAACCGAGGGCCTTCGCCGCGCGGGTGCCGTAGGCGCTCGCGAACTCCGAGACGGGCTCGGAGAGGCCGACCATGATGAGGGTGGAGGCGTAGCTCTTGACCAGGTGATCCGGGGAAAAGACCTTTTCGGCGTCCTGGGTCATCGCCGCCTTGCCGGTGTTGCCGACGAACATGGCCGTCGCGGTTACGGCATATTTCGTCAGGCGTCCGACGGCGACGGCGCGGTAGCCCGTCACGCCGGCCTTTTCCAAATAGCCCAACATGCGCAGCTTGGCCAGATTGCCCAGGCCCGCGGAGGCGAACATGATGGCGGCGTCGACGAGCAGGCCCGTCGTGCCGGTGGCGTAAACGGCCTTGAGGAAGGAACGACCGAAACCGCCGCCCTTCTGCAGGGCGTTCATCTCGTCCGTCGCCCGCTTCTTGATGTCCTCTTCGGGGGAAATGGCGGCGACCAACTGATAGGCGGCGAACGGCGTCTCGGCGGCGCCTTCGCGCGATTCCATGACGAAGGCCTCGTGCAGCAGGCGGTCGGCCAGATAGGCATCGGGCGGAAGCTTTTCGAGGTAATCGACCATCGGACCCAGCGTGTCGCCCTCTCCGTTGGCTCCCCCGTGCATGCCTTTCTTAAGGATCGAAGCGGCGCGCGAGCGCAGGTCCTCCGGCATTTTATCGTCTTCGGCGATCTGGCCCAAGGCCTGCTTGATCGTCAGGGCGCTCTCGGCGTTCAAACGGGATTCCACCTGGGCGATGAGGCGGTTTTCGAGCCGGACGACATCGTCGATCCTGCCGTGGGTCTTGGTGCCGTCCCAGTCGCCGGTGCAAAACTCCATCACCATGCTGAGCCTCTCGTCCGCCTTGCCGTGGCCGATCCGGCCTCCCTCCTCCACGTAGACCTTCCAAACGTCGACGCCCGCGAGATTCGCGGCGCGCAAGGCGTCGTCGTCCATCTTGCGGAGCATGGCGTCGATTTCGGGAAATCCCGTCCGGATGGATTTGAATATCGTGACCGCCTCGTCCACCTTGCCCTCGGCCATCAGCGCGTAGCCGCGGTAGAGATCCGTGCTCTTTCGAACGTCCGGGTCGCCGTCCGCGTCGGCGAAGCGCGCGAGGATGCCGAAGGCCTGGGACGACAAGCCGTTCAAGCGGCTGCGGACGATCTCCTCGTCGGAGCCTATCTCGAAAGAGGTCCCACCCTGATGCAGATAATCCGCGGCCAGCGCCGCGACGGCCGCCATCTTGTCCTTTTTCTCGTCGGCCGAAAGCCCGTGCTGCGAGCTCAACGCCTTCTCGATCTGGTCGAGACGGGCCTTTTCCTCATCGGCGGTCAGCGCCAGGGACAGGGCCCGGTCCCGCACCATCTCACCCTCCACGACGCCCCTCTCGTTGGGATCGGTCAGCGTTTCCAGGTATTTCCCGTCGGCCTCAAGGCGGAGGCGCAGGACGCCCGCGTCACGGGGATCGTTCTCCAAATGTTCGGTGTAGGCCGCGCGTGCGCCCTTGAAATCGCCCGCCCCGTAGGAGGCTAGGCCGACGGACAGCGGGATCTCGCCCTCGCGCGCGCGGTTCTTGTAACGGTCGGCGGCGACCGCCGTTTTGGCGTCTTGAAAGGCCGCCAGTGCCTTCGCATACTCCTGGCGCATGAGAAGAAAGCCGCCCAGGTTGAGGAAGGAGCCGGCGTCGTCGGGTTGGTAGTGGGTGACCGCGATCAGATGTTTTTCGATGCCGGCCCAGTCCTTTTTTTCCGCCCGCATCAGCCGCGTCGCTTCGGTGTTGTGGCGATCCGCCATCGATTGCGCCACGTCGGCCTTGTGGTTCCAGAAGAGGCCCGTCACCGGCAGTCCGGCGCCCTTCAGGGCGCGAAGCATCTTTTGGCGGTGCCCCTTGATCCCGTCGTTCAAGAGCTCGTTGGCGCCCCGATAGAGCTCGGTCGCGGTGATCTTGCCGTCGGGGGGATTTTCCTGGTCGAAAAGGACGCCGCCGCCATCGAAGTGGCGGGGATCGATTCCTTCCTTTTGCACCTGTTCGGCCAGACGCCAGGCGTCGTCGTTGTCCTTCGACGTGAAGGCCAGGGAATAGTCCGCCCAAAGGTTTGCCATGACGCATCAAGCAGCAAGCCCTATGCCAAGAGGCGTTATGCTCCCGTTTCGACCCGAATGGCGTCCCACCCCATCAAAAGGTTAATCCTCGGAAACAAAGAAACTTTTCCCGTTCACCGCAGAGAATAGGGGGTGATCTTCGAACGCTGGATACTGGCCGCCGACCGTCTGGGCCCCCTGCAGAGCGGGATGGCGTCTTATATGGTCAACGACCTGGCCCACGTCCTTTCGCTTTGCGAACAGACGGCGCTCGCCCAGGACCTCCAATCCCGGGGGCCGCTGGCCCTCACCAGTTTAAGCCTGGAGGAACGCAGCGCCCTGGCCGGACGCGTGGAACCGACGCTTCGCCCCAGCGTGAAGAGCCTGCTGCAGGTGGAGGCCGTGGAGATGGAGCGGGCGGTGGCCACGGAGGTCCCCTGCCGACTTCTGGTCTTGGGAAAGGCGGCGGGAGGCGAGGCCCTGGAGAGGATTCTCAAGGCCGAATTCCCCCGCCAGCGCGGAAGCGTCGTCAGCCTGGAGAGACCCTCCCCGTCCGGCATCGCCCTCTTCGACCAGTCCCGCCACCAGCTTCTATGGCCGGAACGGGCCCCGGTCTCCGACAAACCTCCTCCCTCGAACGTCGAAAGGGTGAGATTCCCGGCGAGCGAGCCCCCGCCGGGCCAGATCTGGAACTTAAACCGCCTGGCGGGATTGAATCCCGCGGGCCTCTTCTACTCGAGCTTCGCTTCCAAGCCGATGGTGGGCTTCGAACCGTCTCTGCCCGTCCGTTACGGGGCCCTGACGCTTCTCGGCGCCGTCGGCGACGACCTCTCCCCCGGCCGGACGGCCGACGTCCTCTTCGCCTCCGCCGTACGCACGATCGCCCCCGAGATTCCCATCGCCTTCCTCCGCCCTTTTCCCGGCGAGTCGCCGGAGGTGCGCGATTTCGAAACCGGGGAACGCGTCCGCGTCTTCTTAGGCGACGCGCGGGAAAGCTACGGCCGCATCGATTTCGATCCCCAGGACCGTTCCGTCGCCGTCTCGGTTTTCAAGTCGAAGACGCGGGCGCCGGTCGCTTCCATGTCGCTGAAACTGCCCAAGGACCGACTCGTGGCCTCCCGCCTCACGCGGCTGACGGCCGACGTCCAGGAAGCGCTGGCCGAGACGATCCAAGCCGACCTCCGCGGGTCCAACCGGCGCGCACGGGCCTTAAGACAGGCCCGCGAGATCGTCGCCATCACGTACCCGATGGCCTGCCGCTACGTGGAATGGATCGAGCGCCATCCCGAGGCGCCGGTCTTCGAGCGCGAGAAGCGTTTGACGGACTTGGAAGTCGCGATGACGCAGGACGTCCCTCCGGCCCTGGCCGAGGCCGGCCACGCGGAGAAATTACTCCGCAGGGATCTTTTCAAGACGTTCGAGCATTTCCTGACGGGTTGGGGATTGAGACATCCTTCCTAGGGCCCTTTTTAAATATCCATTCCGCAAATACGTGATCGGGTCGCGAGTGCGGCGACAACAGTTCCCATTTTTTGCCGATAAGTTTTCTCATGACCATCGCGCCGCCGGGACCGAATTGTTGGGTTGCACCGCCGCCCTGTTCGACTCTCCAGGTGGCTTTACCCGAGAGCGTCGACCGGATCGTAAGAGCTTCGAACTTTATCACCCTTCCCGATTCCGGAAAGGACTCCGCAAATCTAAAACTCCTATCCACACCGGATACGAGGATAACGGGAGGCATGCCCGTCCCTCGGGCGCCGCGCCGGCCCGTCATTTGGAATCCTTTTCACGAGCAGCACGAAAGACTCGTCATCCATGCCCACTACGGGGAAGGAGAGGTACTCGGGGAGAGGAGCGACGGCATGATTTCCGTCCGTTTCACTCCCTCGTCGCCGCCCCTCTGGGTCTTCAAAAATACGGTGACCTTTCCCGCCGATCAGGAATCCTACCGGAGGATCTTAGACGAACGCTTCGCGAATTACCTCTATTTGGCGTATTATTACGCCCCGTTCGTCATCCGTCATTTCTTGTCCCTATCCGAACAGAAAATTCCGATCCCCGTCCATACCACTTACCTGACCCACCATAAGTACAAGAAGAGCATGCTGGAATCGGTCAAAGACCTGCTTTGGAACTTCTACGAATCCTTGGGCGTCGATCCGATCGCCTTCGCGCTTCATCTTATGGTCGGCGAATCACCCTATGACGCCGCCTTTCCGAACACGCGTTTCAGGGGCGATTCGACACCCGTTGCGTCCACCAAGGACGTTGGCAGCGACGGCAAATACAACTCTAACTTCTTTCAGAACAAGCGCCTCCTGACGCCGGACCTCATCCGAGAAGCCCTCGTCCGGCGTCCCTGGCAGGACGATTGGGGGCCTTTGGGGCGGCCCTATCCTTCGGCGGTCCGGGCGGCCGGGCATTATTACCCCTCGTACTATCCGCAAAATGCGGAACGTCCCCACGATTTGACGGAACTGTATTTCGAATTCCGCGGCGGAGGAACGGACGTGGTGGGACGAACGGCGGACGCCCTGCGGGAATCGGTGGATGCCTGGATGCGGCACGGAGACCGCTCTTCCAACGGGTTGATCGTCCCCATGATAGGCCGAGCGCCCCTCATGGAACTGGCAAGCCACTTCGGATATCCCGTCGCCTTCCCCTGGGCGCCGCGCCCCCTCGATTACGGGAAAGGCGTCGAAGGAAAGCGTACTTCCGAGAAAATGAGGCTGGTGAAGGCCGCGCTCCGTTTGGAGGAAAATCCATCCGCATCGGATCTTGTTGCGGGAAGGTCGGTGCTCCTCCTCGACGATAACGTCACGGACTTCGTCACTTATATGTGGGCCAGAAAACTTCTTCTCGATGCGGGGGCATCGGAGGTGGGTTTGGTCACTCTGACGCACACCATCCGCAACCCCCGTGAAATCCCCTGGAGCACGCGCTAGTTGAAGCTGCGCGGCGCCGACTTCGGGACCTGGGGGGCCTGAGGCTGGGAACGACGGGCGTCGTCCCTGGGAGTGGCGCGCACGCGGTCCCTCTCCTCTTTCAGCTTGTAGACGAAGGTCAAAATCTCCGCGACGGCGATGTAGAGCTTCTCCGGCACCTCGTCGTCGATCTCCAACTCGAGCAGCGACCAGGCCAGCGGCACGTTCCGGATGATCGGGACGTCGAACTCCTTGGCCAAATCCTTGATGTACTCGGCGTAGAGGCGCTGGCCCTTGGCCACCACCTGAGGGGCCACCATCTCGTTCTTGTCGTACTTGATGGCGACGGCGATGTGGGTGGGGTTGGTCACCACCGCGTCCGCGTTCTTCACCTTGTTGGGCGTCCCGCCGCCCATGGCCATCTCCATGTGCAATTGGCGGCGCGCGCCCTTGATCATCGGATCGCCCTCGTCCTCTTTGTACTCGCGCTTGACCTCCTCCTTCGTCATCTTGAGGTTCTTGATGTACTCCTTGCGCTGGAGAAAGAGGTCCATGCAGGCCACCAACAGAAAGACGATGAGGAAACGGACGAAGAACTTGACTAAGATCATGCTCCCCAGTTTCGCCGTGCCTTCGATGGGCGCGCTGACGGTGAGCAGGAAAGGCTCGAGCATGCCTTTCAAAACCGAATAGGCGATGAAGAAAATGACGGCCAGCTTGATCAGATTCTTCACCAGCTCGATCAGCATCTTCGGCTTGAACATGTTTTTCAGGTTTTCAATGGCGTTCAGCTTCTTCATCTGCGGCTTGAGGGGCTCGATGGAGAAGACGGAACCTACCTGCAGGTAGCCCACGATGCCGGCCAAGAGCATGGCGATGCCGACGATGGGGAACGAGACCTTGATCATGGCGATGAAGGCCATTTTGCCGATGGCGTAGATGTCCGAGCCGGCCAAGTCCGGCTTTCCGACCATGCGGAAGGCCTCCTCCATGAAGGAACGGAGCTCGGAGGACATGTAACTGTGGGTCATCGCGATGCCGGCGAAGACGCCGATGAAGACGGCCACGGCCTCCAGATCCTTGCTCTTGAAGACCTGGCCCTTGCGCCGGGCCTCACGGAGACGTTTGGGCGTGGGCTGCTCGGTTTTTTCTTGTGAACTATCCGGCATATTCTCCTAAAGATTATCGGCCAGACTCTCCAACGAGTCCACCTTACCATAACTATTGGAATCATTGAAGATTTTTGATACACTTCGTTTATCGTGTCTCCCGAAGCCGCCACACCCGAACCCCAGCCGACGCCCTTCGGCCAGTACCAGTTGATCGAAAAGATCGCCCAGGGCGGCATGGCGGAGATCTTCAAGGGGCGCGCCCTGGACGCTGCAGGGCTCGAGCGCGCCGTCGTCATCAAGCGCATCTTGCCGCACATCGCGGCCAGCCCCGAGTTCGTGGAAATGCTGATCGACGAGGCGAAGATCGCCGTCATGCTCTCCCACGGCAACATCGCGCAGATCTACGACCTGGGAAAGGTCGCGGACGACTACTTCATCGTCATGGAGTACGTGGAGGGCAAGACCGTCTCCCAGATCATGAAAAGGCTGAAGACCCAAGGCAAATTGATGCCCATCGCCTACGCCGCCTACATCTGCCGGGAGATCGCCTCCGCGCTGGACTACATGCACCGCAAGACCGACGACGACGGGCACCCGCTCCACATCGTCCACCGCGACATCAGCCCGCAGAACGCCATCCTTTCGGTATCGGGAACCATCAAGATCATCGACTTCGGCATCGCGAAGGCGAAAACGAAGGTGTCGACCACCGACTCGGGCGTCCTGAAGGGAAAGTTCGCCTACATGTCGCCGGAGCACGCCGAGGGCATGAAGCTGGACCACCGCACCGACATTTTCTCGCTGGGCGTCATCCTCTTCGAGCTCCTGACGGGCCAGCGCCTGTTCAAGGGCAAAAACAACATGGAGACGGTCAAGCGCGTGAAGAAGGCCAAGATCCCCACGCCGTCGGGTGTCCGCCCCGCCATCCCCAAGGTTTTGGACCAGATCGTCGCCAAATCGCTCCAGAAGGACCGGGAGAAACGCTACCAGTCGGCCCTCGACCTGGTTCAGGACCTGACGAAGTTTTTGGTGAACCACTATCCGGAATTCTCGCCGCGCGAGATGGCCTCCTACCTCCGGGACGTTTTTCCTGAGATAGCCCCGCCCGAGCGCAATCCGCAGGAAGACACGCCCATCGTCCCGCACGAGCTTCAACCCAAGGCGATCAAGCCGCCGGGCGGGGAGTGGTCGTCGAAGGAGGACACGGTCGGGGCCGACAGCGAGGTCATCCGGATGAAGCATCGGGAGGCCGAAGTCTTCGAGGTGGAGGGAACGCAGCGCACCGACTCGTCCTCTCTCGATTTCGCCCCGGAACCCTCGCGGACGAACCTCAAGCTCGCGGCACCGGCGAAAGGCGCGCTCGCCGCCCTGGCAATCCTGCTTTTGTTGGGCCTGGTTTGGGCGGGCGTGCGCTACGGACCGGCGATCAAGGCGCGTTTCTTCAAGAATCCGCAGCAGGAGATGCTCGATCTGGCGGTGAAGAAGGCCGCCCTGATGAAGAAACTGAAAGAGACGAAGGCGGCGCCGGAGAGCCGTCCGGCGGCCAAACCGCCGACGGCGACCGACGTGCCGGGACGCCAGGAACCCGTTCCGCCCAAGCCCGCCGCCGCGAAGACCGAACCGGTCAAACCCGAACCGGCCAAGCCGGAGCCGACGCCCGCTCCCGGTTTCGGCTCCATCGCCGTCGAGTCCTCCCCTCCCGGCGCCCATATTTATCTGAACGACGTCGACACCGGCCACGTCACGCCCTTCGTCCTGGACAAGGTCCCGGCGGGAAATCAACGGATCGGGCTGACGCTGGATCACTACCGCTTCTGGGAGGGCGCGACGACCGTCGCCGGCGGCCAGGCCGTGCGCGTCAAGACCGAGCTCCAGATGAACAGCGGGACGCTGGAGGTCCGCTCGTCCCCCGACGGCGCCGAGGTCGTCTTGAACGGCAAAACCGCCGGCCGCACGCCGCTGTCCCTGCCCGATCTGGCGCCCGACACCCTCTACGAGATCGTCCTGAACCTGGACGGCTACGAGCCTTGGACGGGAACGGCGAAAATCTTCGGCGGCCGGAGCGAAGTCGTCAACGCATCGCTCAAGAAGAAGCGCCCTACGGAACCTTTACCCGAATAAAGGTTTCGGCTATACTGACCTTCTTAAATGGATCATCCCGACGATACCGTCCCCGAGGAGCCCGATTCCGCCCCGGAAAAAACCATCATCACGTCGATTTCCGGGGACAAGGAAAAGGACAAGCATTTCTACATCATCTTCCTCTCCGGCCCCTTGATGGGGAAGATGCACCTGTTGGAGGAAGGCAGCATCGTCTTGGGCCGCGTGGGCGATGTGGACATCCCCATCAACGATCTGGGCATCAGCCGCAAGCACTGCGAGATCGTTTTTAACAACAACGGCCAGGCCATCCTCCGCGACCTGGGCAGCACCAACGGCACTTTCTTGAACGGCAAGCGCGTGGACGAGGCGGAGCTGCGCGAGGGAGACAAGATCCAGATCTCGTCGTCGACCATCCTCAAGTTCGACCAGCAGGACAAGATCGAGAACATCTTCCATAAAGAGCTCTACAAGATGGCGGTCGTGGACGCCTTGACCGGCGCCTACAACAAGCGCTTCTTCGAGGAGCGCGTCCAGGAAGAGTTCAGCTATTGCTTCCGAAACAAGGTCCCTCTCTCGCTCGTCATGTTCGACATCGACCATTTCAAGAAGATCAACGACACCTACGGCCATCCCACCGGCGACTACGTCCTCTCGCGCATCGCGGGGCTGACCAAGACGATCGTGAGGAGCGAGGACATCCTGGCGCGCTACGGCGGCGAGGAGTTCATCGTCATACTCAAGGCCACCGACGCCGAGGGAGCCTTCACCCTGGCGGAACGCCTCAGGCGCCTGATCGAAGAGAGCGAGTTCGATTTCGAGGGCAAGAAGGTGCAGGTGACGATCAGCGTGGGCGTGGCCTCCTTGGTCGGACAGAATTTCGCGAATTGGGAGACGATGCTGAAGCTTGCGGATACCCTTCTCTACAAGTCGAAGAACTCAGGCCGGAACCGGGTGAGCGCGGGCTAGCCTTCACCGACGGAAGATTCGATCTCCAAATCGACGAATTCGGAGATTTTGTCGAAATCCTTCCGATTGAAAGTCACCAATCGGGCGTCCGTTTGGACGCAACTAAGCGCAATCAAAACATCGTTAACCAACCGGCTTCTTCCCACCGTTTCAAATCCGAACTTTGCCCCTAATTTCGACAAGACGAGACCGCATTCGAACCAATCCTGACGGGTCGGAGTCACAATGCGCCCGAAAGCTTCGAAGTTACCGAAAAAGCGCTCCAAATGGGAAACCGACTGAGCGGCTCCTGCGCCCATCAGCAATTCCTGGGCCACGACCGAGCTTAAGTATAAGGAGTGGGTCAAGCCCGTAAGCAACTTCGCGAGCGGGTCGTTCTTGGGGATTTTGCCTCGAAAGAAATCGACGTAAACGGACGTATCGACGATCAGATTAGCCATCGAAACGGCTCTGATCCATATTCTTGAGCTCGATGCATCCTTCCGCCTTTTTGTGCGCCGATGCGATGCGCGAGTTTGCGATGACCATACTGAGCGCCTGATCGACCGCTTCCGTCGCCGTCGAAGCCTTCAGGATTTTTTGAACGGCCTGAATCTTTCGGCCATCAAGGATGAATTGTTTTCGCATTTTTTTCACGTGTGTATAAATACATCATACATACACATCATGTCAACAGAGCGTTTTTTATTCTCCAATCAGCTCCCGTGCCGGAGCTCTTGAACGGAGGGCTGGAATGAGGGGCTTTCCTCGATGGGAGCGGCCGCAGGAAGCCCTCGCGGAAAGGTAAACGAGAATTTCGTCCCCTTCCCCGGCTCGCTCTCCACCGCGAGCGCCCCGTTGTGCAGTCGCGCGATCTGGCGGCAGATGGCCAGGCCGATCCCCGCCCCGCCCCCTTTCAACGTCTGAGGATGCGCGGCGCGCGTGAACATCTCGAAGATCTTGTCCTGATCCTCCGGGGCGATCCCCGCGCCCGTGTCCTCGACCTCGATGACGGCGGCGCCGTTCGACGGCAGCGCCTTGACCGAGACCCAGCCGCCCTTCGGGGTGAACTTCACGGCGTTGTCGATCAAGTTGATGACCAGTTGCTTGAGCATATCGGCGTCGCAGACCGCCTGGAGGTCGTCCTCGGGAAGGTCCCATAACAAGGCGAGCCCCTTTTTCTGGGCGATGGGCTTCATCAACGAACAGACCTCCAGGATCAGGTTGCGCAGGCTGCCGCGCTCCAGCACGGCGTCGATCTTGCCGGCCTCGAGACGCGAAAAATTCAGGACGTTCTCGATCAACTTGGCCAGCCGGTCCACGTTCGCCTTGCTGATGGCGAGGATAGCCGACTGTTCCGCCGTCAACGGCCCCTCGACCCCGTCCAAGACGAGGTCGATCCCCGCCTTGATGGAGCTCAAGGGCGTCCGGAGCTCGTGGCTCACCATGGAGGTGAAATCCGACTTGATGCGGTTCAGCCGCGTCAGCTCCTCGTTGGCGCGCGAGAGCTCCAAGGTCCGTTCGGCCACCTTCCGCTCGAGGTCGGCCGCATACTCCTTCAATTGGCGGTTCAAACGTCCGATCTGGAGCGTCTTCCGGTGCAATTCGACGAAGACGGACACCTTGGATTTCAAGACCTCCGGGACCACGGGGGAAAAGATGTAGTCCACCGCGCCCAACGAATAGCTCTGCATGCGGTGCGCCTCGGAGCCGTGGGCCGTGATGAAGATGATGGGCGTGTGCTCGGAGTTCTTCCGCTGGCGGATCAGGGAGGCGGTCTCGAAACCGTTCATGCCGGGCATATTGATGTCCAGCAGGATCAAGGCAAAGTCCTGCTGGAGGAGGATCTTCAGGGCCTCCTTGCCCGAACTCGCCGTCACGACGTTCTGCCCCAGCTCGGACAACACTTCCCCGATGGCCATGAGATTGGCCGGGGTGTCGTCGACCAGGAGGATGTTGACGCGATCGGAGTCCGCCATGAAAGACCTCCTCGCCTACCGGTACAGCCAGACCCGCAGGAAGGACAGGAGCTGCTCGGTATCCACCGGCTTCGCGATGAAATCCGAGGCCCCCGCCTCGATGCACTTCTGACGGTCCCCCTTCATCGCCTTCGCGGTCAGCGCGATGATGGGGAGCGCCTTGAACTTTTTGTTTTTGCGGATGGCCTGCGTCGTCTCGTAGCCATCCATCTCCGGCATCATGATGTCCATCAAAACGATGTCGATGTCCGGCGAGCGGTGGAGCGCCTCGATGGCGTCCTTCCCGTTCTCCGCGGCGACGATCGTCATGTCGTGGCGCTCGAGCAGGCTGGTGACGGCGAAGATGTTCCGCATGTCGTCGTCCACGACCAGGACCTTCTTGCCGGCCAGGGCCAGGTCCGTTTGATGGATGCGCTCCAGAAGCTGTCTCTTGTCCTCGGGCAACTTGGCGTGGACGCGATGGAGGTAGAGCGCCGTCTTGTCGAAGAGGCGCTCGGGAGACCGGACGTCCTTGATGATCAGCGTCTGCGAGAGCTTTTGGATGCGGGACTCCTCCTCGCGGGTGAGCGCCCGGCCCGTATAGACGATGATGGGGACGTCGTGATGGCGCGGCTCCTTCTTGATCTCCTCCAACAGCTCCAGCCCCGTCATGTCCGGAAGCCCCAAATCGAGCACCAGGCAATCGATCCGCCGGGTTCTCAGCTCCTGCAAGGCCTCGCGGGCCGTGCCGACGGAGCGGATCTCGAGGTCGTCGGAGCCGATCAACTGCTCGATGCTCATTCTCTGGACGTCGTTGTCCTCCACGACGAGCAGCGTCTTCAGCGGGCGTTCGATACAGGCGCGGACGTTTCCCAGGGCGCGGTCGAGCTCCTCGTCGGAGACGGGCTTGGTCAGGCATTGCAGGCCGCCCTGCCTCCGCCCGCGCTCCCTCTCCTCTTCCAGGGAGATCAGGGTCACGGGGATATGCCGCGTCTGAAGGTTGTTCTTCAGGCGGTCCAAGAACTTCCAGGCGTCGATGTCCGCTAAATTGATGTCCAGCAGGATGGCTTTCGGATTGTAGTGATGCACGAGGTCCGCGGCCATGTCGCTCCGGGAGGCGACCAGGACCTTGAAGCCCGCCGCGCGGGATCGGTCCGTCAGGCGCTGGGCGAACTCGACGTCGTCCTCGATCACGAGGACGCTCGGGTCCTCGTCTTTCAGCGTCTCGCGGTCGTCCTTCACCACGGCATCGACGCCGCCGATCTCCTCGACGATGGAAACCGTCGCAGGCGCGACCGCAGGCGTCATCAGAGGATGGGCGCGGGCGGCCTCCGCGTCGGCCGGAAGCGGCGCCGCCGAGGCGGCCGTCCGGTGCTGCTGGGGCAGATAGAGCGTAAAGGTGCTGCCTTCGCCGGGCTGGCTGGTCAGCTTGATCTCTCCCCCCAGGAGGCGCGCGATCTCGCGGCTGATGGACAGTCCCAGGCCGGTGCCTCCGTACTTGCGGCTGGTGGTGCCGTCCGCCTGCTGGAAGGCCTCGAAGATCAGCCGCTGCTTGTCCTCCTGGATGCCGATGCCGGTGTCCCGGACGGAAAAGGCAATGACGGTCTCGGCGTGGTTCAAGACCTCGTTGTCCGGGCTCCAGCCGCGCGCGGCGACCCCGATCTGCAGCTCGACCTTCCCCTTCTCGGTGAACTTGAAGGCGTTGGACAAAAGATTTTTCAAAACCTGCTGGAGGCGCTTGACGTCGGTGACGATGGTCGGCGGCAGGTCCATCGCCAGCGCCACCGAATAGCCCAGGTTCTTCGCCTCGGCGACGTGGCGGAAGTTGCGCTCCACGTAGTCGTGGAGGTTCCGGAACTGGACGCGGTCGATGTCCAGGACGACGGTGCCGGACTCGATCTTGGAGAGATCCAAGATGTCGTTGATCAGGGCCAGGAGGTCGGAGCCCGAGGAGTAGATCGTGCGCGAGAACTCCCTCTGCTTGGGCGTCAGGTTCCCTTCCGGGTTGGCGGACAGCTGTTGCGCGAGGATCAGCAGGCTGTTCAACGGCGTGCGCAGCTCGTGGGACATGTTGGCCAGGAACTCGGACTTGTACTTGGAGGTCAAGGCCAGCTGGGTCGCCTTTTCTTCCAGGGCCTGTCGGGCCTGCTCGACCTCGCGGTTCTTCCCTTCCACCTCGGCCTTCTGCTTTACCAAGAGATGGGCCTTGTGCTCGAGCTCCTCGTTGGTGCGCTTCAATTCCCCTTGCTGGCTCTGAAGCTCATGGGCGAGCGACTGGGATTGTTTCAGGAGCTCCTCCGTCCTCATGTTGGCTTCGATGGTGTTGAGGACGATTCCGATCGACTCCGTCAACTGTTCGAGAAAGACGTGGTGGGTGGAGATGAAGCGGTCGAACGACGCGAGCTCCAAGACCGCCTTCACCTGGCCTTCGAACAGGGCGGGCAATACGACGATGCTCAAGGGCTTGGCCTCGCCCAACCCCGAGCTGATCTGGATGTAATCGTTCGGGACGTTCGTTAATAAGATGCGCTGCTTCTCCAAGGCGCATTCTCCGACGATTCCCTCGCCCAGCTTGAACTCCTGGGCCAGATCCTTCCGGCCCTTGTAGGCGTAGCTGGCCAGGAGCTTCAGCTTCGGCTCATCCTCGGAGATCGTGTCCATCATATAAAACGCGCCATGCTGGGCGTTCACGACGGGCGCCAATTCGGAGAGAATCAGTTTGCCGACGGTCATCAAGTCGCGCTGCCCCTGCAGCATGCGGGTGAACTTGGCCAAGTTGGTCTTGAGCCAGTCCTGTTCCGTCGTCTTCTCCGTCGTGTCGCGGAGGTTCCGGATCATTTCATTGATGTTGTCCTTCAGAGCGGCGACTTCACCCCGCGCCTGAACGGCGATGGAGCGGGTCAGGTCGCCTTTGGTGACGGCGGTGGCCACTTCCGCGATGGCGCGGACCTGGGTGGTCAGATTGGCGGCGAGCTGGTTGACGTTGTCGGTCAGATCCTTCCACGTGCCGGCGGCGCCGGGGACGCTCGCCTGGCCGCCCAACTGGCCTTCGACGCCGACCTCGCGGGCCACGGTGGTGACCTGCTCGGCGAAGGTGGCCAGAGTTTCGATCATGCCGTTGATGGTGTCCGCCAGGGCGGCGATCTCGCCCATGGCCTCGACGGCCAGTTTTTGCTTCAAGTTTCCGTTGGCCACCGCGGTGACGACCTTCGCGATGCCGCGCACCTGGCCGGTCAGATTATTGGCCATGAAGTTGACGTTCTCGGTCAGATCCTTCCAGGTGCCGGAAACGCCCTTCACGTCGGCCTGGCCGCCCAGCTTGCCTTCCGTGCCGACCTCGCGGGCGACGCGCGTGACTTCGGAGGCGAACGAAGACAGCTGCTCCACCAGCGTGTTGATGGTGTCCTTCAGCTCCAAGATCTCGCCTTTGACGTCGACGGTGATCTTCTTCGACAAGTCGCCGTTGGCGACGGCGGTGACGACCTTCGCGATACCGCGCACCTGGCCGGTTAAGTTATTGGCCATGAAGTTGACGTTCTCGGTCAGATCCTTCCAGGTGCCCGAGACGCCCTTCACGTCGGCCTGGCCGCCCAGGCGACCTTCCGTGCCGACCTCGCGGGCGACGCGCGTGACTTCGGAGGCGAACGAAGACAGCTGGTCCACCATCGTGTTGATGGTGTCCTTCAATTCCAAAATCTCGCCTTTGACGGCGACGGTGATTTTTTTCGAAAGATCGCCCGTGGCGACGGCGGTGGTGACCTTGGCGATGTTGCGCACCTGGTTGGTTAAGTTGCTGGCCATGAAGTTGACGTTCTCGGTCAGATCCTTCCACGTGCCGGAGACGCCCTTCACGACCGCCTGCCCGCCCAGATTTCCTTCCGTGCCGACCTCGCGGGCGACGCGCGTGACTTCGGAGGCGAACGAAGACAGCTGGTCCACCATCGTATTGATCGTATTTTTCAGCTCCAAGATCTCGCCTTTGACGGCGACGGTGATTTTCTTGGAGAGGTCGCCCTTCGCGACGGCGGTGGTCACCTGGGCGATGTTGCGGACCTGGCTGGTCAAATTGTTCGCCATCAAATTGACGTTGTCGGTCAGATCCTTCCATGTGCCGGAGACGCCTTTCACGACGGCCTGGCCGCCCAGTTTTCCTTCCGTGCCGACTTCGCGGGCGACGCGCGTGACTTCGGAAGCGAAGGAGCCCAATTGATCGACCATCGTGTTGACGATCTTGGCCGTCCTCAAAAACTCGCCCTTCAAAGGGCGGCGGTCGATCTTCAGCGTGATGCTTTGGGAGAGGTCGCCGTGGGCGACGGCGCCGATGACGCGCGCCATCTCGGAGGTGGGCCAGACGAGGTCGCCGATCAGGGCGTTGATCGAGCGGACCCAATCCAGCCGCGAGCCGCCCTGGTTGTTGAGCGTCACCCGCTCGTTGATCCGGCCCTCTTTGCCGACGGCCCGGCTGATGCGTTCGAACTCCGCCGTCACCGTCTGGTTCAAGACGGCGATGCTGTTGAACGTCTCCGCGATCTGTCCGTCGACGCCTTTCAAATTCTCGGGGAGCCGCACGGAAAAATCGCCTTTTTTCAAGGCGTTCAAAGCGGCGAGAAGGTCTTTTTTGCTAAAACCTTCTTCGGAGGAAACAAGCGGGACGACGGCGGCCAGCTGTTGCTTCGGCATAGGCGCTCCAACGGTTTTTCAGGGGGAACTGTTGAGAATTATGGCTCGACCGGCAATGAAGGCAACGAAGGAATGAGGTAAAACGCCCGATAGACGCGGAGTTATCCAACATTCGCCGAATCTTCGGCGCATCGGTCGGGAAACGGCGCCCGACTTTAAGGAAATCGGTTCTGAAAACGAGAATTTGACACTCAACTTCTCGGACGCTAAAGCCCCCACACACCAATTAGGTGCGATTCAGGTTTTGATTTCCTGGAGGTCTTCATCGTGCCGGCCCAACTCATCGACGGGAAAAAACTCGCGGAAACCCTCCAGGCGGACATCGCCCGCGGAGTCGAAGACCTTAAAAAATCCCGCGGCTTCGTCCCGGGCCTCGCCGTCGTTTTGGTCGGCGACAACGAGGCCTCCAAGGTCTACGTCCGCAACAAGGAGGCCGCCTGCAAGAAGGCCGGCATGCACGCCGAGCAGATCAACCTGCCGGCGTCGACCTCCCAAGAAGAGCTTTTGAAACTCATCGACCGTTTGAACAAGGATCCGAAGATCCACGGCATCCTGGTCCAGCTCCCCCTGCCCAAACAGATCGACTCCCAGAAAGTGCTGGAGGCCATTTCTCCCGAAAAGGACGCCGACGGCTTCCATCCCGTCAACATGGGGAATCTCCTGATCGGAAAACCGGGCGTCGTCCCCTGCACGCCGCTGGGCTGCATGAAGATGCTGGAGTCGATCGGGGCGGATGTGGCTGGAAAAGACGCCATCGTCGTCGGCCGGTCGAACATCGTCGGCAAGCCGGCGGCCATCCTTCTCATGCAGAGAAACGCCACCGTCACCATCGCCCATTCGAAGACCAAGGATCTGACGGAGAAGGTGAAGCGCGCGGACGTCGTCGTGGCCGCCATCGGCCAGGCGAACTTCATCAAGGGCGATTGGATCAAGGAAGGCGCGATCGTCCTCGACGTCGGCATGAACCGCGGCCCGGACGGCAAGCTCTGCGGCGACGTGGAGTTCGCGGCGGCCCGGGAACACGCCGGCTGGATCACGCCGGTGCCTGGCGGCGTCGGTCCGATGACCATCACCATGCTGTTGTGGAACACGCTCGAGGCGGCCAAGAGAGCGATTCCGTGAAATTCTCCGATTTCTACCAGCCCGGCCGTCCGCGATATTCCTTCGAAGTCTTCCCTCCCAAGGACGAGGCCGGCGTCGCCAATCTGATCGCCGCCCTGGAGAAGCTCTCGTCCTTCGACCCTGCCTTCGTCTCCGTCACCTACGGCGCCATGGGCACGACGCGGAACCTGACGCGCGACCTGGCCCTTCGCGTCAGGAACGAGACGAAGCTGACGACCGCCTTCCACTTCACCTGCGTCGGAGCCGACCGCGCCTCCGTGCGCTCCTACGTCGACCGCCTTAAAAAGGAAGGGATGACCCTCATCGTGGCGTTGCGCGGGGACGCCCCCGTCCTGCCGCCGGGTCAAACCTACGAGCGCCCGAAGGACGGCTTCACTTACGCCAACGAGCTGGTGGCTTACTTGAAGGAGATCGACGGCTTCAGCATCGCCGTGGCCGGCTATCCCGAGGGCCACGTCGAATGCGCGGACAAGGAGACGGACTTAGGGAACCTGAAGCGAAAGGTCGACGCCGGGGCCGACGTAGTCATCACCCAGCTCTTTTTCGACAACCGCGATTATTTCGACTTCGTCGACCGCGCACGGAAGATCGGCATTTCCGTTCCCATCATTCCCGGCATCATGCCGATCTTAAGTCTCAAGCAGATCGAAAAAATCTCGAAGATGTGCGGAGCCTCGTTGCCGAAGGGGTTGCACGACCGGCTGGTGCAGGCCCAAAACGATCCCGAGGCGATGCGGAAGGTCGGCGTCGAGCACGCCGCCGCGCAATGCCGGGAGCTTTTGAAAAAAGGCGTCCCTGGGATTCACTTCTATATCCTGAACCGCGCCGAGAGCACCTCCGAGGTACTGAAGGCTTTGTGAAAAAAACCTCCCTCAACGCCGTCCACCGAAAGTTGGGCGCCCGCATGGTCGACTTTGCCGGCTGGGACATGCCCGTCCAATATACGGGCGTGCGCGAAGAGCACATGGCGGTGCGGACGAAGTGCGGGCTCTTCGACGTCAGCCACATGGGCGAGCTGGAGATCGCCGGACCGGATGCGCTCGCGGTGGTCCAGAAACTGACCTGCAACGACGCCTCGAAACTGAAGCCCGGCCAATCGCAATACTCGGCCTTCTTGACCGAACGCGGAACGTTCGTGGACGACGTCATCGTCAATCGGATCGCGGAGGACCGTTTTCTGATCTGCGTCAACGCCTCCAACGCCGATAAGGATTTCGAGTGGGCGCGGAAGCAAGAAACGAAGACGACGCCGGTGACCAACGTCAGCGACCGGTGGGCGCAAATCGCCGTCCAAGGCCCCGAAGCCGCGGATGTCCTTGTAGGGGCGTATGGCCATACGCCCCTACCCGAAAAACCTTTTACGTTTTTAGAATCCCAACTCGGCGATATCCCCGTCCTCATCTCCCGAACCGGCTACACCGGCGAGGACGGTTTTGAGATCTACGCCCCTTGGGATAAGGCGGAAGAGCTCTGGACGCCGCTGATCGACGCCGGCTCCGTACCCTGCGGCCTCGGCGCCCGGGATACGTTGCGATTGGAAGCGGCTCTTCCCTTATACGGCCACGAGATCGACGACGACACGACTCCGTTCGAGGCCGGACTCCAATGGATCGTCAAGATGGACAAGGGGGAGTTCCTCGGACGCGAGGCCCTGCGAAATGCCGCGCTGCGCAAAAAATTGATCGGGATCGAGATGCGGGAACCGGGGATCGCCCGCCAGGGATGCGCCATTTTTAGGGGGGAAAAACGCGTCGGCGGCGTCGTCAGCGGGACCAAATCCCCTTTCCTCGACAAGGCCATCGCAACGGGTTTCGCCCCTCCCGAATTCGCGGCCTTAGGAACCAAGTTAGGGATTGACATTCATAATAAGACGAGACAAGCAGAAGTCGTCTCAACGCCGTTTTATAAAAGAAAAAAATGAATTTCCCTGAAGATTTGAAATACTCCAAAGAACACGAATGGGTCCGGGTGAGCGGAAACATCGCCACCATCGGAATCAGCGATTACGCGCAGGACCAGCTCGGCGAAATCGTCTTCGTCGAACTCCCGGACGAGGGAGAGGAGTTCGAAAAGGACGATGCCTTCGGCGTCGTCGAGTCGGTCAAGTCGGTCAACGACATCTACGCGCCGCTCACCGGACGCATCGTGGAAGTGAACGATCCCGTCGTCGACAGCCCAGAAATCGTGAATGAGGACCCCTACGCCGAAGGTTGGTTGGTCAAGATCGAGATCTCCGACCCGAAGGAACTGGGCGAGCTCATGTCGGCGAAGGATTACGAAGCCTACATCAAAGAAGAATCCGAGTAGGAGCGCAATCCCTTGCGCTATCTCCCCCATACCGAGCAAGAAATCCGAGAAATGCTGAAGACGGTCGGCGTCGCGAATATCGACGCCCTGTTCTCCACCGTCCCCGACCCCCTTCTTTTCAAGCGCCCCCTCGAACTTCCGGCCGCCCTTTCCGAAATCCATTTAAGGAATCATTTGCGCGATCTCAGCCGCAAGAACGCCCACGGCGAGGACTGGAGCCAGTTCCTCGGCGGCGGCTGCTACTCGCACTACATCCCGAGCTCGGTCTCTTATTTGATCTCGCGCGGCGAGTTTCTGACGGCCTATACGCCCTATCAGCCGGAAGTTTCCCAAGGCACGCTGCAGGCCATCTTCGAATATCAGACGATGATGGCGGAGATCTTAGGGCTCGAGGTCGCCAACGCCTCCCAGTACGACGGCTCCACCGGCACGGCGGAGGCGATCCGGCTGGCGGTCGCCGTCACCAAGCGCCACAAGGCCTTGGTCGCGCGGAGCCTCCATCCGGAATACCGCCAGGTCATCCTCACCTACCTGAAGAACGAAGGCGTCGCCGTCGAAGAGCTCCCGTTCACCCCCGCGGGCACGATCGACCGGGCGGCTCTGAAGAAGTCTCTCGACGAACAGACGGCCTGCGTCGTCGCCGGTTATCCCAACTTTTTCGGCGTGGTCGAGGACCTCTCGGACGTGGCGGAGGCGGCGCACGCCGCCGGCGCCCTGCTGATCACTTCGACGCCCGAACCGCTCGCTTTGGGCCTTTTCAAATCGCCGGGCGAGATGGGCGCCGACATCGCCGTCGCGGAGGGCCAGTCCTTCGGCAACGCGATGTCCTTCGGAGGCCCCGGACTCGGCGTCTTCGCCTGCCGGAAGGACTACGTCCGCTCCATGCCCGGACGCCTGGTCGGCGAGACCGTGGACGCCGAGGGCCAGCGCGGCTTTGTGCTCACGCTCGCCACGCGCGAGCAGCACATCCGCCGCGAGAAGGCCACCTCCAACATCTGCACGAACGTCGCCCTCTGCGCCCTGGCCGCCACCATCACGCTGGCCCTCTGGGGCAAGGGCGGATTCAAGGAACTCTCCCGCATGAACTACGACCGCGCCGAGGACTTGAAGGAAAAGCTGGCGGCGGTTCCCGGCGTCCGGATCGCCTTTTCCGGGACGACGTTTAACGAATTCGTCCTGATCCCCCGTCAAAAACCGACCGACGTCGTCGCCAAACTGATCGGCGACAAGATCCTGGCCGGCATCCCGCTCTGGCGCTGGTATCCGGAGCTGGCCGAGGGGCTTTTGGTGTGCGTCACCGAAATGAACACCGACGAGCAGATCGACCGCTTCGTCGCCGCCCTCCGGAGGTTGTCGTGAGCACCGGCGGACGCGGCTTTCAATTCCAAGAACCGTTGCTCTTCGAGGTCTCGCGCGAGGGGCGCGAGGGCTTTTCGCTCCCCGCCTCCACGAAGCCTCGCCGGGAACCGCCCGCCGCCCTGCGGCGTTTAAACGATCCGCGTCTGCCCGAGCTCTCGGAACCGGACGTCATCCGGCATTTCACCCGACTGTCTCAGTGGAACTTCTCGATCGACACGAACTTCTACCCTCTCGGCTCCTGCACGATGAAGCACAACCCGCGGGTAAACGAGGAAGTCGCGCGCTACACGGGCTTCGCGCACGTCCATCCCTACCAGCCGGACGAGACCGTTCAGGGCTGTCTGGCCCTCATGCACGCTCTGGAACAATACTTGGCCGAAATCTCCGGCATGGACGCGGTGACCCTCCAGCCGGCGGCCGGCGCCCACGGCGAGCTAACAGGCCTGCTGCTCATCCGCGCTCATCAGACGGCGAAGGGAAACCCCCGCAAGAAGATCCTGATCCCCGACTCCGCGCACGGCACGAACCCGGCGACCTCCTCGATGGTCGGTTACGACGTCGTCCAGATCAAAACCGGCCGCGAAGGCCGGACGCTCGCCTCCGCCATCGCGGCGGAGATGGACGAGGACGTGGCCGGTCTCATGATCACCAATCCGAACACGTTGGGCCTCTACGAGACGGAGATCCGGGACATCTGCGACATCGTCCATTCCAAAGGGGGCTTGGTCTACGGCGACGGCGCCAACATGAACGCCCTGCTCTCCAAGGCCCGTCCCGGCGACGCCGGCATCGACGTCCTCCACTTCAACCTGCACAAGACCTTCACCACGCCCCACGGCGGCGGCGGTCCGGGCGCGGGCCCGGTGGCGGTCAAAAAGATCCTGGAACCCTACCTGCCCGTCCCGCGCGTCGTTCAGAAGGAAAACGGGTTCGCGGTCGAGTACAACCGCCCGCAATCGGTCGGTCGCGTGAAGGCCTTTTTCGGGAACTTCGGGATGCTCGTCCGCGCCTACACCTACATCCGGGAAATGGGGCCGGACGGATTGAAACGGGTCACCGAATTGGCCGTTTTAAACGCCAACTACATCCGGTCGCGCCTGAAAGGCAGCTATCACCTGCCCTTCGAGGCGGGCCAGATGCACGAGGTGGTCTTTTCCGACAAGATCCAGAAGGAATCGGGCGTGACGACGCTGGACGTCGCCAAGCGCCTGATGGACTACGGCTTCGCCCCGCCCACGGTGTACTTCCCGCTCGTCGTCTTCGGCGCCATCATGATCGAGCCGACGGAGACCGAGTCCAAGGAAACGCTGGACCGCTTCTGCGACGCGATGGTTTCGATCGCCGAAGAGGCCAAAAAGGACCCGGACTTGCTGCATAAGGCGCCGCATCAGACCAAGATCCGCCGGCTTGACGAGGTCAAGGCCGCCCGCGAGCTCAAACTCCGCTACGATTTCAAATCTTAAAGATAGACGGTGAAAGTCCAAGCCATCCGGAGCGCCCCCGGCGCGTTTAAGAGCTCCGAAGGCGGGGCCGCGAATGGCGCCGAGTCTTTGATGGTCCGCAGCGCCTCCTGATCGTAGGCGGGATTCCCCGACGAATGGATGACCATCAGGTCGGCGAGCTTTCCAGTCCTATCCACCGTCACCCCCAACACGACTTCGATCTGTCCTCTTTGGATTTGAAGGCTGGATTGGCGGATGGACGGCCCTGGATTGAACGTCGTCCGGAAGATTTTTTTCATGCGGACGAAGTAGCTGATCTTCGGAAACTTAAAGACGTTCAGATAGGTCCGGTCGCCGACCTTGTAGTCCGGAAAATAGTCGTTCGAGAGGCCCTCGAAGTAGTCTTCGCCGTCCGACCCGCTCGGGCCCGTATTCTCCTGCTCCGAGGGCTTCGTCTTCTTCGGAGGCGGTTTGGCGGCCACCTTCACGCCGTCGTCGTCCTTGCCCAGGATCTCTTTGGGCGTCGGCGCCTTCACCGGCTTTTCCGGATGCTTTTCCAACTGCTGCGTCAGCTCCTTGTGCGATTTGGGCTTGCCGGCGGCGTGAGCCTCGGGACCGGTTTGTCCGCCCACCGTTTCCTGCTTCACCTTCGAGTCGTACATGCCGAGGAAGCGGGCGTCGTCCGGTCGTTCTTCCTTTTCGGGCGGGGAGATGTCGGCGATCTGGAAGCCGTGGTTGGGGATCAGGGAGACGACCTCGACCTCTTGCGGAGCGGCTTTCGTCTCCGCTGTCGGCGGAAACAAAACCGACATGTAGGCGCCCAACCCCAGCAGGAAGGCATGCAGGAGGATCGAGATCAGTACGGCGATGACGACTTTTTCGCTTCGTCTCACGTTAAGCCCTGTTTCTCAGGAACGATACCGCCAGAACCCCCCCGAAGAAAAGAGACCCGTAGAGCGCATAATTTGCGTAGTCGACGGCGCCCTGGGCGCGCCACTCAAGCGAGAGAAAGAGCCCGGCTACGCTAAAACCGGCGTAAAGGACCTGATGCCCCAAAAGATACAGCTTCCGCGTGCGCGCCTCCACCCCCTTGATTTGGAGGGTTAAGGATCCTTCATTCAGGCGCTTGAGCGTCTTCTGAATTTCGCCGGGCAGCTGGATGTAGGACAGCAGGAGCTGCTTGGAGATGGCGATGGCGACTTCGCTTAAAGGTTTATCCTTGAGAACGAAGGTCTCGACGTAGGGCAGCACGATCTCGACGGGATTGAGTTTTGGATCGAGCAAGGCGCAGAGCCCCATGATCAGCAGGAGCGTGCGCTCGAGCAGGATCCAGTCCTTGGGGACGTGGAACGAGGTCATCAGGTCGCGGAAGCTGATCTTGATCTTCCGGAGCTCGAGCAGGTCTTCCAAATGGCTCAACTGCGAGAGGTTCAGCTCCTTGAAATTCTCGATCTTGATGTTGGAAAGCTTTTCGTAAAAATAATCCACCAATTGTTCGAACG
Source organism: bacterium (assembly GCA_036274695.1). Taxonomy (GTDB): domain Bacteria; phylum UBA10199; class UBA10199; order JACPAL01; genus DASUFF01. The sequence continues at coordinate 4,323 of DASUFF010000094.1, read as the reverse complement.
GTTCGAAGCTGTCCATGCGCGCGATGAAGCCCATCTCGCGCATGGCGTTGGCGAGCGTCTTCGTGTCCCGCTTGATCACGCCCTCGGCGAAGAGCGTGATGCCGTTGCGCATGCGCTCGGAGATGCGGGCGGTGGCGCCGAAGTCGACCAGGACGATTTTAGGCCCCGTCTCCGCATCGCCCTTCTGCACCAGCAGATTTCCCGGATGCGGATCGGCATGATAAACGCCGTCGATGAAGATTTGCTTGCAGTAGGCGTTGATGATCCGCCTGGCGACGACGCCCGCGTCGATCCCCTGCCGCTTGAACTCTTCCAGGGACGAGATCTTGGTCCCTTCCATAAAGCGGAGCGTGAGGATCTTCGAGCTCGAGAGGTCCCAAAAGACGTCGGGGAAAAGGAAATCCTTCTCGGTCTCGAAATTCTTCTTCAAGACCTCCAGGTTCTTGCCTTCATAGCCGTAGTCGAGCTCCCTTAAGATCACCTCGGCGATCTCCCCGTAAACGCTCTTCAGGCCGTAGACGGGAAAAAAGAGGTGCAGCAATCCGAAGATGCGTTTCAACGTCTTGAGATCGCTCTTCACGATCTCGTCGATCTCCGGGTACTGGACCTTCACCGCCACCTTCGTGCCGTCCTTCAGATAGGCCACGTGGACCTGGCCCAACGACGCGGAGGCGATGGGCGCGTCTTCGAAGCTCGCGAAAAGCTCGCGCGGATTTTTCCCGAACTCTTCCCGAAACCTCTTTTCGATGGCCTCGTAGGGATGGGGCGGCACGGAGTCTTGCAAGCCCTCCAGGCCCTGCGTCAGGGCCTCGGGAAGGAAGTTGCTCATGATCGAGAGCATCTGCCCCATCTTGATGAAGAGGCCCTTCAGGTCGAGGATGGTCCGCTCGATGCGCCGCGCGTTCCGGCGGTGGACGACGACGGTCTTTTCCTGGGCCCAGGACTCGCCCAGGACCCTCTTTTGAACCGAAAGCCAGAAATAGGAATTCAGGATGGCGAAGACGTTCCAATAGGCCTTCAGGAAGCGCAAACGTCTGGACATGCCGCGTATTTACCCACAAAAGGCGGGGTCCGACAAGAACTTGCGCGTCTTCAAAGGGCGCCCCAATTGGTACTCCACGAACCTGGAAAGAATCTCCGGCGCCGCCTCGCGGTGAAAGGCGTCGAAGACCAGCCCCGGAGGCAGGCATTTGGCGCAGAACAGGCCGCCCTCCTTGTAGACGAAGAAGAACCCGCCCTCTTCCTTGGCGCGGGCCCGGCCGCAGGACAGGCAGGTGGTCAGGTTGGGGCCGAAGCCGCTGACGTCCAGGAGGCGGTATTCGAAGCGGGCCACCGGGGTTAAGACCTCCCGCGGCGGCGATTGATCGATGGCGGACAGGCATTCGGTCAGGAGTTGGAAGACCTTGGCGTCCGGGTTCCGTTCGGGAACGAGCTGGCGGATCAACTCGACCGCGTGAAAGGCCGCCGTCAGCCGGGCCAAATGGGCGTCCAGTTTCAGCCACGGCTTGACCAAGACCGCCTCGTTTAAGGAGGCCCATCCACCCCCGTCCCGTCCGCGCACCCGAACCCAATTGAAGGTTTCCAAGACGGTGCCGAAACGCTTGTGGCTTTTTCGTCCATGGCGGGCCACCGCGTGCAGGCGGCCGAAGCCGGGCGTCAGGAGGTCCACGCGCACGTCGTTCTCGCCGATGGTGCGGGCGCTTAAGACGATGGCCTCCGAATCAAGCTCGCGGCCCCGGGGATTTTTCATGCAATAATGAAGATCAGTGACGGACGTAGCGCGCAAGGACGAACACGACGGCGACGGCGGCCAGGCCCAGGGCGGCCCAAAACAGGCCGTAACTCCCGACGCCGCGCTGGACATCGGCCGCGGGCGGCGCCGACACGGGGGTCTGCAAGGGCTCGATCCCGACCTGGCCTTCGTAACGGCTCAAGACCTCCGCGGCGTCCAGGCCCAATTGCCCGGCATAGGCCTTGAGGAAACTGCGGACGTAGATGGCCTGCGTGTCGCGGCCGAAATCGTCGTCCTCGATCCTTTTCAGGACGCCGGCGTTGATCCGGGTCATGCCGGCCAGACGGTCCAGGCTGACCCCCCGGAATTCGCGCTCGCGCTTCAAGAATTGCCCCAAAGTTTCCATGAACCCCTAAATCTTAATGTCCTCGAACTGGGCGAGCCTTTTGAATTCGCCCAGTCTTGCGTTGATCTCCGCCGGCGTCAAGTTTTGAAGGCGCCGGCAACTGAAGTCCTCGACGTTGAAGGAGGCGAGCGAGCTGCCCACGATCACGGCCTGGCGCAAGGTCGCGGGCGCGATCTCCCCCCGCGCCGCCACGTAGCCCAGAAAGCCCCCGGCGAAGCTGTCGCCGGCCCCCGTCGGATCCTTGACCGTCTCCAGGGGCAGGCCCGGAGCCGAAAAGACCTCGTTGCCGTAGAACAGCAGCGAACCGTACTCGCCCCGCTTGATGACGACCGTCTTCTGCCCCTCGCCCAGGCCCTTGATCTTGCGGGCGGCTGCGACGAGCGAAGCCTCGCCGGTCAACTGGCGCGCCTCCCCTTCGTTGATGATCACCAGGTCCACGCGGCCGATCACTTTTTTAAGGGCCTCGGGCTCGCGCTCGATCCAAAAGTTCATGGTGTCCAAGGCGACCAGGCGCTTCTTCTTCACCTGGTCCAGCACCTGGGATTGCAGGGCGGGATGGATGTTGCCCAGGAAGACGACGTCGGCCTCCCGCCAGGCCTCGGGCACCTTCGGCGCGAAGTCGGCGAAGACGTTCAAGTGCGTCTCCAGGGTCTTGGCGACGTTGAGGTCGAAGCCGTACTCGCCCTTCCAGCGGAAGGTTTTTCCTTTGGCGACCTCCAGCCCGGAGGTATCGACGCCGCGCTTTCTCAAAAAATCGAGCTGGGAGGACGGAAAATCATCGCCCACGACGCCCACCAACCGGACCGCCGTAAAGAAGCTGGCGGCGGCCGAAAAGTGAACGGCGGAGCCCCCGAGCGCCTCCGGCGCTTCTCCGAAGGGCGTTTTGACGTGATCGAAGGCGACGCTGCCGACGACGAGAATAGACATTAGAGATATTTCCCCGCGATGATTTCCAAACGTTTCTTGGTCTCCGCCGGAATGACTTTCCGGTCGGTGAGAATGGCGTTCTTCATGGCCGTCCGGCAACCGCAGGAGCGCTCGGCGCCGATGGCGGTCACCGCCTGTTTGACGATCCTCTTGGCCGTCTCCACGTTCTTGGTGAGCGTCGCGATCACCATCTCGATGGTGACGTCGTCGTGCCCCTCGTACCAGCAGTCGTAATCCGTGGAGAGGGCCAGCGTGGCGTAACAAATCTCCGCCTCCCGCGCGAGCTTGGCCTCCTGGAGATTCGTCATGCCGATGACGTCCATGCCCCACTGGCGGTAGACGTTCGACTCGGCGCGCGTCGAGAACTGGGGGCCTTCCATGCACAGGTAGGTCCCCTTCTCGTGGACGGTGGCACCCGTCTTTTTACCCGAGGCGATCAGGACTTTTCGGATCTCGGGACACACCGGATCGGCGAAGGTCACGTGGGCGACGACGCCGTCGGTGAAAAAGGTGGAGACGCGGCCCTTCGTGCGGTCGAAGAACTGGTCGATGACGACCATGTGACCGGGCTCGATCTCTTTCTTCATCGAGCCGACGGCGGAGACGGCCAGGATGGCGTCGACGCCCAACTTCTTCATGCCCCAGATGTTGGCGCGGAAGTTGAGCTCCGAGGGCGAGACGCGGTGTCCACGCCCGTGACGCGGCAAAAAGACGACCTTCCGACCGTCCAACTCGCCCACGATGTAGGCGTCCGAAGGGGCGCCGAAGGGCGTCTCGAGGCGTTTCTCCTCGAGGACCTTGAGTCCTTCCATCTCGTAGAGGCCGCTGCCTCCGATGACACCGATCAATGAACTCACGATGAACACCTCAAAATACGAACCTGAATCGCACGCCGTCAGGTGTGTTGTGCGGAGAGTTCTAGCGGCTTCTTTCTCATTGTCAATCGATCCGTCGCCAATTGCCCGCAGGCGGCCAGCACGTCCAGGCCTTTCGAATAACGGATGTTCACCTGAAAATGTTTGTCGGCCAGATGCTTGAAGAAGGCCCGGATCTTCTCCTCGCTGGGGCGCTGGTAGGGCGAGCCGGGGTATTCGTTGTAGGGGATCAAGTTGATCTTGCAAGGTACGCGCGCGCCGATCTTGGCGATGCGCTTGGCGTCCTCGATCGTATCGTTGACGCCCGCCATCATCACGTACTCGAAGGTCACCTTGTGTTTGCTGCCCAGGGCGTACGCGCGGCAGGCCTCGATGACCTCTTC
>DASUFF010000093.1:0-15160 GCA_036274695.1 bacterium | reverse complement strand
CGGGCGACGAAGCGCCCGACTGCATCAATGAATCCACTTCGGACCGGATGCTCTCCCAGGGGCCCAATATCGTCCAAAACGACAAGGGGTGCGTGATCGAAGGCGACGAAGGCAGCGTGCAGAACGTCGATCCCCAGTTCGCCGCCGCGGAAGTTGCGGATAACGGAGGCTCTACGAAAACGCTCCTTCTCTTGGCGGGCAGTCCGGCGATCGACGCCGGAGATGATGTGACCTGTGCCGATGAAGATCAGCGCGGGGTCGCCCGCCCGAGCGGCGAGCATTGCGACTTGGGCGCGGTGGAAATCACTTCCGAGGACGACACCGGCGGCACCACCGGCGGCGGCACCACGGGCGGTGATACGACCGGCGGCACCACGGGCGGAACGGGCGACGGCGGCGGTTGCGCGTTGACTCCCGAGGCCTCCGGAACGGGCGGTTTCGCCGCGATGGGAATTGCCGCGGTCGCGGCCGGCCTTCTGTTCCTGAAACGGTCCCCGCGCTCGCTGAAGCGTTCGATCGCCGTTTCGTCGGTTCTCCTGCTCCTGGCGTTTTCCAAAACGTCTTTGGCCGCGACCGTTTATCCGGTCGCTCCGAACACCTGTGGAGCGGCGCCCGTCGTGGCGGACGGAGGCCCCGGCTCCTTGCGGTTTTACGTCAATAACGGCGCCCTCGTGGACGGCGACGTGATCCAGATCCCGGCCAATTGCAGCATCTTCCTCACGAACGCCTCCGATCCCGACGCGGACACGGACCTGGACGTCGTGAAGAGCATCACCATCGAAGGCGCCGACGACGGCACCAGCGTCGTGGACGGTTCCGGGACCGGGCGTGTCTTCCACATCGATCCTAATAACGACGGCATCCATGCCACCTTCTCCCATCTCGTCATCCAAAACGGCCTGACGGCGCAGGACGGCGGCGGCATCAAGATCGACACGTCCGGATCGCTTTCTCTGCTCGACTCCACGGTGACCAACAACGCGAGCACCGAAGTCGGCGGCAACTATGGCGGCGGCGGCGGCGTTATCATCCAAAGCTCGGGACAGCTGATCGTGGATCACAGCGAGATCACGAACAACACGTCGGTCGGCCCCGGCGGCGGCATTTCCGGCGGTAATCCGTTCTCCTCGTTGCTCATCCGCGACAGCGTGATCTCCGGCAACTCCACCACCGGCTTAATCGCCAACAGCCCGGACGGGTTCGGAGGCGGCCTTTTCATCGTCAACAACGTCCACATCATCGATACGGAGATTTCCGGAAACACCGCTTCGGAGCGCGGCGGCGGCATCTACAACCGCAATCCCGTCGTGGAGTTGGCGGGAACGGTCTCGGGCGCTTGCAAGGTGAACGGGAACACGGTGACCAACGGCGAGGGCGGCGGCATTTTCAACGAGCATATCTTGCTCCTCGACAACTGCGAGGTTTCCGGAAATCAGGCCAAGTCCAACAACAACAACGGCGGCGGCATCTACAACGACGGCTCCTTCAACGGGTTCTTGAGCGTCGCCAACGGCAGCGTCATCGACGGGAACTTCGCCGACGGCTCGGGCGGCGGCATCTACAACGGCCGCGCCCTCGTCATCGACGGCAGCAGCGTGACCAACAACGTCTCCGACGACGACGACGACGGCACCGGAGATGCCGGCGGCATTTACAGCTCAGGCAGCCTCGCGATCGCCGACAGCGCCGTGACGACCAATACGGCGAAAAGCAACAACGGCGGCGGCATCGTGACCGTGGGCGACGCCGGGGCGGAGATCGTCCGGTCCGTGATCTCCGGCAACGTCGCCGAGGACGGCAACGGCGGCGGTATTTTTCAAAATCCGGCGAACCAAGGTCTCGTGATCCGGGACAGCACGATCTCCGGGAACAAAGCTCTCCTTTCGGGCCAGGGAGGCGGGCTCTTCCTGTCGGATCAGGCCGATTTGACGAACGTGACCATCGTTGACAATAGCGCGGGGTCCGACGGCGGCGGTCTTTTCGCCGAGGATTGGGTCACCCTCAACAACTCCACCATCGCGTTCAACACGGCCGACGAGGACAACGGCGGAACTCCGGGTGACGGCGGCGGTCTTTGGGTCGATTTCGCGGTGACGCTGGTCAACAGCATCATCGCCCAGAACACGGACGCGAGCGGCGGGACGGCCCCCGATTGCTTCAACGATTTCATCGGCAACGGCACCAATCTGAATTCCGTCGGTCCGAATTTCATCGGGGATACCGCGGGATGCGACGTCTTCGGGGATACCGCCTCGCTCATCAGCGGAAGCGACCCGTTGTTCGATACGGCCGGCCTAGCCGACAACGGCGGGCCCAGCGTGGGGGCCTCCGCTGCGCCCTTCGTGTTGCAGACCGTGGCCCTTCAGACGGGGAGCCCGGCTTTGGATAAGGGCAATGATGGTACTTGCTTGTCCAACGACGAACGGGGCATCGCGCGCCCTCAAGGCGACCACTGCGACCTCGGCGCTTTCGAGCTCGAGGTTGCCGGCGGGACGACCGGGGGCACGACGGGCGGGACGACCACCGGAGACGGCACGACGGGGGGCGGCACGACGGGTGGTACCAGCGATTCCGGCGGTTGTTCGCTGATTCGGTAATCCCAAAAAGTAAGATTTAAGGAGAGACCCATGGCCCTTCGCAATCCTAATCGGTGGTTGCCGGTGATGGCCGTCGCAGCGGCTTTGTACGCTGCGCCTCTGACGGCGGCGACGATAACTCCGGACGTTTTTACGGACGATCCCTCGCCGCACGTGGACGACGGGAGTTGCTCTTTGCGGGAAGCGATCACGGCGGCCAACACCGATGCGGCCGTGGATACCTGCGCGGCGGGGAGCGGGGCCGACGAGATCGTCCTTGCGCCGGGAACGTATCAGTTGACCACGATCTCCACCAATGAGAACGCAAATGCCGACGGCGATTTGGATGTCACTGATGAATTGACTATGACCGGCGCCGGAGCGGATCCGGTCGCGGGAACGATCATCGACGGAAACGGTGCCGTGACCGGGGACCGCGTTATCCACGTCGTTGGCGGTTCGATCGGTCTCCAGCTCTTCGGAATTACGGTACAGAGCGGATTGACTGCGGGTGACGGCGGCGGAATATTCGTGGATTTCCAGAACATGCTCAATCTCGTCGATTGTCGAGTCTTGGGCAATCGGACCACCGCCGGGACCGGAGGAGGCGTCGCTGTCTCGTTCGGCGCTCTGGTCGTGGATAATACCGTCGTTTCCGATAATATCGCGAACGCCTCTTCGGGCGGCGGCATTGCGAGCGATTTCGGAAACATCCTGATCGTCAACGACAGTTCGATCTCCGGCAACGAGACCGTCTTGTCGGGCGGCGGGGGCATCGATACCACTTTTGGGAACGTCACCATCGCGGGAAGCCGCGTTACCGACAACAAAGCGGGCGATAGCGGGGGGGGGATACACAGTTCGTTCGGTACCGTTTCGATAAGAGACAGCGAAATCTCCGGAAACGAGGCGGTCAGCAATGGCGGCGGCTTCCACTGCGATTTTGGCGACACCGATCTCCAGAATTCCGTCGTCACAGGAAATCAGACCTCGAATCTTGGCGGGGGCGTCCATAACGAGTTCGGAACCTTTCATGCCGAGGGCAGCCGGATCGCTGATAACCGGGCGGAAAAGAGCGGTGGGGGCTTTTACAGCGGCGCTTCGGGGCAATTGTTCCTTCTGGACAGCACGGTTTCGGGGAACATCTCCGACTCCGATTCGGACGACGGAGCCGCCTGCGACGACGGCATCAACCCGGGGGGAGGCGACAATGACGAGGGCGGCGGGGGGATCTTCAGCGAGGGAAGCTTGAGTCTCGTCCGAACCGCCGTCACCGGCAACGTCGCGAACACCTGCAACGGCGGCGGCCTATTCCTCTATGGGCAGACCGTGATCGACGGCAGCGTCATTGCCGACAACACAAGCGCCTCGGACAGCGGCGGCGGCCTGTTTGCATTCTCGGATAACGACGTTCAGGTGGTGATCCGCAACAGCACCATTTCCGGAAACCGCGCTCTCGGCACTAACGATTTTGCGGACGGCAACGACAGCGACGGCGGCGGGCTTTGGAGCGTCCAGGAACTCGATATTTCCAACACGACGATCGCCGGCAACGCCGCGGACGGCGACGGCGGTGGTTTCTTCGACCGAAACGGCAACGACGTGCACCTGAACAACGTCACCATCGCCTTCAACACCGCGGATGCCAACGAAGGCGGAACCTCCGGCGGCGACGGCGGCGGGATCGCGCTCGCCAACAATGCGGGGCTTGAAATCTCCAACAGCATCCTCGCCGGCAACAGCGACCATAGCCCGGGCGCCGAGGCTCCCGATTGCCTGGCCACGGAGGCCGACAGCGAAGGCTTGACCTCCGGCGGGGCCAATATCGTTCAAAATACCGACGGATGCCTCATCATCGGAAGCGTGGATGACGTTTTGAACGTAGACCCCCTGCTGGATCCCGCCGGCTTGTCGGATAACGGCGGCGCGTCCGCGGGCGATCCCGACGCTCCGGAGGCCGTCCGCACAATTTCCCTCCAAGCCGGCAGTCCCGCCCTCGACGCGGGTAATGATGTCTCCTGCCGCCCGGACGATCAGAGGGGTACCGCGCGTCCCCAGGACGGAGAAGGCGACGGAGAGGCTCACTGCGATCTCGGCGCTTTGGAGCTCGAGCCGGGCGCCGGAGCGACCACAGGCGGCACCACCGGAGGCGGCACGACCGGCGGAGAAACGACGGGTGGCACCACCGGAGGGTCGAGCGATTCGGGCGGTTGCAGCTTAAGCCCTCAAGTTGAAGCCGGATCCTTTTCCCTCGGTGCCTTGATCGCCTTGGCTTTCGGTTTCCTGGCTTTCGGCCGGGTGGCGGGACGGAAATGGCTGGCCGGTATCGTTCTGTGCGCGTCCCTCGCGGCCTCTGGCGCCGCCGGGGCCGCCACGCTGCACGTCACGGATCTGGGCGACGACTCACCCCCTCTGCCGGGACAATTGCGTTTCCTCCTTCAGGACCTCGCCACTGCGGACGGAGACGTCATTGTCTTCGACCTTGACGGCACGGTGACGCTGAATCCCGCCAACGGCGAATTGCAGATCGACAAATCCATCACTCTCCAAGGAAATGGCGAAGCGAACACCACGCTCGATGCTGCGGGTGGCCCTTTTCGCGTCCTGTCAATCAATCCTGCGGCGGACGATAAGGCCGTCGTCATCTCCGGCGTGACCGTCACCGGCGGGAACGTCGCCGGAAGCGGCGGCGGCATCGATCTCAATGAGGCAGGGACCTTGACCCTTTTGGACAGCACCATCACCGCGAATACCGCGTCCGATAGCGGCGGCGGCGTTCATGTGGCGGCGGACGGCGGTTACCTGATCATGGACGGCTGCACGGTGTCAGTTAACACTTCCTCGGGGGGAGTTGACCTGGGCGGCGGCGGCATCGCCGTGGAAAACGGCTCGGCCATCATTCGAAATAGCTCCATCGACGGCAATTTCGCCAACACCAAGGGTGGCGGCATCTGGATGGACGACGGCGGGTTGGAGATGACGGATACATCCATCACCAACAATGTCTCCGACAACGATACCAACGGAGACGGCTCGGGCGGCGGCCTGTTCAACGAGAGCGGCTCGGCCGTTCTTTTGGGCACCGGCGATGGGACGTGTTTGATCGACGGCAACACCGCGAACGACGACGTCGGCGGCGGCATCGAGAATACGGGAGCCATGGTGATCGATCATTGTACGATCTCCAACAACAAGGCCCTCGGCGACAACAACGGCGGCGGCATCAACAACGAGGGCTTGCTTCAGGTCGTCAACGGCAGCGTCATCACCTTGAACGAGGCCACCGCCGCGGGCGGCGGCATCTTCGACGCCAGCTCGTCGAGCGTGGAAGACAGTGAAATCAGCGGGAACACGGCGGATTCCAATACCGCGGGTGGGGACGGCGGTGGCGGCGGTATCTTCAGTGTCAACTCACTGGTTGTTCGGGGGAGCGCGATCCGGGACAATAAGACCAATTCCGGGGATGGAGGGGGCATTTTTTCCGTCACGGGCGTCGACTTCGAAGATACGACCGTATCCGGGAACAGTGCGGAGGATGGAAACGGCGGCGGTTTGAGCTCGGTGACCGCGGCAACGATCAGAAACTGCGCCTTCCTCGATAATCATGCAAAAGGGGCGAGCGGTTTCGGAGGCGCAATCAGTAACGTCACGGCCTTAAGCCTGACCAATTCCACGATTTTTGGCAATTCCGCGGACCAGCAGGGCGGCGGGGTCTTTAACGTCACGGCGACCAATCTCATTAATGCCACGATCGCCGGCAACGCGGCCACGGCCGGAGACGGCGGCGGCATTTACACCGTCACCAGCGCCCTTCTGACGGATTCTCTTCTAGCCGACAATACGACGGGAGGGTCCGGGCCCGAATGCGCCGGCCCCGGAACCGTCACTTCTTTCGGTCCCAATTGGGTCGAGGACACGACCGGTTGCAACATCACAGGAGATTCCGCGTCCGTCTTGACGGGAGACCCGTCCCTGGACCCGGCCGGAGCGGCCGATAACGGTGGGACGACCCAGACCATCGCCCTTCAGGCCGGCAGCGGTGCCATCGACGCCGGCGACAACGATACTTGCCAAAGCACCGATCAACGCGGCACCACCCGTCCTCAGGGCGCGGCCTGCGACTTGGGCGCCTTCGAGGCGGTTCAGGACGCCGACGGCGACGGGGTCAGCGACAACGCCGATAATTGCCCGGACGACGCCAACGCCGACCAGGCCGATTCCGACGGCGACGGCATCGGCGACGCCTGCGACACCTCCGGGACGACCGGGGGAACGACGGGCGGCACCACGGCCGGAACGACCGGCGGGGGCGACGGCGGCGGCGGGTGCAGTCTGATCCCTCACCCTTAATTTATTACTGAGGATTCAAGTCCCCTCTCCCGATTCGGGAGAGGGGCACGGTTTTCTTGGCGTCAATGGCGGGTGAGGGGGCTTGCAGGCCCTCCATTGCTATGTTACCCCGCCTGCATGTACGGATATCTCGAAAAACAAGACCCCGCCGTCCACGCTGCCATTCACGGCGAGACGGAACGCCAGGAATTCACTCTTGAAATGATCGCCTCGGAGAACTTCGTCTCCAGGGCCGTGCTGGAAGCGGCCGGCAGCGTGATGACGAACAAGTACGCCGAGGGCTACCCCGGAAAGCGCTATTACGGCGGCTGCGAAATGGTGGACCGCGCCGAGGACCTCGCCCGCGACCGCGTGAAGGCCCTCTTCGGCGCCGAATACGCCAACGTCCAGCCGCACTCCGGCTCCCAGGCCAACATGGGCGTGTATTTCACGTTCCTGAAGCCCGGCGACAAGGTCATGGGCATGAACCTGTCCCACGGCGGGCACCTGACCCACGGCTCTCCCGTCAATTTCTCGGGGCAGCTCTATAATTTCGCGGCCTACGGGGTCGATCCGAAGACCGGGCGGATCGACTACGACCAGTGCGCCGACTTGGCCAAAAAAGAGAAGCCTAAGATGATCACGGTGGGGGCCTCGGCCTATTCCCGGAACATCGACTACAAGAAATTTCGTGAAATCGCCGATTCCGTGGGCGCGTTCCTCTTCGCCGATATTGCCCATCCGGCCGGGTTGATCGCCAAGAAGCTCCACAACGATCCCTTGCCGCACTGCCACGTCGTGACCTCCACGACGCACAAAACCCTGCGCGGCCCGCGCGGCGGCTTGATTTTATTAGGCAAGGACTTTGACAATCCCTTCGGCCAGGTAGCACCCAAGTCCGGACGCATCAAGAAAATGAGCGAGTTGCTCGATTCGATGATCATCCCCGGAATCCAAGGCGGGCCGCTCATGCACGTCATCGCCGCCAAGGCGGTGGCCTTCCAAGAGGCCTTGCAGCCGTCTTTCGAGGACTACGCCCGGCAGATCATTAAGAACGCCCAGGCCCTGGCCGAGACGCTCGTGGGATTGGGGTACAACTTGGTCTCCGGCGGCACAGACAACCATTTGATGTTGGTGGACCTCCGGAACCGCAAGCTCACCGGAAAGGATGCCCAGGAGGCCTTGGAAGAGGCGGGCATCACCACCAACAAGAACGCGGTGCCCTTCGACGACCAGAGCCCGCTCATCACCAGCGGCATCCGGATCGGGACGCCGGCGTTGACGACGCGAGGAATGAAAGAGGCAGAGATGAAGGTCATCGGCGGCTGGATCCACGAGGTCCTTTCGGACATCAAAAACAGCCAGAAAAAGCGCGAGGTCCGCGAGAACATCCGCAGTCTCGCCAAGAAATTCCCCCTGTATTTGTAGGGGCAATTCATGAATTGCCCCTACACGCCATGAAATGTCCTTTCTGTAACAGCGACAACAGCTCCGTCGTCGACTCCCGCGACTCCAAGGACGGGGAGATCATCCGTCGCCGCCGCCAGTGCGACGCCTGCGAAAAACGATTCACCACCTACGAACGCGTCGAAGAGCTTCTTCCCTTAGTCATCAAGAAGGACGGCCGCCGGGAGCCGTTCGACCGGAAAAAGATCGTCGGCGGCATCCAGAAGGCCTGCGAGAAGCGTCCCGTCTCCATGGAACGGATCGAGGAGACCGTCGATCGCATCGAGAAGGAGATCGTCGAGATGGGCGAGAAGGAAGTGGCCTCCAAGGAGATCGGGGAACGCATCATGCGCGCGTTGCACGACTTGGACCACGTTGCCTACGTGCGTTTCGCCTCGGTCTACCGGGATTTCAAGGATGTGAACCAGTTTTTGAACGAGCTGCAGGGGTTGTTGAAAGATCGTAAGAAGTAGGGGCGAGGTTACCTCGCCCCTACACGGCTAACCATTCCTGAATCCGCAAATCCGCTTCCAGAGCGATCTCCGGGGAGGCCCGGTGAAGAAGGTACGCGCTCCGGAAGACCGGATCCCAGAGGGCGCGTAGGTCGACGCTGACGGGTTCCCCATGATGAAATCCGAAGAGGACGTGGCGCGCATGACGGCTTGAGGAGATTCTCGCCCTTTCGGCCAAGGCGTCCAGGTCGGCGTCCGAGGGAAGGGGGCTTTGCCGCGGCGGGTGGACGTGGGCCACCCACGAGATCCCGAAAAAGCTCTCTTCCTGAGGATCGAAGCGCTCCCCTCCCAAGATCGACCGGTCGCATTCGGTGGGCGAGCCTTCGCGCACTTCATAGGCTTCGGGGTCGGAGGCCGGCCCGTGGCGGAAGAGCGAGTAATAGAGCCCCGTCAGGAACGATTGATTGATCAGGTAATCGACCACCGGCTGCGGCAACGTCGCCTGCGGAAAGCGGATCAGCAGCGAAGAGCGGTAGGGCGAGGATTCGGAGGCGCACTCGGGCGAAGGGCCAGGGGCGAAGAAGACGGAGGCCGGGGGGCGCGTAAAGGGAACGGCGTCGAGGGTCTCGGAGGCTGCGGCCGAGAACAGAGAATGGGACGATGCCGACACGCCCCCCGCCTGCGCGTAGGCCTCGGCTGCGACATAGGAATGAAGCGCGAAGACGGCAAAAGAGCCCGGCATGGAGATTGTTTCGTTTCGAGACGGCGGAGGTTGTGGGATTTATTGGCCGCGGCTCGAGTACGTATCCACCGCCCGCGCCAGTTCCGGCACCGGCTTGCGCGTCTGGAGGCGGGCGATCAAGTCCCCCTCGCAGAGCAGGGGTTGGCGGCGCAACCCGCTTAAGAGGCCGTCGACCGGGGCGACCACCTCCGAACGCACGTCCCCGCCGAAGCTGTCGTAAACCGAACCCAAAACGTCGCCCGCCTGCACCCAGCGTCCCAGGCGCGTCTTGGAGACGAAGAGACCGGCCTCCCGGGAGATCAGGGGGACGGATTGGTCGGGGCCGAAGTAAGCCGTCTCCTCGTCCGCGTCCGAGATCTGCACTCCGGTTAATATCCCCGTCCGGATCAGGAAGGTGACCAAGGCTTGAAAGAGCCGTTCGCAATGCTCGGGTTGGATCTGTCCCGCCAAACCGGCCTGAAGCACGAAGTTCTCGCCCCCGCATTGCCTCCAGGAATGGCCGATGGTGCTGGAGACGATGGGATTGGCCCCGCGCTCGATGACGGCGGCCAGCTCGAAGAAACGGGCCGTCCGCCGCTCGGAGTCCGTGGGGTCGTACAAGCGGACTTGGGGGAGCTCCTCGAAGTCGGAGTTGGAGGCGTGCAGGTCGACCCGGTAGTGCGCGGGCTTGCTTATTTGAAAGACGGCGTCGGCGATGCGTTGCGAGGTTTCCCCCTGGGCGTAGCCGGGGAACATGCGGTTGATGTCCGTGTTATCGAAGGGCCAGAAACGGCGCTGCGTGTTGACGCCCACCACGTTGACCGCCGGAACGATCAGCACGCGCTCCTTAAGCCTGGATTCCCCTTTCGGACCCTTAGCGAGCGTCTCCAAAAAATGAGCCAGCCGGGCGAGCACGAAGACGGTGTTCAGCTCGTTGCCGTGGATGCCGCCGACGAAAACCGCCTTCGGGGGTTTCAGGGGAGAACCCAAATCATGGTAGGAGACGTGGAAGGTGTCGCGGAGCGGCGCCGTCATCGTCAGGAGCGAATAGACGCTCATGAGGCCTCCACGATGCGGGCCATCAGCGACCCTTCGTAGACGAGCGGGTATTCGCGGAGCGTGAAGAGGATGCCGTCCACGGGCGAGCGGACCTCGGAGAGAGGCGCGCCTTGGTGCGGCGAGACGACGCGCCCGAGGAGGTCTCCCTTTTTCAGGCGCTTCCAATGCTCGTGGGCCGGCACGAAGAGCCCGGAGGCGGCGGCGTTGGCGTAATGGACGTTGCTGTCGTCCGCCAGAAGCGGGCTGTGGGTCACCGGCGGGACGGGAAGGTCGGGCGCCAGAACGCCCAAGTCCTTCCAGGCGTTCAGGATGCCGGCGAAGAGCTGATCGATGAAGTGCGGCGTGATCCTCATCCCGACGCCCATCTCGACGACCAGGCAGGGCGTATTCGCCGAATTGAGACTGTGCGAGAGCGTGGTGGCGAGCACCGTCATGGCGCCGTGCACCCAGATGACGTTCAGGTTCATTTTCCGCGCGAGGGGGACAAGATTCGCGGCGAACTCGCTGGCGATGCGCACCTGCGGGATCTCGCGCAGGAAGATGTTGCTGGCGTGGATGTCCAGAACGAGCGCGCAGCCTTTCAGGGACTTCATGGCGGCGTCGGCGATGCGCTGGGGCATGAGGCCTTCGGGGTGGCCGGGGAAATTCCGGTTCAGGTCGGTGTCGAAAACGGGAACCAGCCGTTGCAGGGTTTCCAGGCCGAGGGGATTCAAGCCGGGATAGAGCTCCACCGTCCCCAACAGGGCCTCGGGACGGGTCTTCGCCAGGTCCTCCAGCCACGCCGCCAGGCGGTGGCAGACGTAGAGGCCTTCCAATTCGTCGCCGTGGATGCCGCTGACGATCCCCACGCGGGGGCCGTCGCCGCCTTGGAAGACGGTACGGCGGATCTCGAGCCTCTCCCGGTAGGGAAGTTC
Organism: bacterium; assembly: GCA_036274695.1. Classification (GTDB taxonomy): domain Bacteria; phylum UBA10199; class UBA10199; order JACPAL01; genus DASUFF01. The sequence continues at coordinate 3,663 of DASUFF010000093.1, read as the reverse complement.
AAGACTCAGGATGGAGTCGCGGTGGATGCGGAGGTTCATCGGCGACTTGGAAGTAATCCCAAGACACCGCGTCGCTCAAGAGGGAAATCTTGCTCAGGAAGTCGGCCAAGAACTCGTGCAGCCCGTGCTCGAAGATCGCCTCCCCCGAGATCTCGTCCAAATCGTCGGTGAGCCGCCCGAGGGCCTTGTAGGTACGCGCTTCCGGGCCTTTGATGCCGACGCGCCGGAGCGCCTGGGTGATGCGGTCCACGCAAAACGCAAGCGATCGCGGAAAATCCTTCTCCAGGATCGTAAACCCGGCCACGTCGGCGGGCCGGAGCCCCGACTGGCACTTGCGCCGAAAAGCTTCGAAGCCGGAGAGGGAGCGGAGGAGGGCCGCCCACTGATAATAATCCAAGGCCGACCCGACGAGCGAGAGGCTGGGCAGAAGGAGATGGTATTTCACGTCCAAGATGCGCGCGGTCATGTCGGCGCGTTCCAAATGCGTCCCCAAAAGGTAAAAGCCGTAGGCTTCGCCGCGCATCATCGTCGAGGCCGTCGTACCGTGGAAGCGGGCGACCTCTTTGCGGACGGCGCCGAAAAAGACGGGAGCGTCCTCCTGGGTCAGCGTTTCCTTCAGATTCCCGTCGGCGAAGAGCCAAAGCTCGTTGATGGTCTCCCACATCTCCTTGGTGATCTGGTCGCGGACCACGCGCGCGCTCTCGCGGGCGAGCTTGAGGCAGGTGCGGATAGCGTTTGGGTTCTCCGTTTCGCGGGTGAGGAATTGCAGGACGCGCGCCCCGGTGATCTCCTTACCCACCCGCTCGGCATAGCTGGCCTCGCTTCCCGAGATCATGAGCAAGGGCCGCCACTGCGCGTCCTCGTTCAAGGCGTCCTCCGTCTCCAGGAGGTAGGAGAGGTTGATCTCGATCAGGCGCGAGGTGTTGTCCGCCCGTTCCAGGTAGCGGGAGAGCCAGTAGAGCGAATTGGCGATTCTCGAGAGCATAAATTATTCCGCCAACACCCAGGTGTCCTTGCTTCCTCCTCCCTGGGAGGAATTAACGACCAGCGAGCCTTTGCGCAGCGCCACGCGCGTGAGTCCGCCCGGCACCACTTCGATCTCCTCGCCGTGGATGATGAAAGGCCTCAAATCGATGTGCCGCGATTCGAGCGTCCCGTCCAAATAGCAAAGATGCCGCGAGAGCGGGATCACCGGCTGGGCGATGTAGCCCCGCGGATTCTCTTCGATGTGTTTGGCGAAATCGGCGCGCTGCGCGCGGGTCGACGACGGACCGATCAGCATGCCGTAGCCGCCGGACTCCGCTACGGCCTTCACCACCATGTGCTCCAGGTTGTCGAGGACGTAGGCGCGGTCTTCGTCGCGCGTGAGCTGGTAGGTCGGCACGTTGCCCAGGATCGGCTCCTCGCCCAGGTAATAGCGGATCATTTCGGTGACGTAAGGGTGGATGGCCTTGTCGTCCGCCACGCCGTTGCCGACGGCGTTGGCCAGCGCGACGTTCCCGGCCATCCAGGCGTCGATGATGCCCGGCACGCCCAGGAGCGAATCGCCGCGGAAATAAGTGGGGTCGAGGAAGACGTCGTCGACGCGCCGGTAGACCACGTCCACGCGCTTCAATCCGTGCGTCGTCTTCAGATAGACGATGCGGTCCTTCACCACAAGGTCCCGTCCTTCGGCGAGCTCCACGCCCATCTCCTTGGCCAGGAACGTGTGCTCGAAATAGGCGGAATTGTAGATGCCGGGCGTGAGCACCACCACCTCCGCTTGGTTCTTGCCGCGGGGGGAGACGTGCCGGAGTGCGGAGACGAGCAGGTTGGGATAATGCTCGACCCGGCGAACTCTATAGCGGTTGAAGAACTCGGGGAGCACGCGCCGCTCGATGATCCGGTTCTCGATCATGTAGGAGACGCCGGAGGGTACGCGCAGGTTGTCTTCCAGGACGAGATAACGTCCGGATTCGTCGCGGACCAGATCGATGCCGCTGATGTGCGTGTGGATGCCTTGAGGCGGTTTGACCCCGATGATTTCGGGACGGTAGTCCTTCGCGCCGTCCACCAAAGCGGCGGGCAGGACGCCGTCGGATAAGATCTTCCGGTCGCCGTAGACGTCGCTCAAAAAGAGGTTCAAGGCGCGCACGCGCTGCTTCAGGCCCGATTCGATCACCCGCCATTCGGAGTCGGGGATCACGCGCGGGATGACGTCGAAGGGCCAGATGCGCTCCACGCCGTCGGGATTGTCGCTGTAGGTGGTGAACGTGACGCCTTCCGTGTGGAGGGCCAGGGTGGCCTGGCGGTGCTTGGCCTCCAGGTCGCTTAAGCCCGCCTTTTGCATGTGCTCCGCGAGCGGGGCGTAGTGAGGTCGCGGCTCCATCCCCTCCGCGTAGAACTCGTGATAGGGCGTGGCCATTGGCCCCTCGGCGAAGCGGCGATCCCCGTTTTCCGGAAGGCGTTTGACGGAGATGCGGTAGGAAAAATCCGTCTGGCACGGTTCGGTGCTGCCGCTCACGGGGTACGCCAGAGCGGGGTCCGAGGCGCAGGCGAGCGGGATATGATACTCGCCGGCCAAAAGGCCGAAGGTGGGGTCGAGACCGATCCATCCGGCTCCGGGGAGAAAGACCTCGGCCCAGGCGTGGAGCTCCGGCGATTCGGTGCGCACGAGGTAGCCGGAGACGAACCGGGCGGCCAATCCCAAGTGGCGGAGCCCTTGGATCAACAGCCAGGACGAATCCCGGCAGGAGCCCAGGCTCTTCTCCAACGTTTCTTCGCAAGTCTGAAGTCCCGGTTCGAGGCGCAGGACGTAGTCGATCTGCCCGCCGAGCTTTTGATTCAGCTCGACCAAAAAATCGATGATGTAGCGCGGCCGCTTGTCCACTTTCTGGACCCAGGCCTTGAGCAGCGGACCCGATTCGACGATTTCCAAAAAGGGCGCCAGCGTCCGCGCCAGCTTCTTCTCGTAGGCGAAGGGAAAGGTTGAGGCCGAGGAATCCACGAAGAAGTCGAAGGGGTTGATGGGCATGAGTTGCGCCGACAAGCGGACGTCGATCTCGAAGGCGTCCGTCTTTCGGGGGAAGGTCACGCGGGCGACGAAGTTGCCGGCGGGGTCCTGTTGCCATTGGAGGGCGCCAAAGTCCGGCGAGACGGTCAGGTCGTAGGACAGGATGGGGGTGCGGCAATGCGGCGCCGGCCTCAGACGGATCTCTTGAGGCGATAGAAGAACCGGACGGTCGTACCGATACGACGTCCGGTGATGCAGGGCGATTTTCTGAGACATGGTTTCCGACTACGTCTCCAACCATTTCCTCGTCCACCCGCCTGCGGCGGGTACCCGGACTCGGTCATGCGCAATAAGTGTATCATGAATAATAGCAAAGCGCGTGCCAGAGTGCCCGATTGATTTCAGGGACAAATCCGGGCAGAGGTCGAGGGAGCACGCTTAAAGGATATGCAAATGCCGAAGGATTGGACGGGTAAACTTCTTCGCTGGTACGGCAAGCACAAGCGCGATTTGCCCTGGCGCCGGACCTCCGACCCTTACGCCATTTGGATCTCCGAGATCATGCTGCAGCAGACCACCGTCGAGGCCGTCATTCCTTATTATGAGCGCTTCCTAAAGCGCTTCCCGACCGTGAAGGCCCTGGCGGAGGGGCCTGAGGAGGACGTGCTCAA
>DASUFF010000092.1:0-2165 GCA_036274695.1 bacterium | reverse complement strand
ACCGACGGGCACGCCCCTTCGCACGGGCGGTTCCGGGGCGACGCCCCCGGCGCCCGGCGTCGGCATGCCGCCGCCCAGCGTCGGTACCGTGGTTTTGGATTTCGGCTTGAACGTCGGGGCCACCATCGTCTTGGACCGCGTCCTGGTCATGGGCGGCGTCCCCGAAAATCTCCGCGCGCCGGTCATGCTCTCGACCAACTACTTGGCCAGCCTGCTCTCCACCCGCAGCCTCTCCGCGGCCAATTTAGGCATGGCCCACATTCCGCTCTTCACGGGTTTCCGTTTCCTTTCGTCAGAATTCCTGGATTTCGTCGGCGTCTCCAAGGGAGGCACCGCCAACAATTTGGTCTCGACCGGCATGGCGCTCACTCCCTTCGTCTTGGCCTCCCGCTTCCCGGCCCTGCAGAGCGCCTTCGCCTCCGCGGCCGGCGCCGGCATGACGACCGGAAAGCTCGCGCCCGGCATCGCCGGGGGGAGCGGGTTCTTGGGCGGCTGCTCGCAGGCCATCGGCGCGGCGGGAGTCGTGCTGCTGGCGGATTACGTCGGCGGCCTGGCGGTGAACGCCCGCATCGCGGACGACCCGGACAAGAAGCTTAAGAATTTCCTGTGGGACGCCTCCAATCGGTCGGCCGGCGGATTTTCCGGTTGGCTGATGGGCAACCTTCCCACCGTCACCAAGCTCATCCAGGCCGGAGCCGGCGCCGTCGCGGGCAAGAAGGACGAATTCAACGAGTACCTCGACGAGCGGGCCAACGAGGCCATCGACGGCTCCAAGCAGTTCGGCGAAACGATGGAGGCCAACCTCGTGCGCTTCTCCGGGACCGCCATGAACTCCTTGAGCATGCACGGCCTGGAGGCCCACGAGCTCTACGTCCTGGGCCTGCTCCCCGAAAATTCCTACGACGACGCGGACAAAGCCCTATTCGAACGCATCTTGGCACGGGATCCCGACAGCAAACAAAAGGCCCTGACCCATTTTTGGGAGGCCTGGCGAAAATCCACCGAGAACCGCATCGCGGAGGTCTACCAAGACGTCAGCCCCGTCACCCTCCACGACCGCGAGTGGAACAAGTTCACGTCGTCGGAGAGCCAGATGGTCAAGGACGCGTACAACCTCTTAAGCTACACCGCCCCCTACGCCTCCAAGGCCCAGAAGATCCGCGAGCTGGTGGCGGAGGACGGCACGATCAACGACCCGGACGCCTTCAAGGCCTACATCATGGAGATCATGCCGCCGCGACTGGACGAGTTCACGACGTCGCTGAAGCCCGCCCTTCTTCAATTGGCGATGGAATCCCTTTCCGTCTATCCGTCGTCCGACCCGAACCAGCCGGTGAACATCTCCATCGACTGGTGGAAATTCGAGAGCAAGATCGGCGAGCGTTTCCGCGGGGATCAAGAGGCGATCGGCGTTTTGTACAACCTGGCGACGCTGGACCGGATGACGGGCTCGCCCAAGGCGACGGCGACGCAGGAGTTCGTCGGCCTCGTGGACAAGTACGGCCGGGTCAAGGACATGGCCGCGTTACGGCGCCTGCTCCTGCCCCTGCTGAAAGAAGCCGTCCTGAAGAAGGCGACCGAAATCGACGCGGCCATGAAGGCCCAGGGTTTCAACGACGTGGCCGTCGACCCCGCCACGGACAACTGGGCGCTGAGCCTGAACACGGGACGCCTGACGCCCGCGCAGCTGTATTTCATCGACCGCCCCGAGACCAAACAGATGATGGCGGAGCATGAGATGCTCCTGACTCTCTACAAGATGTTCGATCCGGGCCCGTCATAGCGAACCGCTCCCGTAGACGGCGCCCTTTCCACGGCCCCTTTTCCGAATCCCGGGAACCGACTTCAGATCCTTCAACGCCTGCTGGCGGCTGACGGAAAACCGGACTTCCTGGAGATAATCGCGAAGGCGGAACTCTTTCTTCCCTCGGGCGAACTCGCGGAGGATGCGCAGCCGCGACGCTTGATCGTAACCGCGCCTCTCCCTTCCCTGCATCCGGTCCTTCAGGAGGGGCGGATCGGCGGCCAGAAAACCCCATTTTTTGAAGGCCCGCAGCGGCCGGGAAACCGCTTCCTGAACCTTGCCTCCTCCGATGGGATAAAGCCCCCGATAGAAAAGCTGGGTCGGCTCGGGGGAGACGCCGACGCTCAGGAATTCGAGAAGA
>DASUFF010000091.1:0-7356 GCA_036274695.1 bacterium | reverse complement strand
TTCGACGCCAACACCTTCGTGATCGCGGCCGTCAACGTCGTCTTCCCATGATCGACGTGCCCGATCGTCCCGACGTTCACGTGCGGCTTCGTTCGCTCGAATTTCTCTTTCGCCATATGGCCTCCTCAAAATCGTTATGAGCCCACGACCAGAATCGAACTGGTGACCTTCTCCTTACCATGGAGATGCTCTACCGACTGAGCTACGTGGGCAAAACTTTCGGACCCACCTATCTCAACTTCACTGAGCGGGAGACGGGATTCGAACCCGCGACATCTTGCTTGGAAGGCAAGAACTCTACCACTGAGTTACTCCCGCAAGCCCGCTCGAACCTTTACCCCGTTACGACTCTTGTGGAGGGGGAAGGATTCGAACCTTCGAAGGCGAAGCGCCGGCAGATTTACAGTCTGCTCCCTTTGGCCACTCGGGCACCCCTCCCGCCTGAAACTTCCACTTTGTATCTGAGCTGGCGGTCGGGATTGAACCGACGACCTGCTGATTACAAATCAGCTGCTCTACCCCTGAGCTACGCCAGCAGTGGCAGCGTCCCAATCCCGTCGCTAAAAAATTTGGTTACTCCTTAAAGAAAAGTGAAGCCGTGAGGGTATAGGGAGCTTACCTTCTAAAGTCAATAATTTCTATCGGTTTTTTTAAGTTTTTGGAGCCTTTGCCTGAGGATTTCGGAGATCAGAATTCCGCCCGACACCGAGGCGTTCAGGGAATCGATTTCGTGGCGCTCGGCCGGGATCTTGACCAAGAAGTCGCAGGTCTCACGAACCAGTTTCCTTAAGCCCTTCTCCTCATTGCCGATCACCAGGGCGACCTTGGCCGCGAAGTCCTCTTCAAAGACGCTCTTGGGAGCGGCGACATCGGCCCCATAGATCCAATATTCATTTTTCTTTAGAATTTCTAATGCCTTAGCAATACTGGGAAAACGCGCCACTTTAAGATATTCCACCGCGCCCACCGAGGCCTGGCAGGTCCCCGAGGTGATGGACGCCGCCCGGTTTTCTGGGATCACGACCCCACCCACCCCCAACACATAGGCCGACCGGCACAGCGCCCCTAAGTTCTGGGGGTCTTGGATTTCATCGAGGATCAGGAGGGTCGGCTCGGCGATCAGGTCCTCCAAATCGGCATAGGGATAGGCTTCCGCCTCGACGGCCACCCCCTGATGCGTCGCCCCAGCGCCGAAACGCGAGACGAAAAACGAGGATTCGACGACTTGAAGGGGGACGCGTTGCTTGCGCGCGAGTTCGGTGAGGGCTTTTTCCGATTCTTGGGCGCCCTTCTGAAGATAAAGCTTCAGGGCCTTGCGCCGACCGGCGGAGAGAAGATGAAAAACGGCGTGACGCCCTGCGACCCATTCGGACATAGGTGCGGAACGTAGTTACTTACCGGCTTTTCTCAAGGAATTAATGCAGGCCGTGTTCGGACAGAACGGCTTGTTTCTGGAAGGACAGTTCGCGCTCGATGGCCTCCACGCGGTCGGGGTGGTTCACGGCCAGGCGGTTACGGGCGGCAAAATACATGTTCTTCAGGTTCGCCATCTTCACTTCGAGCTCTTGGCGACGGGCAAAGGAACGGGTCTTTTCATAGGCCTTGCGAGTGTACTCGTGGTTCATGGAGCTGGTCGCCAGGATCATCTGGAGGTTGACCAGGTCGGTCTTCTCCTGAGAGGCCAAGTCCATCATCATCGCTTCCGTTTCTTGCTCCTGGATCAAATCCATCATGAACGCTCCTTTGATGTTCGGCCGTCCGACAAAGGAAGAAGAAGCAATCCAGTTGCCAAAAAAGCTCTTTTCAAGAAAATTTATAAGTAGCTAATATTATTAATTTTTATGGGAATGGATGAGACTCGAACCAAAGGGTCCGTCCGAAAAACGGGGTGCAGAGTCCTCAAAATGGGACGGGAAGGCCTAAGCCTCTGAAATCTCTGCCAAGATCAATTCAAGGGCCTGGATGGGGTTATCCGCCTCCAAGACGGGGCGTCCGACTACGAGATAATTCGATCCGGCGTCCAGGGCCTCGCGGGGCGTCAGGGCCCGCTTCTGATCCCCTAGGGGCGCGCCCGACGGACGAACGCCGGGGGTGACGATCGTAAAGTCCGGCCCGCTGGCCTCCCGGACCGCCTTGGCCTCCAAAGGCGAGCAAACGACGCCCTGAAGCCCGGCCTCCCGGGCCTGCTCCGCCAGTTTGAGCACCTGCGACTCGGTCGCCTTCGTCTTCGGATCGCTCGTGAGGACGGTCACCGCCAAAAGCAGCGACCGGTCGCCGACCGCTTCGGCCGCCGCCTTCATCATCTCCAGGCCGCCCTGGGCGTGGACGTTCATCATGAAGACCTGCAGACGCGCCGCCGACTCGCAGGCGCGGGCGACCGTATTCGGGATGTCGTGAAATTTCAGATCGAGAAAGACGCGCCCGCCCTCGTCTTGGATCATGCGGACGACGTCCGGCCCCGCCGAGGTGAACAGCCCCAGGCCGACCTTATACAGGGAAACCTTGTCCTTGAAGAGACGGACTAAGCGGGCCGCTTCGCGGAGGGAGTCGACGTCGAGTGCAAGGATGAGTTTGTCGCTCATGCCGGACGGACCTTTGCAAGGACCTGCTCGACGACGGAGGCGCGGGCGACCGGCGTGACCGCCCCGCCCTTGCGCTCCTTCACTTCCACTTCGCCCTTTTCGATCCCCTTCTTGCCCACGACCACGCGCCAGGGGATGCCGAGCAGGTCGGCGTCGTTCAATTTCACGCCGGCGGTGTCGGGGCGGTCGTCCAGGAGGACCTCGACGCCCGCCTTTTGCAGAGCGTCCGTAATCTCGGCGGCCGCTTGAAACATTGGCGTCTCGGGCCCGCCCAGGGGGATCACGGTGACGGGAAACGGAGCGATGGCCAGAGGCCAGAGAATGCCCTTGTCGTCGTGATTCTGCTCGATGGCCGCCGCCGCCGTCCGGCCGACGCCGATGCCGTAGCACCCCATGACGATCAATTTTTCTTTTCCTTCCGGATCCAAATACACGGCGTGGAAGGCCTCCGAATATTTGGTCCCGAGATGGAAGACCTGTCCGACCTCGATGCCGCGATAGCTCTTCAGGGGACTTCCGGTCTTGGGATCTTTCTTGTCGGCGGGAACCTTATCGACGCTGTAGCCCAGATCTCCCGCCTCGGTGACGAAGACTTCGTCTTCACCGGATTTGGCGAGCACGTGGAACTCGTGGGAGAGCGTCCCGCCGATCTCGCCGGTACCGGCCTGGACGGGAACGAACGTCAGCCCGCAGCGCGTGAAGATTTTTCGATACGCCTCGTACATCCGCCAATACGTCTTGATGGCGGCGTCTTCGTCCCGTTCGAAGCTGTAACAATCCTTCATGATGAACTCGCGCCCGCGCATGAGCCCGAAGCGCGGGCGGATCTCGTCCCGGAACTTGGTCTGGATCTGGTAGAGCGATTGCGGAAGCTGCCGGTAGGAGCGGACCTCGTTGCGCACCAGGTCGGTGATCGCCTCTTCGTGCGTCGGCCCGAAACAGAACTCGCGCTCGTGGCGGTCTTTGAAGCGCAGCAGCTCCTTGCCGTACACTTCCCAGCGCTTGGATTCGATCCACAATTCCTTCGGCATGACGATGGGGAGCAGCACTTCCTGGGCGCCCGCCGCGTTCATTTCTTCGCGGATGATCTTTTCGACCTTCTGAATCACCCGCAGGCCCAGGGGCAGATAGCTGTAAATACCGGCGGCCAGCTTTCGGATCATTCCACTGCGGAGCATGAGCTGGTGGGAGATGACTTCGGCGTCGGACGGAACTTCGCGGAGCGTGGGGATCAGCATTTCGGAAAATTTCATCCGAAGCGTCTTAAACGATCAGAATGGCGAGGTCACGCCGAAATTCGTGGAACCGCTGTAAACGATCTGAAGCATGACGCGAGGGACGACAGCTTCTCCGTAGAAGGGATGGGAGCCGTCGACCATGCCGATGACGCCGCCTTGAAGGCGGAACTGGAGGGCGTCGTCGGCGGCGTACACCGTGAGCCCGCCGTCGGCCTGCACGGCGTCGATGGGAACGGCGCTTCCGGTCTTGAATCCGTCGTCGTGAATATAGCCCAAGCGGAGATTGACACCCACGGGGGCCCCCTCGGGGCGGATCCTCAAGCTTCCGTTGGCCCCTCCCCAGTTCTGGCGTCCGACGGGCGTGTCGGCGGTGCCGAACATCCCATAGACCATGCCGCGCACCGGGGCGTTGGGACCGAAGACCAAACCTAAGTCCATATAGTGCTGCCAGCGCGAGTTATCGCCGTCCTGGTCCGGCCCGCCCTGCCAGTCGGCGTTGAGCAGGAAGCTCGGCGTAGTCACCGTGAAATTCACCAGACCGTAGGGAGCGGCGTTGTTGTCGGGGAAAAACCGGTCGGGACCCGGTCCGATGGCGGCGCGCAGGGACCAGTTGGAGGCCACCAATCCGGCCTCGCCGTAAACGAATTGATAATAGGGGGAGATGCTGAAGGTCGTGCTCAGAAGCGCGAAATCGCGGGCGTTGGCCGAGGCGCCTTCGATGCCCGAACCGCTGCGGTCGCCGCGCCGGCCCGCCCCCAGACAAAGAGAGAGTCCGGAGGCGATCGTCGGGCAATATTCCAGGAAGAATTGAGGGATGTCGAATGGGTAGCCGTGCTTCAGGACGCCGGTGGGTTGCGTGGCGATGAAGTTCTGGCCGACGCCCACATCGAGGGTCGCCGTGAACTCGGGGACCGGTTTCCAATTGAGCACCAATTCGCCGTTCGGATTGAAGAACGTGTCCGCCGCGTAGAACCCGCTCGTCCACGAGGGAAACGTGCGGCCGGGGCTCGAAATGTTCGTCCCGCCCGTCATGTCCAGGATGTAGCCCAGAGTAATCGGCGAGCGCGGCGCCGCCGGCGCGTTGCCGCAGATGGCGTTCTGATCCGCCGGAGAGGCGGTGGTGTCCCTCAAGGCGCGGAAGGCGGTGACGAAGGCGTCGTTGACCTCAGCGGAAACGACTTCCGTGCCGTTGTGGTATTGGATGCGTGGAGAGGGCGTGCCGTCGGTGGGATCTAAGTCGACCTGCGCTTCGACCTCGCGATGGCTGCCGCCCTCCGTGATCTCGACGACGGCCCTCCATTGATTTCCCAGGCAATAAGCCCTTCGCGATACGGGACGGAAGTCCGGCATGTGATATCCTCTCGGGAGCCCCCTGTCCCTAAATGGATTATCTGCAATTCCTTCGCCAAGTTGTGTCAAATGTGAATTAACCTATTGATTTTAATACGAAATATGAAGATCTTCTGCCTATTTCTTATTCACATGCTCAAACAATAGGCAAAACTTAGGGGTGCGAAAGGATAGTTTCGAGTTCCTGACGGAGGCGTTGCTTGAAGGGGTCATCGGTGCCGTTCGTTTTGTAGTGCTCGACCAGGAGGCCCAGACGTCTCCGGAAAAGCTCTTCCAGGGCGTCGGCGGTTTGGGGCCCGGCCGACCAGGACTTGTAGATGTTGCCGGCGAGAGTCTTCAGAAGTTTTTCGTTCTGCGGATCGTTCAAGAGAGGGCTTTCGTGGCGGAGCCGCGCCTTCAGTTGCCGGAGAACGCGCGCGCCTTGGTCGCCGTCGGCGATGGCCTGCCTTAAGGGCTCGACCGTCGGATTGCCGCGGTCTTTTTCCAGGCGGCCCAGGGCCTGCGCCATCTTCTCCTCGAAAATGTCTTCCGGGAGATAGCTCGGGGCCTCCGGCGAGGAACCCGCGAAGCGCCCGCTGCTCTCCCAGGCGATGTACATGTGCTTGGCCAAGACCTTCACGAGCTTCTCCGCCGGCGCCGCCCGAAGCCCCGGGTAACGCTCCACGATCTCGCGGGCGATGAGCGCTCTCATGTCGTCCGGATTCACCGCGACCGCCGGCCGGGGAGCCGGCGCCGGCGCAGGCGCCGGGACCGCGTTCCGTCGGAGCAAGGGGCCGAATTTGGCGCGACCGCCCTCGTTGAACGCCGGATTCTCGATGTCCACGCCGCTCCGGCGCAGGAAATAGGCGCAGATCTGCTTCACCTCGTCCCAGTCGGGCGGCTCGGCGGTGCCCATCAAGGCGCGGGCCACGCGGACCGCGCCGGTCATCGCATCGGTGCGGAGCGAACCGAAACTTTGGTGCGCGTAGGCCGGCTGCTCGCCGAAGGAAAGGCCCTGCAGCACGGCCCCGTTTTCGCCCCGCAGGGGAAGCGTGAAATGGGGATGGCCGTCCTTGAAGAATTCGGGGTGCTCGCGGCTCATCCGGGCGACGAGCCGGTGGATCGTCTCCTGGTCCTTGGCGTCGAAATAAATCACGCCGGAATCCGAGCGCGAATACCCTTCCGCGTTCCAGGCGATCTTGAACTGCACCTGGGCCCCGTCCGCCTTGGCGCCCGCCTGCAGCGGGCCGTGGAGATACCGGTAGATGGCCTCGACGTGCCGGCGGCGCAAGGAAAGGTAGACCCGCCCGTGCACGTCTTCGGAGTCGAGCCCGCCGCCGAACAGCCAGTAGGATCCGGGATATGCCAAAATGCCGTCGGCCCGGAGACGCTCGGCGATGCGGTCGAAATAACCGGGCTTGCGGGACTCCGTCACGGGGTTCGCCGCACCTCCGGTCACGCTTCCGGTCAAGCTGTCCGTGACCGGCTGCTGGGCCTGGTATTCGTTGTAGAGGATCGCCCGCGTTTTCGAGAGGCCCGACTCGGTGGGGACGTCGGTTTCGTCGGAGAAGGCGGCTTGGAGCGTCGTCTCCATCGCCTCCCAGTTCAGCCGCCCTCCGATGGCCCCGTGAAAGGGTTCCAGGGCCGCGTCTAGGAGGGGCGACACCTGGAATTTTCGCCAGGGCCGCTCCAACAGAAGATCGGGCGTCACGCCGCGGTATTTCAAATCCTGTTTCTGGTCTTCCTTCAGGGCGAGCCCCTCGAAGAAGAGGCGCGCGACCTGATCGTACAAACCGAAGGTTTTGGGAAAAACGTCCAGCGCGAATCCTTCCTCCAATTTGTATCCCAGGCGGTAACGCTCGAGCTTCGCGATCGCCTCGATCCAGGGGCGAAAGGCCTCTTCGTTGGTCCGGAGCAGGCGGTCGGACAGGTCGGCGAACGTGCGGGCCTGGGCGAGCGAGGCGGCCAGCCGCGTTCCGGTGTCCAGGGCCTGCGGGGGCGTGAGGTGCGGGAAATACAGGGACCTCAAGCGCACGATCTCGCCGCGCAGGAGGAAGGCCTCGAGTTTGATCAGAAGGCCGCCGTCGTGGGGAATCGCGCCGCGCAACTGTTCCAGGCGCTCGTTGACGGAAACGGGGAGCAAGAGGATGGATTTGGCCTTCGAAGCGGCGTCGCCGAAACCCTGTTCGTTCAGAACCTGAAAGACT
>DASUFF010000090.1:0-3497 GCA_036274695.1 bacterium | reverse complement strand
AACTTAGTCAGCACCGGCATGGCACTTACGCCCTTCGTCTTGGCGTCCCGCTTCCCGGCCCTGCAGAGCGCCTTCGCTTCGGCGGCCGGCCTCGGCATGACGACCGGAAAGCTCGCGCCCGGCCTCGCCGGCGGGAGCGGGTTCTTGGGCGGCTGCTCGCAGGCCGTCGGCGCGGCGGGAGTCCTGCTGCTGGCGGATTACGTCGGCGGCCTGGCGGTGAACGCCCGCATCGCGGACAACCCGGACAAGAAGCTCAAGAATTTCCTGTGGGACGCCTCCAACCAATCGGCCGGAGGATTTTCGGGTTGGTTGATGGGTAAACTGCCGACGGTCACGAAGATCATCCAGGCCGGAGCCGGGGCCGTCGCGGGCAAAAAGGACGAATTCAACGAATACTTGGACGAGAGGGCCAACGAGGCCATCGAAGGCTCCCGGCAGTTCGGCGACACCATGGAGTCCAACCTCGTGCGCTTCTCCGGAACCGCCATGAACACCTTAAGCATGCACGGCCTGGAGGCGCATGAACTCTACGCGCTGGGCCTGCTCCCCGAAAATTCTTATGACGATGCGGACAAGGCCCTCTTCGAGCGCCTCTTAGCGAAGGATCCCGACAGCAAACAAAAGGCCCGGACCCATTTTTGGGAGGCCTGGATCAAATCCACCGAAAACCGCATCGCCGAGGTCTATCAGGACTACAGCCCCATCGTCCTCCACGACCGCGAGTGGAACAAGTTCACGTCGTCGGAGAGCCAGATGGTCAAGGACGCGTACAACCTCTTGAGCTACACCGCCCCCTACGCCTCCAAGGCCCAGAAAATCCGCACGCTGGTGGACGAGGACGGCGAAATCAACGACCCGGACGCCTTCAAGGCCTACATGATGGAGATCATTCCGCCGCGCCTGGACGAATTCACCACGTCTTTGAAGCCCGCCCTCCTCCAAATGGCGATGGAATCGCTGTCCGTCTACCCGTCGGCCAACCCGAACCAGCCGGTGGACATCTCCATCGACTGGTGGAAGTTCGAGAGCAAGATCGGCGAGCGTTTCCGGAACGAGCAGGAGGCCATCGGCGTCTTCTACAACCTGGCGACGCTCGACCGGATGACGGGCTCGCCCAAGGCGACGGCGGCGCAGGAATTCGTCGGCCTCGTGGACAAGTACGGCCGCGTCAAAGACATGGCCGCGCTGCGCCGCCTGCTCCTGCCCCTCCTCAAAGAGGCCGTTATGAAGAAGGCGACGGAGATCGACGCGGCCATGAAGGCCCAGGGCTTCAACAACGTGGCCGTCGATCCTGGCACGGACACTTGGGCGGTCAGCATGGACACGGGGCGCCTGACGCCGGGTCAGCTGTATTTCATCGACCGCCCCGAGACCAAACAGATGATGGCGGAGCATGAGATGCTCCTGACCCTGTATAAGATGTTCGATCCGGGCTAGCCCCCTTCGCGAATCGTTGACTCCAGTCCACAGAGACTTCCCCCTTCCCCTTCCGATTCCACAACATCGCCGCTTCCCAGCCGAAAACAACAACTGAGACTCGGACGTTTTCAACTCGGAGGAATTCACTATGTCAGGCGGAAAATGCATGGATTTCGGAGCGAGCAGCATCCCGGTGAGCGGGCAGAAGAACGTCCTTTGCCTTGTTGGACCCGAAGACGAGATCAGAGACGCGAAAGAAGGCGAGCTGAAGATATCGCCGGAAGGACTCGTCACTTTTTCCGACGGCAACACCGCGCTCTTGATCACGGAAAAGACGGAAAAGGGCTCAAAAGTGGCGATCTTCCGGTCGCAGGATGGAAAGGATCAGATCCAATATCCGATCACCGACGCCATGAAAATGGACCTCATCCGCCAGCACCCGGAGGTTGCCGAGGTCAAAACCGAATATTCCGGACTCGTCACTTACGCCAACGGACGCGTCGCGGACTTCGTCTCGGAAACGGACTCGAACGTAACGTTCAAATCGCAGAACGGAAAATTCCAGATCACCGTCCCGAAAACCGACCGCATGGACATGAAGCGCATCCGCGAATACCAGGGGATGGAGATCGGAAAGTTCGACGCCGCGAACAATCTGCTGCTTCCGGACTCCTATGAAGGCTCGAACATCTCCTGGGGTATTAAGGAGATGAAGGAAATCAACCGCATCTTCGGACAGGACAAGGGGCAGGCGGGGAACGCCTTTTTCTGCGTCAACGCGGAGAACATGGGGTCCATCGCCTTGGCCGCCGACAAAGGCCATGCGTCCCGGGCCCTGGGCGCCATCCAAGCCCTGGAGAAAGATCACGGCTCCCTGGACGACGTTCATTATCACGCCCTGATGGCATCACTCCGCCTCGCGTCCGGCGTGCCGGCTCCCCCTGACGACAAGGGCAAGCACGCCGACAAGTCGGCCACCGACTTGATCAAGGAATATTGGCCCTTGGCGCTGCTCTTCGGCGTGAACGGGCCGGGACAATTGATCAAGCTCGTGCAGACCGTCATTAAATACATCAAGGACAACAGAAAACCGCCCAGCGGCCCCGGTACCGGCACCGGCAGCGGCGACACGAAGGTTTCCAAACCCACCACCGTCACCGAGGAAACCTCCAGCTCCGCCTTCTGGCTCGCCACCGGCGCCCTGCTGGCGGCGGGAACGACGATGTTCCTCCTTCGCCGCGCCGGCGGGAAAGAAGCCGAACTCAAAGAGGGCGAAGGCAAGATCGAGGTCCGCGAACTGGCCGGCAAACTCGACCTGCCGGTCGCGCGCCCCGTCGTCCGCGAGACGAACGCCGGCAACGGCGGCCTCAACGTCTTCGACCTCATGGGCGGCATGGAACCCGCGATGTAGGCCCGTCCGGGGGTGTTGACTGGAGTCCACAAAGACTCGCGCCGGCGCCCCCTCCTTTCACAACGTCCCCCCTCTTCCGGCCGATAAAAATACACGGGGGACAGGTCCATTATGACGGATTTTCGCACGCCAGATCAGATTCGGGACGACTTGGTCCGGCTGGACGCCGACTTCATTTCCGTCGCCCGGGCGAGCGATCTCTTTCAGCGCCTCTCCGACCGCCCCATGGCCGACGCCTCGGCGTCGATGACGGGCCACGGCCCCCAACTCTTCAACTTGGGTGTTTTGGATGGTCCCGCGTGGAAGGGCGTCCGCGATTTCCTCGACTCCCGCCACGTCACCGACGCGGCCCGCAAGGATTTCTCGCAGATCGAGGCCGATCTCCGCGCCGCCGACACCGACCGCGACGGCTACGTCAACAACCCGGAGATAGTCGCCTTCGTCGCGGCCAATCCCAAACGCTGGACCAGCGTCGCCCTTTTCCGTTCCTCCGCGGAGGCGTACCTGGACCGGCTCCCGTCCTACGTCGCCCAGCCCAATCTGAACCCCTCGGACGTCCAGCGGCTCTACGGCGTCATGAACTATTACGCGACGCAGTGGCAGAACTCGGGCGCCGACCGGTCCGTTTGGGGAAGCGTTCAGGGGCTGTCGCTCCAGGACTTCCCCT
>DASUFF010000089.1:0-22279 GCA_036274695.1 bacterium | reverse complement strand
GCCGCCCCGCGAGCGGCGCCGCGCGCGCGCGCGCCTTGGGTGGCGTCATAATTGGCAGTAGTAGCGGTAGGCGGATTGGCTGGGTCGTAGCCCGTCTGTTGGACGGCGGCCTGCTTGCAGGCCGCGTCGTCGGTCTGTTGCTGCTGCTCCGACTGGCCGTTGTTGGGCGTCGCGGTTGCGGCGGAAGCCATCTTCGCGCAACAGCAGCACGCCACGAAGAACACGGCGAAAAGGGCGGACGAAAACGTTTTCATAAAACCTCCTTATGACTTTTTAGGTTCGTTGGGCGGTGGCGACGCGGGCGCGGCGTACCATTGATCCTTAGGGACGACCTTGGGCGCGGCCGGATCGCTTTCATAGGCGGGCGTCATGATCTGCACGCCGTGCTCGTTGAACTGGTCGAGGATGTTCCGGTGCAGCTCCGTGTAGAGCCGCGCGATCTGAAGCGGGTCGTCGCAGTAGGCGTTGATCTCGTACTTGACCGCAAAGTCGTCCAGAGACTTTTGCAAGACGAACGGCGGAGGGTCCTTCTTAAAGCCCGGCGTGCGGTCGGCGGCCAGGAGGAGCATCGCCTCCACCTGTCTCCAAGACGCCTCGTAGCCGATGCCGACGATCGAGTGGAGGATCAAGCCGTTGGTCTTGGCGAGCCGCGTATAATTGAGGACGTTGCTGCCGAGGATCAGGGAATTCGGGACGATGACCACCTCGTTTTTGATCGTGCGCACGTGAGTGGCCAGGAGCCGCATTTCGGTCACGACGCCGAAGACGCTCTCGACTTGGATCACGTCCCCCACCTTGAACGCCCGGCGGTAGACCATCGTGTAACCGGCGATTACGTTGGAGATCGCGGAGGAGGAGCCTAAGGAGACGATCAACCCGATGAAGATCGAAACGCCCTTGAAGGCCTCCGAGCCCGAGCCGGGGACGTACGGGTAGGCCACGACGACGGCGAAGACGATGATCAGGCCCCGGACGAGCTTGTAGGTGGAGCGCGCCCATTCCGGTTCGAATCCTTCCAAGGTGAGTCGGCCGTATTCGATCCTCAGGAAGAAATACCGCACCATCTTGAGGAGGTAGCGGGTGACGACGATAAGGATGATTAAAAAGGCCAGACTCGGCAGGTAGTCGACGACGGCTTGGCTCATCGAGGCCAGAGGATTGACGACCAGGTCCAACAGATGCTCGGCGAACGCATGCGTCCAGGGAAAGAGGGACAGCGTGAATTCGAGGTAAACGTAGAGAAGGACGAGGACGACCGCGACACGAACCGCGTTGACCGCTCCCTGGATCATCGTCCAGACGCGTCCGGCGTGGACGACGTCGAAGGAGCCCACTTTGAGGTCACGGGTGCGGGCCTTGTACCGGCGTTCGACGCCGCGCGCGATCCTCCTCAGGATCCAGAGCGCGAGAAAAAGCGCCGCGAGGAACGCGGCCGTCGCCAAGGCGGCACGGATCGCGCCGCGCCTTAGGTTCTCGGGGCTGCGGTCCCGGCGGTAGCGTTCGACTGCCTCGCCCATCTTCAGCGCGAAGGCATGCGCCACCACCTGTCGATTGAGTCCTTCCAAGCCGGCATCGGCGTCCAGAACGGTCATCACCCGGCGGGCGCCGGCCAGGATTTCGGTCCCCTCATTCGTTTCCGCGACGGTCAGGGTATCGGATCGGACGGTCGGATCCTTGGCAAGCTCCACGATCCGGTTGCGGATCTCCTTGGCCCGCCGCTCGGCCGGATAGGATCTGATGCCGCGCACCCGGAATAGGACGACGCCGTCGATCGTCACGGGCGCGGAGATTTCCGCGGCTTCCTTCTCGAGGGCCGCCGTATCCGCCGGAGCCGGCTCGTCGGCGAACGATGGGCTCGGCGCCGCCAACGGCATCAGGCAGAGGAGAATCAGGAAGGAGAGTGCGCGACGGCACCGCGTGAAAAGGTCTTCCATGGCTTGCCTGCGGCCCCGTTATTTCGGGGCCTTCTCCACCGAAACGGCCATGGCTTCGGTGTAGGTGATATCCACTTGATCCCCGACCTTGAGGCCCTTCAGGTTGTTTCGATCCCGCACGACGAAGGTCTCCGAATTCCCTTCGGGTCCCTTCAGAGTCACCGAAGGCGTCTTTTTATCGATTCCCCGAACCTCGGCGATCACGTGAATTTGCCGCGCGGCCTGGCCCTCCGGCTTTTCGCCGGGCTTCGCCGAGGTCGTTATTTGCGAATCCGTCTTGGTCGGTTCCTGCCGGTTCTTGCTCTTGATGACGTTCCAGGCCAGGGCTTCGTAATACTGGATCCTGACGCGGTCGCCCTTTTTGACCTGCTTTAAGTTCTTGACCGAATCGTCGACCTCGATCGTGGACACTTCCGCGGAATCCTCGCTCTTCAAGGTCACCAGCCGCTTTTTCTGGTCAATGGCCTGGACCGTCGCGACGGTCTCGACGACATGGCCCTTCAGGCCGCCTTTCGGACTGGCGTCGTCGACGTTGGCCTCCCAGGCGTGCGCCTGGAAGGCGCTCGCGACGAGAAGCAGGACGAGGGGGTAGAGGGTGTATGTTTTCTTATTCGACATAAGATTTCTCCATTTCTAACGGACATTAAGGAACCGCACCCGAATCATTGCAATATTTGCGGGCGGCGAACATGACGCTCGTCATGGGCGCACATGAGGGATGGGCAATGATATCACCGATATTGAGGGAAGGGGGTAAAGAAAAAACGATGGGCCGTCCTTGGTCACGGTGATCTTCATTTTCTTGTCGCCCATGACTATTTTTTGCCATAAACAGGGCTCCTTGAAGAAGAAAACTCGCTCCAAGTTCCGTTTCGGGTGGTTTTTCCCGCTTCTGCTCGTGGGCGGAGGCGTCCTCGTCGTCTACCTCCTCCAGCTCGACCGCGAGATCCGCGCCAAGTTCGAGGCGCACAAGTGGAACCTGCCCTCGCGCGTCTACGCCGCGGCCACCACCTTATATCCGGGGCTCGCCGTCCCGCCGGCCTCCGTCGAAAAGAAGCTCGCGCGGCTATCGTATAAAAAAATCCCGACCGAGCCATCGACCGTGGGCGAATACCAGGCCGCCAAGACGGGTTTGATCGTCTATCTCCGAAATTTCGCCTATCCCTCGGAGGAATTTCCGGGGCTCCCGGTCCAGATCGACTTCGCGGAAGGGCGGATCGCCTCGATCAAGCGCCTGGACACGGGCGACGCGCTCAAGACCGCGCGCATCGAGCCGGAGCTGGTGGCCTCCATCTTCGACGACAAGATGGAGGACCGCACCGTCGTGACCTTGGACGAGATCCCGGAGGATTGCGTGAACGCGGTCATCGCCGTGGAGGACGAGCGCTTCGAGCGGCATCACGGGGTCGACCCCATCGCCGTGCTGCGCGCCATCGTGATGGACGTCCTGCATCTGGGAAAACGGCAGGGCGGGAGCACGCTCACCCAGCAGCTCGTGAAGAATTTTTTCCTGACCTCCGAGAAGACGCTCACCCGCAAGGTGAACGAGATGTTCATGGCGATGATCCTGGAGTTCCGCTACTCGAAGGACGAGATCCTGGAGGCCTACTTCAACGAAATCTATTTCGGCCAGCGCGGCTCGGTGTCGGTCACCGGGGTGGAGGAAGCTTCGAAGCTCTATTTCGGGAAAGGCGTCTCCCACGACGATTTGGCCGAGTGCGCCCTGCTCGCGGGCATGATCCGCGCCCCCGGCGCCTATTCGCCGTTTCGCGACATGAAAAAAGCCGTCGATCGCAGGAACCTCGTCCTTAAGATGATGCGCGACCAGGGCAAGATCGAGGAGGACGCCTATCAAAGCGCGCGGAAGGAAAAAATTTTCCTGCCCGAGGCGCCGGCGAAGATGTTCGGGGCGCCGTTCTTCGTGGATTTCGTCCGCGCGGAGCTGAAGGAGAATTATCCGGAGGACGTGCTGAAGTCGGAGGGCATGAAGATCTTCACGACGCTGGACCTGGAGACTCAGGAGATCGCCGAGGCGGCGGTCAAAAAACGCCTGGAAGAATTGGAAAACTCCCGGCCGAAACTTAAGAAAATGAAGGAGCAGGGGAAGCAATTGGAGGCCGCCCTGATCGCCGTCCAACCGCAGACCGGAGCGTTGAAGGCCTTCGTGGGCGGGCGGGACTACGAGGTCTCCCAGTTCGACCGCGTCCGCGACGCGCACCGGCAGCCGGGCTCGGCGTTCAAGCCGTTCGTGTACGCCGCAGCGCTGGAGACGGGGGAGGATTCGTCTCTGGAGCCGGGAAAGGCGTGGACGCTCGCGTCGACCATCGACGACACGTCGTTCTCCGTGAGGGTTGGCGGCAAGAACTGGAGCCCGGACAATTACGACAAATCCGAGCACGGGGCGGTGACGCTCCGCGAGGCGCTGGTGAACAGCTACAACATCTCCGCCGCCAAGCTGGCCATCGACGTGGGGCTGGACAAGGTGATCGAACTGGCCAAGGCGGCCGGCATCGAGAGCGATCTGAAACCTTATCCCTCGCTCGCGCTCGGGGCGCAGGAAGTCACGCCCTACGAGCTGGTCCGCGCCTATACGATTTTCCCGAATCAAGGCACGCGCACCGAGCCGCTGGCGATCACCAACGTCGTCACCCGCGACGGCGTCGTTTTGGAAAAGCGCGGTTTCAAGATGGCGAAGGTCATTTCGCCGGAGGTCGCCTACCTCGTGAACAGCGCGCTCAAGGGCGTGTTGGACGAGGGCACGGCGAAGTCGGCGCGGACGATGGGATTTGCGGGTCTTGCCGCCGGCAAGACGGGAACGACGTCGGATTACAAGGACAGCTGGTTCGTCGGCTACACGCCGGATCTCTTGGCCTTGGCGTGGGTCGGCTACGACGACAACACGACGACGGGCTTGTCCGGCGCCTCCGGCGCGTTGCCGATCTGGACGGACTTCATGAAGGGCGTGAACCCTCCGGGCGCCTCGAAGGTGGACTTTCCCGGCACCGAGAACATTTTGCTGGTCAAAGTGTCCAAGTCGGGAAAGTTATATGAAGACTCCTGCGGGGCGCCGGTGGAAGAGGCGTTCTTGAAGGGGACGATTCCGACGGAGAAGTGCGACTAATCTTTAAAAAGGAGATCTCTATGACGATCCGAAACATCCTCCACGTCTCTTTCGTCGGCCTGGCGGTGTTTGCGGCCGCCGCGTGCGGAAAGAAAGCCCCCGCACCGTCCCAAACCCCGCCCCCCGCCGCGGTGACGGCGGAACCCGCCGAGGCCCCGGAAGAAAAACCCCAGGCCCAGAATCCCTACGACGGCTCGTGGGACGGAAACGCCGACGCCGACCGCCCGCTGAATTTCACCGTCGAAGACGGCAAGGTCACCTATTTCTTCGCCAATTACGGGGGAGCCAACGGCACCTGCAACTACAACGGCGCCTTCAGCCTCGACGGCACCTTCCCCATCAATGGCAACACCTTCACCGCCACCGGCAAGTCGTCCGGCGGCGACATCGAGGCCACGGCCACGGGCACGTTTGCCTCCAACAACGAGATCTCCGGCACCATCGCGTGGAAGGGCAACTCCGGCATGTGCGGGGCCTTCGACATCAAGGCCAACTGGAAGGCCAAGAGAGCCGCGGAGTAAAAGACTAGGAGGGTAACTTCTTGCCGGACCGAAGGAGAAGAAACTCGGCTGACGGCTAAGATCGACAAGGTCTACGAAGCCCTCTCGCAGGACACCTCAGACTTCGCCGCGCTTCTCCAAGAGTGGCCACAAAAAATCGCGCACATTACGGACCACAAGATCAAGTGACTTGGGCACCCGAGTGAGACCTCCCTTGTCGAGAAAAGCCCGCCATTGGGTTTGTTTTTGGGCGTCGTTCGAGAATTCGACGGTGAGACCGACGGGAAGGTCGGTGGGAAGGGTCGTTTTTCGGCGCTCGCACGTCTTGAGTATGGCCCTGCCGAGGGTTCTTTTGTTCAGCCGAAACTGATGAATCATGACCCAAATGTCGTAATAGTCCTTCATCCGGCTGTTGGCGATGCCGAGTTTGACCATGGTCTCGAATTTTTCGGCGATGACCGATGCCGGCGAATATGCCTTTAAGCGCGGCGCGGGAAAATCCAAGAGTTTGGGCAGAGTCAACGCGCGCGGTGCGGGCACAACGGCGTCTCCAAAGCCGACGTCGACTTGAACGGGTATGCGCGCGCCATCCAAAAGGCCGAGCAGTTTGATGCGTACGCCCTCATAGGTTTGATCTTCCCGGATCACGGCCGCCCGGACGGAATCCGGTAAAAAAGCAATGCCATCGTCTCTCACGGAAACGCCGCAAACGCCCCGAAACGTTTTTTCGAGTGCGGGGACCGAATTATCGCCGATCCCCAAAAGGTCCGCATCGCGCGTGGGGCGGTGAGGGTCGTCCATCCACGCCGTGAAGAGAATAGCCCCCTTGAGCACGAAATGAGCTCGGACCTTTGAGCGGCTGAGCCGATAGAGAAATCGTTCGATGGCGTATCGGGTAAGGACGAGTTGAAACTCGTCGCCCTTCCGGCGGGCCAAATTCAAGAGTCGCTGCCGAACGGAAGCGGAAAGATTTTGAGGCTTTCGGCTGCTCAAGTCAGCGACTCCAGGTAAGGCCGCATGACGTTCGCGACCCGGCAGAGTTTTGCGTATTTCCAAAGTTCATCCATCGTGCATTTTCGAGCTTTCCAGCCTTCGCGAAGCGCTTCGAGGGCGACGTCGAGTCCGATCTTTTTCCTGTATTTGAAACAATCGGCGACCGTTTTGGCGACCGAATAGACGCGAAGGGCCACGTCATCGACCTTATGCGTTTCCACTCCCTCGGTAAAAGCCGCTCCGCCAAACCAATGCACCTTGACGGGGATATGACGTATCCGCGGCCGCTCCGATCCTTGGCGGAGCGCCACATGGATCTGATGGGGGATTTGCGTGCCGATGCGGTGAAAAGAGAGCGCCGAGGTAAGACAAACCACCCCCTTGGGAACGCGCAGGGCCACCACGACCAGGTCGGGCATTTCCATGGCGGGTAGAGAGGCCAGTCGATAAACGCCCCTGTGCAGCGTCTCCACCGTCCCCGCCTTTTTCATGTCATAGAGTGTCCGAGGATGAATTCCCGCCGAGAGAATTTCCATGGTCCTCAAAATGCCCCCTTGTTTTTTGAATACCTTCTCTAGGATTGGAGGACTCTTGCGGATCCGCTTTCTCATGGGACGGATAGTAGTACCTATACATATAAATATCTATAGGTAATGTTATCCATATCAAGCCTTGATCTCTTGGCTTTCGACCTTGGCCTTTAGACTTTGGTCTTTGGACTTCCGTGTGTCCCATCTTTAAACACCCTTCGCCGCGTTCTTCCGTGGGGCTCTTTCCGAAGGCGCGCTGGTTGGGGTTTTGCTGGGAGTTTGGAACTCTGAAAATTCGGAACTTGTTTACTGCGTCGACGCAATCGATTCCAATTTTGATGAAGTAGGAAAAATCATGATAAATAAAGATCGCACATCAAGCAAGATGCTGTCAGCAGTGAAGCAATTGGAGAGGATGATAAACTATGTAATTGGCAAAGACTCGTCAGTTGCAAATGACATCGGACAGATCCTGAAAGAAGTGGCCAAAGAGCGCTCTCAATATGACAAAGTTGTCGAATACTCGAAATCTACACTAGCAGGACTTAAAACCAAGTTGGCACAGAAGACAGAGAGTTTGTTAAAAATGGGAAACTAAAAGACCGGTGCCAGGCCCTAGGAGGGTAACTTCTTGCCGGACCGACCAAAGCGCTGCTTGGTCTCGTACAATTCTTCGCTCAATCCCTGCATATCCGCCGACAGCAGGTCGATTTTCTCATTCAAACCCACATTCATCTTATCGACTTGGATCCGCAACTGCCCGATCGAACCTTCCATTTGGGAAAAGCGCTTGGCGTTCAGTGTTCGGTCTTCCAAAATTAATTCTCGTTGCTCCGTCATCCGTTTGAGCAACTCATCATCTTTAGCTTCCAGCCGAGCGAATCGAAGATCATTCCGTTCATTTTGCTCCTGAATGATCTTAAGCACGCCATCCAGACGGAGGTCATGCCGCTCGCCCTGCTCCCGAACAACCTTCAACACCTCATCGATTTTCTGGTCTGTCGTCATCATCGCTCTCCCTCTATGTTTTACCGTTCCGATCGTCAATCGTCTTGAGCCAAATCCGACATGGAAATGACCAGCAATCTCCATGCCAGTTGTTTTTGATCGGAAAAAGTAGGAGAAACCTAAGAAGCCGTCCGAATTTCGAACTCTTCCGTCTGGTAATTCAACCTGGAAAGTGGGTGAGAATATTTCGCTGGTCATGAGGTTGCAGTCGGGTAATCTCGGCCCATCCATGAAAAAAATACTCTCCGTCTTTTTGATCCTTTTCCTCGCCGCCTGCGGCGGGACGAAAAAGCCGCCCGAACACGCGAAGCCGCCGGCGGACGCGCATCAGACTCCCGTCGGCCCCGCCGGCGAGGAGGAGAGCGCCGAGCGCATGGCTTCCAACGCCATCGTCGACGACGGCACGCAGGCCTTCCGCTACGGGCGCTATGACGCCGCCGCCGATCTCTTTCAACAGGCCGTCACGGTGGACCCCACCAACGGCGCCGCCTACTACCACCTGGCTTTGGCGAAGATGCGCAGCGGCGAGTACGGCGACGCGGAAGGCTTGATCGAGAAGGCCGACCAACTTTTGGGAGCGAACCCCGACTGGGTCTTGAAGCTGGAAGAGTTGAAACGGGAGTTCCACCAGAAAAATCCGGACGAGCCTTCCAAGGCCCGGAAGTGACATCTCCGCGGAAGCCGTACCGCCTTCTCCCTCACACCGCCGATGTCCGTTTCCGCGTTCAAGGGCGTTCGTTCGCCGATCTCTTGAGCAAAGCGGTCTTCGCCCTTTTCGATCAATGCGTCGACGCGGCCCGCGTCTCCGCGAAGGCGACGAAGAAAATCGACCTCCGCGCGCAATCTCCGGAAGAGGCGCTGGTGCGCCTCCTTCAAGAGGCCCTGTTTTTGTTCGACGCGAAGGGCTTCGTCGCCCGGTCCCTGAAATTCTCCGTTTATAAGGAAGGGCATTTGACGGGGCGGCTCGCCGGCGAGAGGTTCGATCCGAAAAAGCACCGGCCGAAATCGGAGATCAAGGCGGCGACGTTCCACGGCTTAAAGATACGGAAGCGCGCGGGGCTTTGGTCGGCCGAAATCGTATTGGATGTGTAGGGGCGCTAGCGGCGATGGCGGGTCTTTTTGGCTTCGTGGTGTTTCGCGGGTGTTTCTTTCTTCTTGGTTTCCTTCGGGGCGGCGGCCTTGGTTTCGGCCTCCTTATGCAGCTCGTCCTGGACGTTCTGGTCGAAGATCCAGTCGCTCTCCTGGGTCATGCCGATGAAGGAGTAGGGCTGCTTGCGCAGGGCCCGGTAGACCAGCTTCATGAAGCCGCGCACGCCGCGCATGGAGATGATGGTGCGGGGATTGAGAAGGATGTCTTTTGTCTTTATGATTCCTACGAACATGGAGTGATTATGCTCCTATTCCAATGAATGGGAAACTCGAAAAAATAAATGATTTTAGCTGGCGGATTCCGAGGCATGGTCCAATGCGTGTCGACGGCATCGTCTTCGCCTCCGAAAAAATCCTGCCGGCGATCGCGGAAGACAAGGCCCTGGAGCAGGTGATGAACGTAGCCACGTTGCCCGGCATCGTGCGCGCCTCGTTCGCCATGCCGGACATCCACTGGGGGTATGGATTCCCCATCGGCGGCGTGGCCGCCTTTGATGCGAAGGAAGGCGTGGTCAGCCCCGGCGGCGTGGGCTACGACATCAATTGCGGCGTCCGCCTGCTGCGGACGCAGCTCACGCGCTCGGAATTGCAGGGCCGCACGAGGGATTTGGTCGAAGCGCTCTTCCGGGAAATCCCGACGGGCGTCGGCGCCCATCGCAAGGACTTGAAGCTCGGGATGCCCGACTTGAAGCGCATCTTGAAAAAGGGCGCGGCGTGGGCGGTGGAGAACGGCCGGGGAGAGCCCGAGGATGTTGAACATCTGGAATCTCGGGGTATGATCGCGGGAGCGGAGCCGTCGGAAGTCTCCGAGCGCGCGCTGGAGCGGGGCAAAGACCAGTGCGGGACGCTCGGTTCCGGAAACCATTTCGTGGAGGTGGCTTATGTCGAACAAGTCTTTGATCCCGATACCGCCGGCGCCTTCGGACTCTTTGAGGGCCAAATCGTGGTTCACATCCACTCGGGGTCCCGAGGGCTGGGATATCAGGTCTGCGATGATTTTCTGGGAGTCATGCTCGACGCCTCGCGACGCCACGGGATCGACCTGGTCGATCGGCAGCTTTGCTGTGCGCCTCTTCATTCCGACGACGCTCGCCGGTATCTTGCGGCGATGGCCGCGGCCGCCAATTTCGCTTTCGCTAACCGCCAAGTCATGGCGGATGCCGTCCGGAAGGCGTTCGCCTCGGTCCTTAGAGCAGGTCCAAAGGAGCTTGGGCTGGAAACCGTCTACGACGTCGCCCACAACATCGCGAAGTTCGAAGAGCACGAAGTGGAAGGAAAGAGACGGCGTCTCTGTGTTCATCGCAAAGGGGCCACCCGCGCCTTCCCGCCGGGGCACGCGGAAATCCCGGAAGCGTACCGCGACTTCGGCCAGCCGGTTTTGATACCGGGCGACATGGGCCGCTACTCCTACGTCGCCGCCGGCACGGAGACGGCGTGGAAGACGACCTTCGGCAGCTCCTGCCACGGAGCGGGGCGTCTCATGAGCCGCGTGAAGGCCAAGAAGGCCGCGCGCGGGCGGCGGATCTACGAGGAGTTGGAGAGCCGAGGCATCATCCTGAGGTCCGCAAGTCTCGACGGGGCGCTTGAAGAAATCCCGGAAGCTTATAAGGACGTGGCGGATGTGGTGGACGTCGCCGCCGGCGCGGGTCTTTGCAAAAAAGTGGTTAAACTCCGTCCGATCGGTGTGATAAAAGGCTGAAAAATCGCGAAACCCGTCACTAAGGAGATCCTATGAAAAAAATCCTGATGACTTTCACCGTCCTTGCGGCCCTCGCCGCGTCGGCGCCGGCCCGCGCCGACCATCACGACGTCTTCGTCCACGGGGTCCAGAAGCTGAGCGCCGACGCCTGCGCCGTCGAGCTCTGGATCGACGAGGACAATCAGGACGCCTTCGAGGCCGTGGATCGGGTCACGGTCGACGGCGTCCTCCTCGCCTCGATCGGCGACACCTTCGCCGCGGCGATCAACGACCCCTCGGCCAACAACGACACCGACGACGCCATCCTCTTCGCCAGCTCCTCCTTCGAGACCGCGACGGGCCTGACCGCGGACGTCCCGTTCCCGGACGCCTCC
Organism: bacterium; assembly: GCA_036274695.1. Taxonomy (GTDB): domain Bacteria; phylum UBA10199; class UBA10199; order JACPAL01; genus DASUFF01. The sequence goes on along the minus strand of DASUFF010000089.1, from coordinate 10,971 downwards.
TGCGCCGCCTTCGACGCGGGATCGGAATTCTCCTTCGTCTTGGATGACGTCGAATTCGGAGGTCCCAACACCGTCATCGACACCTTAACCGCCTCCTCGTCCTTCGGAGGAAGCAATACCGCGATGGCGAAGGCCTCCGAAACCGCCTCGCCGACCTTCATCGACCTGGATACGGATACCGTGGCGGTCGCCAACAACTCCGGGGACACGGCCACCCTGGGCCCCTCCGGCGGCGGCTCGAGCTCGGGCGGGTGCAGCCTCGTTCGATGACTTCGGCGGGAAAAATCCGTGCCGCGCTCCTTTTCCTTCTTGTCCTTCGCCCGTTCGCGGTCCTTCAAGCCGCGCCGGAAACGCAGCCGTCGGCTGCCTGGCGGGTGGAGCCCTGCGACTCCTTCGGCCCCATCCAGGGAAAGACCTCGCTTGCCGAATTGATCCGCCTCTTCGGCAAGGACAACGTCCGGGAGACTCGGATCGAGGGCGCGGAAGGGGAGACCTATCCGGGGGCGATCGTCTTTCCGAATGATCCTTTGAAAAAGCTAAAGTTGATTTGGAAAGACGACGTCAAGAACGCGATCGCGGAGGCGAGCGTCGAGGGCGAGAAGAGCGTGTGGAAAACGGCTCAGGGCGTGACGCTCGGGACGACGCTCAGAGAGTTGAACGCGTTGAACGGCCGCGCCTTCACCGTTTCCGGGTTCGGTTGGGATTACGGCGGGCGCGTGCTCTCCTGGAACGGCGGGGCTCTGGCCCCACCGTTCCCGAAGGCCTTCGGCCTTCAATTGAGCCCGAATCCGGCGACGCCGGAGGGCCAGAAAAACGCCCCCGCCGTCACCGGCGACAAGGCCCTGCCGTCCTCCCTGCACGCGCTCCAGGCGTTGGAACCGCGCGTGGTGGAGATGTCCTGCCAGTTTCCTTAATCGACGGCTAACGCACAACTTTTTCCGGCCTTCGGCGATATCCCGCGCCATGACGCCAACGACGCTTCCCTATCTCTTTTCCCCCGCCAACCTGGCGACGTCCGGAGCGTTTCTCGGGCGCTTCCAATCATTCCCGTCCGAGGGGCTGGTCCAACATCCCGACGTCGACGGAAGTCCGGGCGCCTTGGCCGCCGCCGCGACCGTCCTGGGAAGCGCGCTGCGTTTGTCCGAGGAAGGCGGAAAATGTCCCGCCGGATGGACGTTTATAAGGTGCGAGCCGCGTCCGGTGAAAAATGCGCACGCGCTTTTCCGGTTCGAGGACGGCATCACGCCCAAGATCTTCGGCGGCGAGGCCGCCTTCGAGAACCGGCTCGGCCAGTTCGTCTCGGTTCTCTGGAAGATCGAGGACGAAATCGAGCTGCGCACCGGGTGGGCCTGGGAAGAAGTCACCGCCATGCATCTTGCGGCCTTTCCGGCGAGCGGAAGAGGGCCGTCGAGGACGGCTTTGGAGGTCTCTTTCGAGGGAGGGCGGATGGTCTCCCTCCGGCGTTTTCTGGATCTCTCAGTCGGGGGGATAGACGCTCTCCTGAGGCGGCTGGCCGACTTGGTTCTCGCCTCCGGCCTGATCGTGGACGCTTCCCCGGATGACTTTACTTACTTATTCGAAAAAGGAGAGTTTTCGCCTTGGTTGCCCGTGAGGATGGACCAGCATTACGGGCGTTTTGCGAAAAACCCGCACGTTGGCCTCTTCGGTCAGGCCCTCGTCGCCGAAGACGCGGCGTCTGGCCTCGAAAAGACGGGGGTGGAGAAGGTCGGACTGCACGTCGGCTCCCTCGTGCCCGATGAGCCGGCCCGCCTTCCCCCCGCGCTCCTCCCGCTCTGGGACCTGGCTCAATCCCTCGCCATGGCCCGGATGCCGGGGTCGACAGGCCTCTCCTCCTGATCTATGGAGAAGCGTGCCTTCTCCGTTGCCGATCGACGCCTTGATCCCCGAAATCAAGTCCGCCTTGCGGCGGGCCTCGGCCTTGATCCTTCAGGCGACTCCCGGTTCCGGCAAGACCACGCGCGTGCCGCCGGCCCTGTTGTCGGAGCCCTGGGCCGACGGCAAGGAAATCTGGGTTCTCGTTCCGAGGCGGCTGGCGGCCAAGATGGCGGCGATGCGCGTTGCGGAAGAAGCGGGGGAAAAAGTCGGCGGGACGGTCGGTTACCACTTCCGTTTCGAGCGGGTGGCGGGCCCGAAGACGCGGCTTAAGTTCCTGACCGAAGGAATGTTCCTCCGGCTCGCCCTGGGAGATCCGAAACTCCCGGGCGTCGCCGCCGTCGTCCTCGACGAATTCCACGAACGCCATCTTCAGACCGACGTCGCCCTGGGTTATCTGCAGTGGCTGCGCGCGAGCGGACGCCCCGATTTGAAAGCGATCGTCATGTCGGCGACGCTGCCCGCGGAGGCGCTGGCGCGCTTTCTGGAGGCGCCGGTTCTGTCTTTGGAGACCAGGCTTCATCCGGTTTCGGTCTCCTATCTGCCGCCGGCGCCGAATCAGCGCCTCGAAGCCCAAGTGAGAAGCGCCGTTGAGACGTCCTTGGCGGAATCGCGCGGCGATCTGCTGGTCTTTCTGCCCGGCGTCGGCGACATTGTCAGGTCGGAGGAGATGCTGAAGGCGGCCCTCCGGGACCGGGCGAAGGTCCTTCCTTTGTATGCGGATTTGTCCGGCGAGGCCCAGGCCGAGGTCTTTCTGCCCGCTTCCCGACCTAAAGTGATCCTGGCGACCAACGTGGCCGAGACCTCGCTCACCATCGACGGCGTGACCACGGTGATCGACAGCGGACTCCATCGCCGCGCGAGTTTCTCCTGGTGGTCGGGGCTGGCCCGCCTGGTGACGCGCCCGATCTCCAAGGCCTCGGCGATCCAGCGCGCGGGCCGCGCCGGGCGCACGTCGCCCGGACATTGCCTTCGCCTGTACGCCCAATCCGATTTCGACGGGCGGCCGGATTACGAGGTGCCGGAGATCCGGCGGTCGGATCTGGCCGAAACGGCGCTGCAGGTGATGGGACTGGGGATCTCCGACGTCCGCAATTTTCCCTGGTTCGAGCCTCCTTCGCCCGAGGCTACGGAGGCCGCGGGCCTTTTGTTGAAGCGGCTGGGGGCGGTGAAAGGGGAGACGTTGACGGATGAGGGACGGCGGATGATGGATTTTCCCCTGCATCCGCGATTCGGGAGAGCGGTTCTCGAGGCGGTTTTCCGCGGCGTCGTCGACGACGTGGCCACCCTCGCGGCCTGGGTGGCCGAAGGCGAGACGGACGCCTTGGACGTGCTCGACCTCCGCGCGCGCAAACGGCCGGCGGGCGTCGAGCGGTTGCGCCGGCAGATCTTGAGCGCCGCGAAGACGCCGGAGGGAAAATCGAATCGCTCCGACGAAGACGCCGCGCGTTGCCTACTTGCCGGATTTCCCGACCGCGTTGCGAAGAAGCGGGACGGAGGCAAAGGGCGGGACACCGAGCTGGTCTTCGCCACCGAGGGCTCGGCCGTCGTCGCGCGCGAGACGGTCATCGACCGGAACGAGGTCTTCGCCGTCTTGGACGTGCAAGAACGCGGGCGCCAGGGAGAGGGAAAACTCAAGGTCCACGTCCACACGCTCTGCCCGGTGCGCGCGGATTGGCTTCTCGATCTGAACAACGACCTCCTGCGCGAGGAGGAAACTCTCGTTTGGGATAAGGACTTGAAGAAGGTCTACGAGGTTTCGCGCCTCGCCTACGGCGAATTGATCCTGAGCGAAGACAAGGGCGAGCCGCGCGACGCGGAGAAGGCGGCGGCGTTGTTGTTTTCAGAAGCCTTCGGCCTTCGTCTTTCGGACGGGGACCTGCCGGTCCCCGATCTTTTGAAGGCTTTGGAACGGCATGTCGATCCCGAGCCGGTGGAATCGCTGCTGACGCGCCTCCGGATTTTTTCCGAATATCAAAAGGAGAGGGCGGCGGCGTATCCGGAGACCGCTTCCCCCGTTTCCTTCCTCCTGCATTCCTTGAAGGGGCTGACGTCGCTGAAGGACCTGAAGCCGGGCGCCTTCCACGAGCGGATGGAGGCGGCGCTGCCTCCGGCGCTTTCCGGCGAAATCGACCGGGCCCTGCCGACGCACATCGCGCTCAAAGACCGCCGCGTGAAGGTGCATTACCGCTGGGACCAGAAGCCGTGGATCGCCTCGCGCCTCCAAGACTTTTTCGGGATGAGGGAAGGCCCGTCGTTGATGGGCGGGCGGCTTCCGCTGACCCTGCATCTCCTGGCCCCCAACCAAAGGCCCGTGCAGGTGACCCAGGACCTCGCCAGTTTTTGGAAAAACGCCTACCCGCCGATCCGCAAGGAACTCTCCCGCAAATATCCGCGCCACAAGTGGCCGGAGGATCCTCTGCAGGCGTGACACCGTCCGCTTTTCCTTATAGAGTGCCCCGGTGGACAAGCGGATCCTGACCCTAGTCGTGGCGCTCGTCTCCACCGGCGTCTACATCGTCTCCCGGCGCTTCCTTCAGGCCGATCCCATGGAAACCTTCGTGCCCGCGCTCTCGGGGCTCGGATTCGTCTACGCGGGACTCATCGTCTTCCAAATCCTCTTCAACCACGTCGTCCCCGCCGCCTGGGCATACCTGGGGGGATTGTGCGCCTTCGGATGGATCCTGATCCTCTGGCCCCGCCATTGGGCCGAGGCCTGGATGGCGGCCTGCGCCGTTTCCTTCGTCGTCCTCGGCCGGATCCTGATGACGACGGACCGCAGCGCCACGCGCGCGCTGGCGCGGCGGCTGATCGTCGGTCAGGCGCTGGGATTCGCGATCGTCGCCGGGGCCTATTTTCTCGTGAAGACCGGCATGTTGACCGCCTCCATCAACTTGGTCTCGCCCGCCGTCCTCCTTTTTCCCGTCTTCTTCTATTGGGGCATCCGGGACGCCGAAAGGAAACGCGTTCAGTCCTACATCGTCCAATCCGCCAAGCGGGACACCTTCGAAAGTTTGGTGCAAGGCCTGGCGCACGAGCTGAACAACCCGCTCAACTTCATCTACGCGAACCTGGAGCCTCTGCGCGAGACGGTGCACCAGATCAAGGAGGGAAAGGCCACCGGCGAGACGATGGCGGACGTCGACAAAATTCTGGACACGATGGAGGAGGGCGTGACGCGCGCGCGGGGCCTGGTCGACCGCTTCCGCGATTTTCCGACGGACGCCGTGGAGCCCAAGGAATCGGTCGACTTAAACCAATTGGTCGACAAGACCGTCGAGATGCTGTCCCCCAAGTGGAAGGGGCGCCTTCAGATCCACCGGCGCTTCGGCGAGGTCCCGGCCGTGGCCGGTTATCCGCTCCAACTGGGGCAGATCTTCACCAACGTCATCGCGAATGCCTGCGAGGCCACGCCCGAGGGCGGGAGCGTGACGGTGGCGACGAGCTCCGGGACGACGGGCGTGAAGGTGAGCGTCAAGGACACGGGCCGCGGCATCCCGAAGGATCAAGTGGCGCGGATCTTCGATCCGTTCTACACGACCAAGCAGCAGGGCGAGGGCATGGGCCTGGGGCTGGCCATCACCCTGCAGCTGATCAAGAACCACAGGGGCAACGTCGAGGTGAAATCCGAAGTGGGCAAGGGCACGGAATTTCTGATAACGTTGCCCTATTCTTGAAGGAGAGACCGTGATCTTTAGACCCGCGATTCTGTACGTGGACGACGAGCAGGCGAATTTGGAGACCTTCAAGCGCGCCTTCGGCCAAGACTACCTGGTCCGCACCTGCGCCTCCGCGAAGGAGGCCCTCGACGTCTTGGAAGCCGGCGAGGAAGAATTTCCCATCTTGGTCGCCGATCAGAGAATGCCCGGCCTGACGGGCATCGAGCTCTGCGAAAAACTTTCCGCCCTGCGTCCCCAGATGGTCCGGATGATCCTTACCGCATTCAAAGAGACGCAGATGCTGCTGGACGCCATCAACCGCGGGCGCGTCCACGACTACATCGTCAAGCCCTGGAAGAAGAGCGAGCTGAAGCCCATCTTCGACAAGGCCTTCGAAGACTACAAACAGAAGGTCGCCAAGATCAAAGAGCTGGAGGCCCGCGCCGCCGAGGCGGACGTCCTGGAAGAGGAGGTCCGGCAGGTCTACGACAGCGGGGCCATCTTGGGGGAGACGACGGGGCTTAAGTCCCTCATGGAGAAGATCAAAAAGGCCGCGCCGACGGATTCGACCATCCTTCTTCTGGGGGAGACCGGCACTGGCAAAGAGTTGTTGGCGCGGGCGGTCCACGACTCCGGCGGACGGAAGAGCGCCCCCTTCGTCCCCGTGCACTGCGCGGCCCTGGTGGAGACCTTGCTCGAGAGCGAGCTCTTCGGGCACGAGAAGGGCGCTTTCACCGGCGCGGACAAGACGCGCATCGGCCGCTTCGAGACCGCCTCCGGCGGGACGATCTTTTTGGACGAGATCGGGGAAATTCCGGAATCGATCCAGGTCAAGCTCCTGCGCGTCCTCCAGGAGAAGATGGTGCAGCGGGTCGGCGGCAACCGCTCGATCCCCGTGGACGTCCGCGTGGTGGCGGCGACGCACCGGAACTTGGAGCAGATGGTGAAGGACGGGCGGTTCCGGGAAGACCTTTTCTACCGCCTGAACGTCATCGCCTTGAAGGTTCCCGCTCTGCGCGACCGGCGCGAGGACATCGCGCCGCTGGCGGATCACTTCGTGAAAAAATACGCCGCGCGCGAGGCGCGCCAGGTATCCCTGTCTCCGAAGGCGGTCGAGTCCCTCAGGAGCTACGACTGGCCGGGCAACATCCGCGAGCTTCAGAACGTGCTCGAGCGGGCGGTGATTTTAAGCGTCTCCGAAACCATCGAGCCCGAGGACTTGAACCTGAACCACGAGGAAGTCCTGAAGGTCGACAAGGTCGATCCCGCCAAACTGCCCGCCGCCGGCTCGCTCCGGGACGAGATCCGCGCCAAGGAGATGGAGACGTTGAAGGCGAGCCTCGTGCAGGCGAACGGTAACGTCGCGGAGGCCGCGCGCCTGATGGGCGTGCCGCGCACGACGCTGTTTCATCGTTTGAAAAAGTACCGCTTGGTGTGAAGTCCCCATCGCGTTCGTCGTTTTTCGACGGCACCCGCCGAAAATTTTTTTGAGCTTCGCGGCGCAACCATGGCTCCGCGTTTGCCGATGACACGACATGGGCAGCGTCGACTGGAAGATCATCAACGCCGAGCGCATCCTGATGCGCGCCCAGTGCATCGACGGGCGCCCGGGCTTGAGCGAAAGAGAGATGCGCATCGCCGCCGGACTGAGCCTCGAGGGGAAAGGATTGCTCGCGCAATACCTCCTGAGGTTCGGGGACGGCACCGGCACGCGCAAGGACATCGCTTCCCAATTCATCTATGCGGAAAGAAACCTGGCGGCGGCCGTTCAGACGATCGCCCGGACCTCCGCCCTGCCCGGGGCCTCGCAGGTTCGGGTGAAAACGGCGGTGAGACGTTTCGAACCGTCTCCGCGGCCTCTTTTGCTGCCCGAAACCTTCTTCCTGGGGGCGTATTCGTTTTCCGCGCCGAAGCCCGTCTCGCCGGCGGACGCGGCCCGCTTCCGGCTCCATCTTTTGACATCGTTTTGGAGGAACGGCGTGCGCTTCCGGCCCGGAGAGGTGAATGTCTCCGCCGTGCAAACGGGCACGCCCCTCAATCCGGGCTCGGAAATCACCGTCGCCTTTCCCGTCCGTCCGTGTTCCTCGGTTCCGGCCGTTCCCGCGAAGCCGGTTCGCGCGTCTAAGCGGCGAAACCAAAGGCCGGCCTCCGTCAAAAGCCCCGCCAGAAACGTCCGTCCCCGTTAATTGCCGTTTTTGCCGATCTGGTCCGTGCCGGTCGGCAAAATGGCCGGATTGTTTCATGTAACTAGTTGATTTTACTTATAGAAAAATTGGCACTCCCCTTGCTTTGAATCCAGGCAACGGCCATGAGGCCGCCAACTTAAAAAGGGGGGATTTATGAAGACGATCAACACTCTGTTTGCGCTGCTCTTCGTTGCGGGAGTCGCGGCTTCGGGCTGCGGTTCCGCCGGCGAATTTCAGGTCGACGCGAGCGACGTGCCCATGGAGTCGCCGGCCGATCAGGGCCTCGATCCCCAAGTCGCTCCGGAGGAGGTCGCGCCCGCGCCTCAGGCGGACGCCGACGAGGCCGTCGTTCCCGAAGAGACGGAAGACGCCGCCGAGACGCCCGTCCTCATCCAAAGAAAATTCGACCCCGCGCTGTTGGAAAAGGAATTCGCGCATTCCGCGAACCTTCCGCAGAACCTGATCAAGGAAGACGACCGCACCGCCGTCTATCACTTCGGCGGAGCCCAGTATTTCGCCCAGCATCCGGACGCTCAAATCAAGACGGAAGAGGACGACCGCGTGGCGGAGAGACCTTTGATCGAACTGACGCCGGAGCAGAAAAAGATGCTGCTCGACAAGGCCGCCGTCAAATACTTCCAGGGCAGCGTCGACGTCGAAAAGCTGAAGTGCCTGGCGGAAGGCAACGGTCGCGAGGATTGCGAGGACTAACTTCGGGGCGGTCGCGGGAGCTTATCCAAGGGGGATTTATGAAGAAGGGAATTTTTGCGGGAATCTTTCTGGTCGCTTTGACGGGGATCGCCGCCGGCTGCGGCTCCGCGAAGGAGTTCGGGGGCGCGGCGGACGAAGGAATCTCCGTCGCCGAACCGCAAATCGAGCCGCAAGACGCGACGCGGGATGAAGAGATCGCGCCTGGAAACGCCGGAGCGCCGGCCGCGGAAACGCCGACCGAAGAATCTCCGGCCCCTTCCCCGGAGCCGACCGTTCGTCCGGTGGTCGACCTGACGACGCGCTTTTCTTTTGACGGTTTCCGGCGTCCGATTTCGCTGCCGGCCGCCGTCGCCGGAAAATTCGAAGCCGCGGGCCCGCATCCTACGGTGCGCGCGACCGCCTTCATTTCGTCGGAGAAACCCGAACTGACGTTGGTATTGCAGTATAAGAACTTGGATCGGGAGCGGAAGCCGTCGATCCCGAATTGCGTCGCTCCCAACCTAAGTTTCCCCACGTCCGACGGGTCCGGCGATGAAACGGTGACCTGTCCCTTGAACACGGACGTCACGCGCATCGATTTCTCCTTTCCGGGAGTCGGAGCGAACAACGTAACGACGGAATCCTTCGTGGTCCGGTGCGACGCCCCCGAAATCACCCTGCGGGAAACGGGTTACACGAATAGGGACGGAGACACGCTGTGTTCCGTCGACGAAGACGGCTGGTCGCGTTCCTGCGACCTGACCGGTTACCTGGGGTTGGAGGGCTCGATCACGCGCACCTGCCGGGTGGAACGCAGCACGGACGGCGACGCGTTCGAAATGGTGAGCGAACGGAAAGTGCCTTGGGTCGGCGATCTGAAATTGGAAACCATCGGCGGCGACGGCGCGACGTGCGACGAGGCCGAACAGACGATTTCCGTCGAAGACGGCCGGACCGTCGTCGCGGCGCGCGCCAAGCGGAATCACTTTTGCAAAACGTATGACCTCATCTCACACGACGTCGACGGACGCCGCCTTGCCTCCGCCGTCCTTAGGGCCCCTTACGAGGCCGACCTCGAAATCACGGGCAAGAAGGCCCTGCGTTTCATCGAAGGCACCCGCGCGGGCGCGTCCTTCTCGTGGGAAGGCCGGCACCTGAAACGTGATTCGGTTCAAGTCGCTTGCGAGGACAACTTTGGAACGAGCGGGGCATCCTACGTCGTGCACCCGGGAGAGGCGGATGGATCTTCCTACGACGGACAGACCGGGACCGTCCGCATCGACTACGGCTTCCAGGGAGATCCCAAGGTTTTCGACGGACACATCCGCTGCCGCATCACCGCGAAGGATTATTCGGGGAACGAGCTCAGCGATTCAGTCATTTGGAAATTCAACTGGTGGACGATCTTCCCGGCCAACACCATCGGCGGCTGATATCCCCGACCTCCCCCTCCCGGGGCCCGGCCCGCGTCCTGCGGGCCGGGCCTTTTGATTTTCCGGCGGCATTTCCGGCAAACTTCGATAGACCGTTTTGCCGTTTTGGCTCAGAATAATGGGATGGCCGATTTTGCCGTCCAGCGTCCGCTCGGGGAAGGTGCGACCGGCGAGGTCTTTTTGGCCGAAGCGGACGGCCAGCCGGTCGCTCTTAAGTTCCTGAAAAAAGGCGAATTTTCGGCTTCTGCGGAAATCCTCCGCCGGGAGGTCAAACTCCTCTCCCGCCTGGCGCATCCGAACTTGGTCAAAATCCTCGATTTCTTCCCGTCGGGATTGAGCCGGGACCGGCCTTTTTTCTCGATGGAGTACGTGCCCGGCCATTCCTTGGAGGACTGGCCGGGAAAGAAGGACGCCTCGGCCGTTGTCTCGGTTTTTGTCCAGGTCGTCGAAGGCCTTCGCTACCTCCACGCGCGGCGCATCCTGCATCGCGATCTCAAGCCTTCGAATCTCCGCGTGACCCCCGAGGGCCGGGCGAAGATTTTGGATTTCGGCCTTTCGACCCTGGATGTCTCGGACGGCTCCGTCCGCGGCACTTTGAAATATTTACCGCCCGAGGCCTTGGCCGGAGACTACGGGACCGCCGGCGATCTCTTCTCCTTGGGCGCGGTCTTCTACGAGGCGCTGGCCGGCCGGCCGGCTTCCTCCGAACCTCTCTCCAAGTTCCGTCCGGACCTGCCGGCGTATTTCTCCGATCTCGTCGATCGTTTGGTGGAGCGCTCGCCGTCGCGCCGTCCGGGCTCCGCGCTCGCCGTGCTGAAGTACCTGACGGAGCACGGGCAGGGACGTCCCGCCGTTCTCCAGAAAATTCCCTTCGTCGGGAGGCGGGCGGAGATGGAGGCGCTCGCGGCTTGGGAGCGCCGCGCCGTCCAAACGAACGCTCCGGTGATCGCGCGCGTCTCCGGACCCGCGGGCGTTGGCCGCTCGCGTTTCTTGGAAGAGGCGAAATGGGATTTTCAGATCCAAGGCGCGACGGCCCTGTCGGTGACGCCCGCCCACGCCGGCGATTGGCGGCGGCGGATCGCGGAGCGGCTCGGGTTTTCGGAAAAATCG
>DASUFF010000088.1:0-15169 GCA_036274695.1 bacterium | reverse complement strand
TTGGCGTTGTTGCAGGGGACCCCCTCCAGGAAGGGAAGATTTTGGTTATAAAGCGCGGAGCCTTCGTTCAGCTTGTTGCCGTCCGGGCCGGTCACGAGATGGCGGCCGTCTTTCAATTTACAATCCGCGTCGTCGGCCTCGCGGTTGAAATCACCCCAAAGATAGGCGGCCTTCGCGTTCGCGAAACTCCACTCGATCTTCACGGTTCCCAATCTGGCGGAAGCGACCTTCGTCACCTGGAACGAGACGATCGACGCGGAAGACGGAGCCTCGGGCGCCGGGGGCACGTCGTTCGAGGGGATCTGCGACGACGGATCGTCGGGGGAAGACGGCGTGCCACTCGGGGTGATGGTTTCATCACCGGCCGAAGCCGTGACGTCCGTGGGGGTCACTTCCTGGGCCTCGCCTGAGGGGACGACATCTCCTTCATAAGCGACCGTTTGCTCCTGGCCTCCCGAACAAGCGCTAAGGATAAAAAATCCAATAATAACCAACAGATAGGATTTCGATTTCATAAAACTCCCCATTACCCGTGAGTTATCGGCTCACGGGGAGAGGTGGCTTGCCGCCTGAGGGGGATTTGGTGCGCACTCCAGTCAACACCGGGAATCAACGTACGAGGGGAACGATCCAATCCGCGTGACGGAAGACCGGGTAGTCGACCTTCGCCAAGTCCACCGAGGGATCGATCAAGAGTTGCGGTTCGCGAAAATTCAAGCTGACCGTCGCTTCGGCGCGAATTTCCAGATTTTCAATCTTCAGGCCCGCCAACCTTTTCTTCAGAAATTGGGCGTATTGCCAGATCAAGTCGGGGCGACCGGTGAGCATCTTCAATTGCTGCGGGGTCAGGACGTCCGTCAGATCCACCTCCTCGCTCTCCCCCGTTCCGGGATTCGTCACGGTCACGCGGATCTTTCCGGTCTTGTCCCGAAGCATCATCCTCCAGGCGAAGGATTGCCCCTCCTCCGTCCAGGCGGGGTCGCCGGGATACAGCCAGTGCCGCAGCGGGATGAGGATTTGCAGAATCAAATAAACGGAGATCAACGCGACGGTCGCACGGCCGATGGCCGGCTTAGGCGTCTTCGCGGAGGACGGAGGTGCGGCGTCGTTGCCGAAGAACAGGACGGTCGCGGCGATCATGACGTAAGGAAAGAGGCCGATGTCGAAGAACCACTGGTTCATCAGGTGGAAAAAGACGAGGACGACGACGGCGGGCCGCCGCGTTTTCTTCCAAAGCAGGAGAAAACCGATCGACAGATCGAACAGCAGGCCGCCGTAACTGAAGAACCAGGGCGCCCAGGGCTTCGTCAGCGACGGTCCGATCAGCCAAAAATCGGATTTGCGCGCCAGCCAGTGGCGCATGGGCTCGCCCGCCAGCCAGTCGGCGTTGAGCTTCGCGAGGCCGCCGAAAAAATAAACGATCACGATCTGCGCCCGCAGAAGCGCGACGTTCCAAAAAGGCACGGGACGCTTGGCGATCGCGGGACGGAAAAGGGCGTCCAGGGACCAGACCCGGTGGGCGTCGACGAAGATCAGGAGGAAGGCCAGGAGGGCGTAGAGATAGTAGTGGTTGTTGTAGAGGAATTTATCCATCAGGAAGAAATGGGCGAAGGCCAGGAAGAAGACGGAGGCGGAAATCCGGTAGAGGAACCCCAAGGCGAGAAAGGCGGCGGCAACGCCCATGACGATGAAATGCAAGCGGATGCCGTCCCCGGCCGGCCACGGCCGGATGAAAGGGACATAGGGAAAATGGAGGTGCGGCAGCGCGAAGTACGGAACGTACAGCCTCCAATAGGTGACGACGTCCCAAAGCATGAGCGTCCCGAAGAGGATGCGGAAGGCGGCCAGGGGACGCGGATCAGCGGCGCGGCGGAGATTCATCGCCGACGGCGATTAGCACAGCCGTTCAATGAAAGGGATTCGAATATTTTTCGTTGGTCAGGAGGGAGCGATCCGTCATCAGGTTCAAATACCGGATGACGTCCTTCTTGGTCTCGTCGCTTAATTTCAGACGTTTCACCGTCCCGTCCTTTTCCCGAAGCTGGGAGCCCAATCCCGGAAAATCTTGGACGCCGTGATCGTAGTGATCGACGACCTCCTCCAAGGTGGCGAAGCGCCCGTCGTGCATGTAGGGCGCCGTCAGCGCGATATTCCTTAAAGTGGGCGCCTTAAAATGCCCGAAGTCGCGCGGATCTTTCGTGACCGCGGCGTAGCCCGGTTCGGGCTTACGATCCAAGCCGTTGCTGGACATGCGATAGCCCCCGTAAAGGCCGAAAGCATTGCCGTTCCGGTCGATGCCCCGGTGGCAACTGGCGCATAGGCTCAAGGCATTCATGGTGTCTCGAGGGGCCTTGGTCAAAAGGAGGGGCCGAAGGTGGGGATCTATTTCCGTCTCCTTCTTCAATCCGATATCCACTCTCTCGATTTCGTCCAACCCGGCCTCGAAAGAGACGATGCTGGAGACGAATTGGCCGATGGCCCTGCCGATCCGCTCCTCCGTGACGTCCGGATCGCCGAAGGCGAGTTCGAACATCTTGGGATACACGGGATGGCTTTTCAGCTCCGCGATCAATCCCGCCATCGGCTGATCGAGCTCCCTCAGGTCTTGGATGGGCTGGACGGCCTGCGCCTCCAAAGTGGGCGCGCGGCCGTCCCAGAACAAGCGGCGGCTCCAAGCCAGATTCACCAGCTCCATGGTGTTCTTCCCGACGTTTTCCCCGCGGATGCCCGGACTGAACTTCTTACCATCGGTGAAGGCCAAGGCCTGCACGTGGCAGGAGCTGCAGGACATCGTATTATCGCCCGAAATGATGGGATCGTAGAAAAGCCAGCGCCCCAACTGAACGCCGGCCCGGGTCAGGGGGTTGGCGGGATTTTCGGGGAACTCCGGCGCGCCCGGGGGAACCGCAACGACGTAGGGGGCCCGGGGATCGTCGTTCTTCAAACGTTCGAAGATTTCCCGCTGCTTCTCGACGGAAACGGGAGGAGAGACCGGACCGCGCTCTTTGGACGCGCATCCCGAGGCGACCGCCATCAGCACCGCCGCGGAACCCAGAGCGAAAAGTCTTCGTGGAAGGAACGGAAACATTGTTTGTCTTCCCGTTTCGGTCGTTTAGGTTTACACCAGAAGTCGATGAAGCGCCAATTTCCCGGAAAGATTTTGGAGCGCCTCGAGAACCGGCCCTACCATCCCGCCCTCCCCTTTTTCGTCGTCCTGATCGCCGGCCTGGGCCGGACGGCGGAGGAGATTTATTGGGGGCACGCGAGCCTGGGACTGAGGGTCCTGTCGCACTATACCGCCTTTTACCTGGCCACGGCCTTGGGCTTTACGGTCATCGCCGCGGTTCTGCTCCGCGAGGATTGGAGGAAAGTCTCCCAGGCCGTCGTCTTCGGGGTATTGGTGGGCCTGCTCCCGCCGTTGATCGACGTCATCTGGCTCGGCCCGGGACGTTTTCAATACCGATATCTGGACCGCTTTTATCCGACCCTGCACGGCGCGGGAAATCCTTACAGCGAGGTGATCGCGGCCTGGTCCGCACTCCTGCTGTTCGCCGCCTATCTCTGGCTGAAAAGCCGCTCGTTCGTCAGAACTCTGCTGGGGTTGGCCCTGGGTTACCTTTACGTCGTCCTGACGGTGGCCGCCTATCCTGGATTAGGCGACCGGATTTTCGGATTCTTGCAGGAGAGCACGGCGCGCGGGTTCGTCTTCCTGTTCCTTTCCTACGTCTTCTACGTCGCGCTCAATTTCCGGCGCTTCCGGCCCTCCCTGAAACGGATCAACCACAGCCTTCCTTGGGTCGTCTTGGTATTCCTGGGAGCCGCCCTCACCGGCGGCATCCAGGCCATGACCTGGTTCCAGGCCCTGATCGTCCTCTTCGTGCACCAGGGAGCCGTCTTCGCGAACGACTACTACGACCGCGCCTCCGACGAGGTGAACCAGCGCAAAGGCCTTCTGGAGCGCAACGACGTCCTCGTCATCCACGGCCTGATCCTCTGGCTCGCCCTGCAGGTCTGTTTCACGGCGCCGAAAATCGGCTACCTCTACCTCTTCTACGTTTTATTGACCGCGGCCTACCACCACCCGCTGACGCGCCTGAAGACGGTTTTTCCGCTGAATTACCTGACCGAAGGCACGGTGGCGGCCCTCTCCCTCCTCATCGGCATGGCAAGCGCGGGGGTTTTCGAGTTGGGGTACGCCGAACTGCTGTATCTCGGATTGGCCTTCCTGGGATTCGCCGCCGCCTCGCCGTTCAAGGATTATAAGGATATCCCGGGCGACAGCGCCTCGGGGACGCGGACCCTCTACGTGCTGCTCGGCGAGCGGGGTTGGACGGCCGAAAGGACGCATGTCCTGGTTTCTTCGGCGGTGCTCATCTTCGCAGCGGCGCCTCTGGTCTGGCTTTATCTCAAAAAAGTCCCGATCCTCCCCGTCGCCCTGCTTGCGGCCGCCTTCCTCGTTCCGATCTTCCTCTGTTTGCGGCAGAAAAAACCGACGGCCGCCGTCGAGCGCACGGCCTGGTTGATGACGGCCTATCTCATCGCCTTGGTCGTCGCCCTGCGCTGGGTACCGGTTGCGCCGGAGAGCGGCCCCTTGCAGGACTTCGGAAGGCTCTCCTCCGGCTCCGCGGCCTACGAAGCGTCTCACCCCGCGACGACGGACGAGGTCGCCGCCCTCGTCCGCAAAGCGAGGGCAAGCCGCGCCCGCATCCGGGTCCGCGGCAACGCCCATTCGATGAACGGCTCCAGCCTGCCGCGCGACGGGGAATTGCTGGTCCGGACCGACCGGCTGCGCGCGTACCGGTTCGAAGAACCCGGCACCGTCACCGTCGGCGCCGGCATGGGGATGTACGAGCTCCGCGCCTTCCTGAAAGCGAGGAAATACCACCTCCCGGTCGTCAACGACGGCAGCGGCGGTCCGACGGTGGGCGGCTACATCGCCGCCGGCGGCATCGGCGGACAATCGCGCTTCTACGGGGGCTTTTGGGAAAACGTCCTGGAGATCACCCTGGTGACGGGCACCGGCGATGTTCTGAAGATCCGCCCCGGCGATGCGCTCTTTCCCTGGATGTTCGGATCGATGGGGCAATTGGGGATCGTCACCCAAGCCAAGCTTAAGATCCAGAACTCCGAGGCCACCTATCCTCTGGGCGAGAGTGGGGAGATTCCGGCGGTTCCCGTGGGCGGAGCCGAGCGCCTTTATTGGTTCACCCTCTTCGTCCCGGCGCCGGAATTGGACGCCGCCAATGAGCTGATCCGGAAGATCAAGCAGGACCACGCGGAGACCTTCAACTACAAGCAGGATTACGTCTATCCCATCAAATTCTTCGCCTTCAATCCGCCGCTGGTCTTTCCGGCCCAGAGGGATTTCGTCGGCGTCGGGCTTTGGGGTTATCCGGCGACGCCGGGAGGTTCCGCTTTAATGGACGTGGAAAAGGACGTCATGGAGGCGGTGCGCGCCCACCGGGAGGCGCCGTACCGGCGCTACATCCAATCGGAGCCGGTGGCCCCGAATACGGATTACCGGGATTACTTCGGCGCGGCCGTTTACGACGAATTTCTGGCGATCAAGAAAAGGCTCGACCCCGATTTTCTCCTGGACTGCGGGACGGTCTTCGCCTGTCCCTGAGCCTTATTGGCAACACGTCCAGCTGGCGTTGCTCCAGGTGAGCTTGGAACCGTCGTAGGCGGTCGCCGTAAAATTACAGGTCTGGCTGAAGTTGTTCCAGGAGCCGGAGGCCTTGCCGGTCTGGTAGCCGTACTTGTTGGGATCCGGCTGCTCGATGTTCATCCCGCAGTCCGACTCGATCTTTTTGAGGTGCCGGCCGCCCCAATTCATGCTGCCGCTTTGGTGAGGACCCGACGTCTCCACGCACACGCCGCACTCGCCGTCGCAATCCCAACCTCCGCAGCAATCGTCGTAGTCGTCCGCCGTGCATCCGCCGTGCTTCCAGTCGGTCATCTCGAAAAACGTCCCCGGGTTGTCCTTGCCGGCCCCGCTCTCCCAATAATCCCAGGACGACACGGACTGCTCGTCGGTCTTGGAACCGCCCGTGTCGTAAACCTCGGCCTTCCACGACGTATGGTCGTGGTCGCGCTTCATCGTGATGGTTCCGGTGGAGGCGGTCTTCGTGTCCTTATACTCGCCGCCCTGGTAGAAACGCACTTCCTTGAAGTTCAAACCGTTCGAACCCGCCGAGGCGACGCTGGTCTGCTTCCCGTCCGCGTCCTCGCGCTTGATCTCGTAATTATTCGTGACCGTCCATTTGAACTCGACGTTGCCCGAGCAATCCGCCGTCGGCAGGTTGGTCTGATCGCAGTCGGCGACCGCCATGAAAGGCGATTTGCCGTCTCCGTGGTTCCATTCGAGCTTGAGATCCGGAGAGCCCCCGGAGAAGTGGTATTTCACGCTGTCGGTATTCGCCTCGCCCATGCCCGTCGCCGTCAGCGTGACGTCCAAGGTCTTGCTTTTGATCTCGCAGGTCCCCTTGTAATAACCGGAGCCCGTCGTTTCCGACCAATTGGCGCTCGTCTTCACGCAGCCGGCCACGGTGGAGGCCCCCAAGCGCGCGTAGTCGTAGCTGAACTCGACCTCCATCGCGGGCTTGGGCGTCATGACCAGCTTGGCGCTCGACGATTCGATCTTGGCCTCGGGCGCCGTGACCGACTTGCACTTCACGACCCAGACGTCGTCGTTGCCCTGCACGGCCAGGCACACGCTTCCGTAATGGACGAAGCTCTGCGTGAAGGCCGTATCGGAGAGCTTCACCTTGCCGTCGTCCTGCGTCAGATCGATCCGGCACTTCGGATTCACCTCGTTCACCGCCGGGAAGTACGGAAAATCGAGGGCGGGCTTCAACTCGTAGGTCGGATTCATTTTGTAAATTTCAGAGGGCGCGCCATATTTGAGATCGTAGAAATAAGTGTCTTTCTTAAGCAGGGCGTCGTCCGCGAAGGCGTAGGTCTTGGAAGCCCCCTTCACGAGCTGGGAATAGGAGCCCGTCTTGCACTCTTTGGAAGGCTGGGAATCGTCGCACAGGACGCCTTCCAGGTAATGCTTGTAAGTCTTCTTCGGGTTGGACGAGGTCGCGTTTTCGTCGAAGTTCGGGTTGATGGAATTGCCCTTGGGCATCGTCACCAAATAACGGTTGTAAGGAGCGGTGCCGACCATCTTGCATTGCTGCGCCGCCGGCAACGCGCTGTCGGTGGACGCACGGTTGAAGATATTGCCCGCCAGGTAAGCCGCCTTGGCGTTGGCGACGGTCCAATGGATCCGGTAAGTCCCAAAATAAGGGTCCGCGTCGTTCTCATTCTCGGGGTCCGTCTTTTTCGCCTTGTCGACCGTGAACTCCGTGATCTGGGCGCCCGTCGGCTGGGGCGGAGGAGGAACGCAGCCGGTCGCGTCCACCGTCGTGCCCGGCGCGGTGCCGGGGCAGGCGTCGCTCGTGTCGGGGACGCCGTCGCCGTCGGAATCGGCCGGGGCTTCGTACACCGGCGGTGTATCGCCGCTTCCTCCTGGCCCCGACGGATTGATGACTTCCCCGGTCCCGCCAGTCGTAACGCCTCCCGCAGGCGCAACCTCGTCGAACCCCGCCGCGACCGCGCTGGTGACCTCGAAGGCCCCCACGGGCTTGACCCCGCTGTCGCCCTCCTGAAAATAGACTTCCTTTTCGCCGCCCAGCGTCGGCGGGATGGTGAAGGAAACCGCGCCGTCCTCTTCGTTCAAGATGAATTCCACCGGTTTTTTATCGAAGAACAGGGTGCTGTCCTGGGTCATCCCCGTCACCGTGCAAACCACGTCGGTCCCGATAGGCCCGGAGGAAGGCTCGCAGGCGCTTAAGGCCGCCGACTTGTCGTCCAGGTTAAGTTTGGAGCCTCCGCCGCCGCAGGCGGAAAGTAACGAGAGGCACACCAGAGCCGTAAGGTAAGTTTGAGTCTTCATGAGTTTTCCCCGTACGGATGTTATCGGCCACGGGCCCATGCCAAGTTTCATTTTTGACTAATTATACCATCTTTTAGGGGAAGACCCAGAAAAATCAGGCGTTTAGGAATGGCACACTTATTCAAGGCAAAGGTACGTAAAGGATAAAACGTCCTCGTGCCTTCGGCCTTCGGAGTCGATCGCCCAGTAGGTCGCGCGCGTCTCTTCGGCGGGGAAGCGGATGGTTACGTGGCCTTCCTGGGCGTCGTGGAGGTCGATGTCGGGTTGGTCGATCGCGCCGTCGGAGACGGACGAGCCGATCTCGCGGACGTGGGTCCCGCGCCACACCGCGGTGGACTGACGGAGGGCCTCCGTATCGCCGCACTGCGGGGGCAAGGCGTCGGGGATGAGCTCAGCGGTCAGCGTCATCGTATAGGGAAGGGCCAATTCGGCCTGACGGCCGAGATGGCGGACCCTCCAGGCCGAATGGTCGTGGTCGCGGCGGACGTCTTCGAAGGTCGCGCCTCCGTCCTCGGAGATTTCTTTCGCGGCGATTTCCTCCCAAACCGGCTCGTAGGAAACGACGCCGGAGACGACCTTCCGCTGAAACCTTCGTCCGAGCAGCGTCGCCTTCCCCGCGAAGCGCGTCTCGCCCTGATCGACGACGGCGCCCGTCTTCAAATTGCGGACGGTATAAGCGAAGGGCGCGCTTTGCGCCGCAAGGTTTAAGGTGCCGGCGCAATCGTCGTAAAGATATCCGCCCGCCTCGCAGCGGCGGTTGCCCGCGTCTTTGAGGGCCAATGCGCCCCCGGAGACTTGGACGCCGAAGGAACGCTTCACGAAATTGCCCGAGCCGGAGCCGACGCCGTACAGGAGGACGTCGACGCCGGGATGGGCCTGCGAGACCGCACAGGAGGCCCAGAAGCGGCCCCGGCCGTCGTTCGCCCGCTCGTCCTGCTCGATCTGCTTGTCGGCGCAGCCTTGAAGATGCGGCCGGTCCACGGCCCTCTCGTAATCCGCCCGCACGCTGAGGCGGCCCGCGTCCATGCGGACGTCCAGGGAATCGAAAATGGGCTTCGGGGCGATCCACGTCCTTTCGTCGCTCACGACGGCGCCGGTCTTTGTTTTAGCGATTAAAACGACGCGCATCTTCCGGGCATGGGAGAAGGTGAAGAACTCCCCTTCCGTCACGCCCTTGTCGAGAAGGCCCTTCAAGTCGATTCGGCAGACCGGCGCGGGCGGCGTCGGCGTGCGCTGCGGAGCTTGCGAGGCCGCGCTCGCCTTGAAATCACCGGCGGCGGCGGGCGTCGGAGACCCTTCGGAGAGGCCCGCGCAATCGGCGTTGTTTTGGCACTTCGTTCCCGTCAGATAATCCGCGCCCGCTTCGGCGTCGGGGCTTCCTTCGTTGAAATTATTTCCGTCGTCGTTCACCGCCAGGAAACGGCCGTCGATCTTTCCGCAGGGATCTCCTTCGGAACCGTCCAAGGCCTTCCGGTTGAACGGGGCGTGGATGTAAATTTCTTCTACGTCGTCGGACGCCGTCGCCTTCCAGTGAACGCGGACCATTTTGAGATGCGTGTTGTGAACGTCTTCCGTGCCGTTTAAAGAGACGAAGGCCCCGCCGCCGCTTCCCGCGGCGAGTTCACCGCCCACGACCAAGTCCTTTCCGGGCGTGATCGGTCCGTCGTCCTCGTCTTCGATCTCCGGAACTTCCGGCTCCTCCGGGGCGCCCGGATCTTGGGGCAGGATGGTCTCGTCGTCGCCGACGCCTTCGTCGGCCGAGGGCATCTCCGGAGCTTGACCGGTTCCCTCCCCAAGGAAGGGGGCCGTATGGCCCCCTCCGCAGGAGACGACCGAGAGGACGGTCCAGGCGGTGATGAGGAGAGGAAGCAGGCGGCGCGAAACGTTCATAAAAAATCTCCTTCAAACGGGCGTTGGTTACATCCAGCCTTCGACGGGGTGCGGATGCGGCGTCGGGATGCAGGTGCCGGCCTCGCTCCCGTTCGCGGTCCAGAACGTGAACCCGGCGTTGCAAGACTCGATGCACAGGCCGACGGTCAGCTCGCATCTCTTCGAACCGCACTCGGCGTTGACCGAACATTCGTGGCCGACCTCGCAGATCCCTTCCGCGGCGCAATCGACGACGGCCGGGGAGACTTCTTCCTCGGGAGCCGGGGCTTCGAAGCAGCCGCCTTCCTGGCAAACCATTCCGTCCCCGCAATCCGCGTCGGCGAGGCAGGAGCCTTCGACGACGTCGGGAGCCGGCTCGACGGTCTGCTCCGACGATCCGCCGCAGGCGGACAGGGCGAGGGCCGAAAGCGACAGGCTTAAGATCCCCCAGAGGATGACGATGCGTTTGGCTTTCATGATGTTCTCCTTGTTAAAGACGGCCATGCTTATGACGGGATAAGAGAGCAAAGGGGGTGCCAGGGCTTGTGAATCTATAAGTACTTGAAATAACTTCAGATCATCTCAGGAAGGAGATTCGGACTGGGGGCTGAAGACAATAACTTTTGGCGAGATAAATCTCAGAACTGTCTAGTGAAATGGACGGTCTCTCAGCGCATCACGCGGATGCGCCCCGTCCGGAGGTTCCAGAGTTCCCGATGGTCGCCGGCGGCGTTTCGGAAGGTCACCTTCAAGACGTTCCGGCGGAAGATCCGGCCGCCTTCTATCTTCAGGACGGTGTTGAAACTGCAACCGTCGTTCTTTCGATCAAAGCCGCCCTCGACCAAGATGGCGGAACGCCGGAGATCGTCCAGGGTCGCCGCTCCCCTCCGCAAGGCCTCGATCCATCGGCCGTGATCCCCCCGCCCCATGAAAAGATGCAGTCCCAAGTCCGGCGTCCTCCCGAAATCGAAGAGATCGGGAGAACCTCGCCGGAACCTCTTCATGATCCTTTCGGCGCGCTCGTCGACCCGGACGTCCATGAAATACGTCCCCGCTCTCCCGTCGAACAAGGTCAGGCCCAGCCGGTCTCCGCCGTCCGCCGCGTAAGGCAGCCGCTCCATGCACATGCGATGCAGACGGTAGTTGGGGTCGGCGCCGCCGAAATCGTCCTCTTCGTCGACGAGGCCGTTGCCGTTCCGATCGGCGACGCGCGAGGACGAAGGCACCCCGCGGTTGTATTCCTCGACGGACACCGGGCGGAAAAGAGACGTATCGCGAACGCTCATTTGGGGGCTTTGAAGGCCGGGCCCGGCGGGGGCGGCTGAGGGGGAGGATTGGGGGCCAGCGTGTCGTCGGGGGCCTCGTCGCAGGGGACGACCGTCAGATCGCCGTAGGCGGTATCCAAATCGCCGAAGACCCAGAATTCGTAGTAGCCGCTCTTTTGGCCCGCCACGAGATGGAAATTGACCGTGCCGTCCGGGGCCGCCGAGAGCTGCGTGTCCTTTTTCGCGGGATCCAAGTCGGGTTCCGTCACCTCCAGGTCCAAAGTGGGCGCGACGAAGGCGCCGTCGGGCGAGGCTTCGGAGGAATCCGTGTAACGCCAAATCTTCAGGGTCGCCTGGCCGGTGCTGGTGAGGGGCTTGGAAGCGTTCACGGCGGCCTGGCTTAAGGTCAGGATGGGATTCAAGGCGAGGTTCGTCCGCAGGCACAGGCTCGTCCGCGAGACCTCCAGCTTCTCCGGGCAGTTGATGCCGTTCTCCTCCTTGCACTCCCCGATCGGAATCTCGGGCTTGGCGTCCTGATCCTCGCTCGGGCCCGCGATGGGCGGCGTGTCCTGTACGGACGCTTCGCCGGCGGGTCCTCCCGGTCCGGAGAACGAGCTTCCCCCCAGGCCCGCTCCGGGTCCCCCGGACAGGCAGGAAGAAAAGAGGAGACAAAAGAGGACAGGGGCGATGTGGCGGAGCCGGTTCATAGTTTCCTAGTTTCAGGACCAGGGGACATTATAACGGTCTTATCGGCTCTTGTCGCGCGTGGGTTTCTGGGTCCTTCGCGGGGCTGTCTATGATTTTTGACGCTTTTTTTTAAAGACGGTTTATCATCTCTTTCATGTCCGGCCCCAAAAACAGCTCCGAATCCCCCGCCCTGCTGGCCGGCCGTTACGCCGCCCAAGAGACCTTGGGCGAGGGCGGCTTCGGACGGACGCTGAAGGTACGCGACCGCCTGGCCGGCGACGCGCCCGCCGTGCTTAAGATCCTAAAATCCTCCCGCGGAACGTTCGCCAAGGAATTTGACATCCTCAAGTCCCTTTATCATCCGAACATCGTCGAGGTCTTCGCCTCCGGCGTCTTGGACGACGGCTCGCCCTATCTCGTCATGGAATACGTCGACGGCGCCCCGTTCGACGCCCTCCTGGGCGATCCGAAAAACGAGAAAAACGCCTGGGAGGCCTTCGCCCAACTCTGCCGGACGGTCTCGTACCTGCACGACCAAGGCGTCGCGCACGGGGACCTGAAGCCGTCGAACGTCCTGGTGGCCGGGACCGCGCGCGCCCCTCACGTGAAGGTCATCGATTTCGGATTGTCCGTGCTCGCGGGATCGAAGGCCGGCGCCGCCGCGGGGACGCTCGCCTACATGGCCCCGGAGACGATCGCCAAGGGCAAGCGGACGCCGGCCTCGGACCTCTACGCGCTCGGCCTCCTTCTCTATCAAGTCCTCCACGGCGGCCGCCTCCCTTTCCGCGCCGATTCGGAGGCGGCGACCGCCTTTCACCTCCGCACGCCGCCGGAAGACGTCCTCGACGAGACGGATCCCCGGATCCTGCGTTCGCTCTTGAGCAAGGATCCCGAGAAGCGGCCGGCGGACGCCCTGGAGATCTTGATAAGGCTCAACCGCGACACCGGCGCCTCCTTCGCCATCCACCGCGGCTGGGAGAAGACGGAGGACGAGGCCCTCTTCCTCGAGGACGTCGGCGCCTATCTCGACCGCGTGGGCGCGGTGCTGAACCTGCCGTCGGTCACGGCCCCCCGCTCCTTCCTCGAGGAGGAAGAGGCGCGCGTGCGCAAGTATTCGGCTCTGGCCGGCCGCCTGAAATCCGGAGAAGCGGCGGAACTGGAAGACCGCCTGCGCGAGATCGAGGCCCGCCTCCTCATCCAAAAGGGCGACTACCGGCGCGCCGCCTCGATGAACGCGGGCACGGACCGATTGAAGAACGTCCGCGCGCTCGCTTCGATCTTTCTGGAAGACTTCGACGCGGCCGAAAAGATCCTGAAGCCCGTCGCCGCGAAGGCCGCGCGGCCGGTGGACCGGGCGCGGGCGGTCAACTATCTCGCCATCGCCGCCTACAACCGGGGACGGTTGGACGAGGCGGAAAGGCTTTTTGGAGAATCCCTGAAGGGAATGAGGGCTGCCAAGGAGACCGTCGGCATCGTCTCCAACGCCATGAACCTGGGCGCCGTCCACCAGCGCCGCGGGCGGATCGACCGGGCCCTCGCCTCCTATCGCGAGGCCCTCTCCGAGGCGGAGGCGCTGCAAAATTCCTTCCTGCTCTCGATGCTGCTTTCGAACCTGGCGAATCTCCATCTCTCCGTCGGCTCCGTCGACGAGGCCGAAGGTTATTTGAAACGGTCATCCGCCCTGGCGGACTCCCTGGGCCTGCCGCTGATGGAAGGCTACAACCTGCTGCTGACGGCCGACGCGGCCGCGTGGCGCGGGGATTCCGACGCCGTCGAGACGGCGCTGGCCGCCGCTCTCTCCCTTTTCTCCGCCCATCCGTCGCCGACGTACGAGGCCGTCGCCCGCCTGCACCGCGGGGAGAACGCCCTGCGTTCGGGGCGTCCGCAGGAGGCCTCGGCGCGCGCCGCGGAAGCCGCTTCCGCCGTCGCCAAATCCGCCCTGCCCGAGAACCTTTTCCGTCTGGAGCTTCTCAAGGTCCGCGCGGGCGTCGCCGAAGGTCGCAATCTCGATGCGCTGGCCAAAGCCCTCGACGGCCTGGACCGGGAGGCCGGCGGCGATCCGAGGAGGAAATTCCAGGCGCTCACCGCGCGCGCCGAATGGGCGCTCGCCCGCGAGGACCTGGCCCTTTGCGAGCGATCCGTCGCCGAGGCGCGCGCCCTGATGGACGAGGACTTGAAGAATCTCCCCGTCGCCTACCGCGCCTCCGCCGCCGAGGCCCCGCGCTACCGGCCGTTCGCGCAGGTGGAGGACGTCCTCCGCCTGCGGAGGAAGGCGCCGGCCGACGCCTCGCTCTGGAAGCTGGTGGAGGTGAACCGGCGCATCGTGTCGGTCCGGGACCCGCAAAAGGCCGCGGAGACGATCTTGGACGCGGCTCTGGAATTGACGGGCGCGGAACGCGGCTTCCTCGTCTTGCCGGAATACGGAAAGTGGAAGCGCGGGACGTGGAAGGTGCAGGCGGCGCGGCACTTCCGCGAACGGGACCTGCCGGGCGGGAAGGATCAGCTGAGCCGGACCATCATCGGGCGCGTGCTGGAAAAGCGCAAACCGTTGCTCATCCAAAACGCCCTCGAGGAGGGCGACTTCAAGGCCTTCAAAAGCGTACAAGCCCTACAGCTCCGCTCCATCCTGGCCGCGCCCATCGTCGTCCACGGAGACGTTCTCGGAGCCCTCTACGTGGACCATTCCAAGGCCAAGAGCCTCTTCGAGGAGAGGGATTTGAATCTCCTAAAAGCCCTCTCCGACCAGGCGGGCATCGCGCTGACCAACGCGAGGCTCTATCAGGACGCCCTGCGTCGCGAGAAATTGCTCGAAGAGACGCGCGTGAAATTGGAGGAGACGAACAAGCGCCTCGAAAGCGAGTTGAAGAGCAAATCCGAGTGGGCCGAATCCGTCGAAGAAGAACTGAAAAAAGTCCAGGTCGCCGGCCCCGTCGTCGCGCGTTCGGGCGTTCTGCGGCACATCGTCAAACAGATGCCGGCGCTGGCGAAATCGAGACGGCCGCTTTTGCTCGTCGGCGAGGCGGGCGTCGGAAAGGGATTGATCGCGAAGGCCCTTCACCAGCAGGCCGGTCCGGGCCCTTTCCGCCACGAGCCGGGTTCCCGTTTTCCCAAACTCAAGTCTTCGCCCGAAGGCGCCGCCGCCCTCACGGAGGCCTTCGATGGCGCGCGCGGCGGCACGCTCTATGTGGACGAAATCACCGACCTGTCCCTGCCCTTTCAGCGGGAGCTGGCCGGACTCCTGGCGGACGCCTCCGTCTTCGTCATCCTCTCGACCCGCGCCGATCCGAAGGAAGCGGTGAAGAAGGACCTGCTCGCGCCCGAGCTGATGCGGGCGCTGGCGGGCAACGAGATCCGCGTCCCGCCGCTGCGGGAACGCAAGGAGGACATCGGCCCGCTGATCCATCATTTT
>DASUFF010000087.1:0-5403 GCA_036274695.1 bacterium | reverse complement strand
TTTCGTACTCCGTCCCGCTGTTGCCGACTTCGATGCCGAGGCGCAGGTCGGCGGACGCCTTATACTCGTCGTTGTTGAAGGGAATGCTCGTTTCGTATCCGGCCCGGACGCGGCCGCCGCTGTGGCCCTTGTGGTTTTTGCTCTCCGGATCTTCCGGGTCGGCGTCGTCGTCGAAGCCGCCGGATCCGGAACCTTGGAGATAGGCGCCGTGGGAGACCCCTTCGCCCCGTTCGGTCTCGCCCTCCTCGGCGTCCGGCGAGGGGGCGCCGTCGCGGATGCCGATCAATTGGTCGCGCGTGTAGGAGCTTTTTCCGACGACGACGGTGTCCTCGCTTCCGTCGGGCAGGAACGACAAAGCCGCCTCCGCTTCCTCGCGCGTGTCGATGTCTCCGTCTCCCGGAATGGTCTGATCGGTTCCGCCGGTCTTGGCTCCACTGGGGCGGACGGTGATGCTGATGCTCATGATGATTCCTCCTGGCTTTCTTTGCGTGCGGCGCGGAGCGCGCGCCCGATGCAGGAGTTATCTTGAGTTCGGGGAAAAACATTGCTCGCGAACTGCCCGGGCGGGTTCGAATTCCCGGAATGGGGACATGCGCGTTGGGAGGATTTCGGAAAAAATTCCGGAAATCTTTTACGTCTTCAAGCGGTTCAGATGGCCGTTGGTCAGCGCTCGGTAGACGACGGTGCGCTTGTTGGAGCGGAGGATTCTCGCCGTCGCGGGCGACGAGGCTTCGAGGCCGGCGATTTTGCGGTCCAAACCTTTGAGAGCCGACGGAAGGTTCTCGACGACTTCTCCGCCGTAATCGAAGAGGCCGCTGTGCAGGGCCCGCGCGATGATCGTCGAACGGTTGTTGCGGAGAAACGAGGACGCCTCGGGCTCGACGTCCGCGAGGTTGCGGACGGCCAGATCCAAGTCGCGCGTCAGGGCGGTCAGGCGTTCCACCGCGAGGGCGGCGTATCCCGGGCCCGCGTGGTGCTGGGCGCGCAGGACGATGGAGGAGAGGTTGGCTTCCAGCAGCCCGGCGCGCTCCTTTTTTTCTTTGTCTTCGCTTTGACGGAAATTCTCGATGACGCCCAAAAGCCATCCGCGCATGAACAGGAAATCGCGGACGCCGTCCAGGTGAAGGCGCTTGTCCAGGAGGAAGGGGGCGAGGCTGCCGGCGACGCCTTCTTCGTATTCCCGTTTGAGCCGGTCGCCGGCGCGGCGGCCGGCCTCCAAGGAAAATTCGAAAGGATCGCCTTCGAGGGCGCGGGACCCGAGCCAGCGCACCCACAGTTTGGGCGCGGCGCTGGCGAATTGTTTCCCGCGCGCCTCCGGAAAGGATTGGAGAAAGCCCGATTCGAAGGCGCGGAGGCAATCTTTGGCTTGTTTCTTGACGCGGCCGCGGAGGGGCACGAGGTTTTTGCGGACGTCGTGGAGAAAGGCGGCGGCGGTGTCTTCTTTGGGAGGCGCAGCCGTCGCGGGCGTCTCCCAGGGAAGGGCTTGGATGCCTCGGAGGTAGCCTTCGGTCTGATAGACGGAGGCCTGCACCAGGCCCGGCCGGCCTGCGGCGGCGTCCAGGCAGGTGCGGACCTGCGCGAGCAGCTGGTCAACGGAATTGGGCGGCGTGCGCGGATGGGGCGTCACGGCCTTAGGCCTTTTCCTTCCGCGAGGCTTCGATGAGTTTCAGAATTTCCGGATCGGCCGCCTTGCCGTAGATCAGTCGCTGGAACGTGTAGTGCGACGGCGTCGTTTCGTCCTTGTCCGCCTCGCGGACGTAGATCTCGTGGGCGCGCCGCGCGATTTGAAGGGGCCGGGCCGGCCGCTTGAAGAGGCGCGCCTCCAATCTTTGGATGGCTTCCTGGAAAACGGCCTTCAGCTTGTCGCGGTCCAGGCGGGCCCGCGACGACGTTTCGACGCTGGCGCCTTGGAGACGCTCGACGACTTCGGGGATGGCCAGGCGGCCCGTGGCGAATTTCCGAAACGTCTCGGGAGAGGGGCGCTTCGCCAAGGGCGAAAGGCCGGAGCAGTAGATTTCGTGCGCGCGGAAGGCGACCTTTCGGGGACGGATCTTGCCGTCCTTCCTTCCGTCCCCCAGTTCCTTCAAAGCCTGGAGAAAGGAGTCCAGTATCCGCTCTCGATCTAGCATAGAGCACGTTAGAGCAAGCCGCATGCCACGGTGGTCGGTTTCCTTAAGTGTCCGGTATTGCGTTTGTTTTTTGATATACGCCCGCCGTCTTCCCCTTCGGCGACACAAAGATCCGGCCATCTTGTAATGGCCGTGCACAATTTGAACAAAGACGTGTGCGCGGATAGGCAACCTAACGGCTGGAGTGCTTCATCAGTTTGCGCATGCCGTCCTCGAAGAACTTCGTCTCTCCCGCGTTCCGTTCGGCCTCGGCGCACATCTCCTTGCCGACGCCGCCCGCGAAGGGGGAGGTCGCATCCGAGGAATGTTCAGAGATGTAGTCGGTCACGATTTCGATGAGGAGGCGCTGCGGCACGCCGCGGCGGACGATGTAGCCCCGCTGCTCAAGCTGGCTCTTCCAAAGGTCGGACAGGACCTCGCGGCCCTCCTCGCTGGAGGCCTTTGCATAATAATCGGAGACGATGAGATCCGTGATGGCGCTCAGCTCGCGCTCGAAGGCACCGTTGACGGCGTTTTCGTCGCCGCCGATCCAGGGTCCGCCCTGAAGGGCCATGCGCGCCGCCTGCGAGAGGAAGCGGCGGTAGTGCAGCACGACCTGGGCGCGGATGACGTCGGCGTCGACGCCGCCGACCGGCTCGGCCTTGGAGCCGGAGATGAGGACGTTGTCCGGCGTGACGAGGTTCGGCGACGAATCGCCGGATTTCCGGGCCGCGCCGGGGGAAGGCGTTTGATTGGCCGCCGCCTCCTCCAAGGCTTTGTCCACCTCATCCACAAATTGGTTGCCTTCATCCGTGCTGGGTTTGGATTCCGTCTTCGTCGGTGCCGCCGCTTTTTCCGGGGCTTCGGCGGATTTCGAGGGCTTGGCTTTTTCCTCGGAGGCAGGCTTCGGTTTTTTAGGCGTCTTTTCGGGACCGCCCGCAGGGCCGTTGCCTCCCGTTTTCCGGGCTTTCTTGAGGCCGAGCAGGTAGCCGCCGACGCCGATCAACGCGGCGACGCCGACCAACACTGCCGGCACGCCGTAGTAGGCGGTTTTCGAAACCGCCTTGTGGGAGGCGTGATAGCCCGTGGCGTCGAGGACGCCCTGGGGCGTGCCTGGCGTTACCTCGAAGGCGTCTCCCGCCTCCTTCAGGCCCGCGGGTTTCAGGCCCAGGGCCTTCATCTGCGCCGCTGCGGAAACGAAGTCGGAGGGCGTTACCTTCCAGGATCCGGCCGGCAGATTCTTGTCCGCCGCGATCGCCATCTCCGCCAGGTTCGCGGGTTTTTCGCAGACGAGTTGGTATTCCTTCTGATCATTCTTATAAAAGGTCCTGCCCCAATCGACGGCGTGGCAAACGACGCCTCCCTTCATCACGCTTAATCCGACGGCCTTGTCGTGCTGGCCGACCAAGTCCTGAACGGTCAGATAGGTGTCCGGATGCTCGATGTGGTCGAGCATGGCCATGAGCGCCGACAGATTGAGGGTCGAGGTGTTGGAGTCTCCGACGCCGTCGTCCCAGAATTTGAGGAGATCCTTGTAAATGACGGCCTGTCCGGCCTGGCCGCCGTCGGTCTTGGTTTTCAGGATGGGATCCCAAACCTCCAGAACCTGGTCCTGGTAGAAGCGGGCGAGCGGCGTTTTCTGATCGACGGCTTCCTTGTTAGCTTCATAGTGTTTCCGGTCGAAACCGATGGCGCTCTCGAAGCACTGCAGGACCGCGCGGTCCTTGTTCAGGAGCGTCGCCGCGAACGTCAGATCGACCTGCTTGCCGCCCGGGTAGAGGATGAAGTGCTGCGCCGAGTCGTCGAGGGGCTTGCCGACGTGGAGAGCCTTGGGCAGGGCGCCGTCGCGGCTCAAGCCGAAGGCGTTATAGGCGTGCGCGAGGGTCCGCGTCGATTCGTTCTCGATTCCCAGGGGGATCGGCATCGGAAATTGGGGGCAAAAGACATTCGTCATAGCGTCTCCTCGGAATGCTTCGGACGTTGTTCGTTACGAGCCGGACTTTTTGACCTTGCCGCCGCCGCCCGTGGGGGCCGCCGTGCCGACCGAGAAGCTCTTGGGCTCGGCCAGGGGCTGGATGACCTCGCCCTTGTCGTTCACGGCCTCGAACGTCACTTCGTAGTTGCCGGTCTTGGCGCTCTTGCCGCCGTCGGCGATCATGACGGTCTTCTTGTCCGCGGTCTGGCAGCGCAGAGAGACCTTCTCTTCCTTTGCATTCGTGATTTCGACCACCTGGCTGTCGATGACGGTGACGTCCTCGGCAGGCTTGTTCCACGCGGGCTTGACCGACGTCGTCGTCGTGACGGTGACGCGCACCTTGACCTTCTCGGTGCCCGCGAGTTTGAGCGTGATCGGGGCGATCGTTCCCGGCACGTAGGCACTTCCCAGTCCCTTCACGTCGAGGTTGGCCTTGGGCTTCACGTTGATGGTGGTGGCGACCTGTTTGATCTGGCCGTCCTCGCCTTCCACCGTGGCGGTGACGATGTAGCCGGCGTTGCCTTCGAGGGAAGAGAGATCGAGCTTCTCCAGTTCCACGATGCCCTTGGCGCCGGCCGTGAGGGACTCGAAGGACATGGGCTTGACGGCGATGTCGGCGCCGATTTCGTCTTTCTCGTCCTTCTTCTTCTTGAAGGTCAGGGTGATCTTTTTGACCTTGCCGCCGTCCTTAAGCGAGGTCTCCAGCTTCAGCTTTACATTCTTGTTGCCGGCGTAGAATTCGGACGGGATCAGGGAGAACTTGTCCAGCTTGAGCGTCGGCTCGGCGGACACCGTGAACTTCGCGACGCCCTTGGCCTGTTTGGTCTTGTCCGCGCTGGTGATCGTATAGTTCAGCGTGTAGACGCCGGGCGTCAGAGGCTTCTGGGTGATCTTCACCTTGATCGTCGCCGGATAGCTCTTGACCTCCTTGTCCACGAACTCGAAGGAGGCGGGCTTGCCGTCCGGTCCGGTCATCTTGCCGTCCAAAGTTCCCGTGACCTTGCCGTTGGCGAGCGTCATGTCGAAGACGGGGTCGGTGGCGTCGCTGCCGGCGACGGTGGGGGAGGTCACCTCGGACATCTGGTCCGTCTCCAAGGCCGGCTTTTCCACTTTCGGTTTCTCGACGGCGCTGCCGCCGAAGCGGGCGATGAAGCCGCCGCCGCCGGCCAGGCCCCATTGGTTGAAGCCGTCGCCGTCGGAAGGGGAGAGGATTGTGTGTTGGGGCGCCACGTACCCGTAGATCCCGCCGCTGCCCCAAGATCCGCGAAGGACGTCGACGCCGATGGTCAGCGGAATATCGAAGACGATGCCCAGTCCGGA
>DASUFF010000086.1:0-15859 GCA_036274695.1 bacterium | reverse complement strand
CACGCCCCGTCCGGTGTCGATCATCGCCGGCCGGAGCGACGCCGTCCTGCCCTTCGACAAGCAGGTGGAATCCATGAATGCCGCCCGCCAAATCGACGGGGCCACCGGCGCCGGCCAATCCTGCGGACAGATCTGCACGGCCTACGGCGCCTCGTCCGCGACGCCGGTGGTCACGCGCATCCATCCGGGCGGCCATAGGGTTCCTCCCGGGGCGGGACGCGCCTTCGTCGATTTTTTCAAGGCCTACTCTCTGTAGCAGCTTCCACTTGCCGGTCCTCCCCAACCATCTTCGCGACAGGATGGAACCGCTGATCCAGAGTAAATAGTTGATTGACAAAAGTACCATATATTAGCACCCTAGAGTCATGCGTTTCTCGACGGACAAAACACGGGATCTCTGCCGCCGTCGGGGCTTAACCCTGCAGGAATTGTTGAAGAAGGCCGGCGTCAGCCGGACCGCCTACTACTCTCTTTCGCGTCGGGAAAACCTCCTGCCGGGCACCCTTCAAAAGGTCGCTCGGGCGCTGGGCGTGACCTCCCGCGCTTTGCTACTTTGGGACGAAGAACGGCTCCAACGTCTCAGACGCCTCGCCGCCGAAACGGACGAAATCTTGGGCAAGCACCCGGAGGCGGATCGGGATAACGTTTGGCATACTCTCCTCCTGCTGGAGGAAAACCCCTGGAAGCGCTTAAATCGAGGTTTGCTCCGTGCCCGGACGAT
The DNA here is from genome assembly GCA_036274695.1 of bacterium. Classification (GTDB taxonomy): domain Bacteria; phylum UBA10199; class UBA10199; order JACPAL01; genus DASUFF01. The sequence continues at coordinate 15,138 of DASUFF010000086.1, read as the reverse complement.
TGCCCTTCAGCGATAAGGAGGCCCGCTTCCTCAAGGAGCTGGCCAAACACAAGGTGCGGTTCATGATCGTCGGCCTGTCGGCCGCCAACCTGCAGGGAGCCCCGGTCGTCACCCAGGACATCGACCTGTGGTTTCAGGACCTCTCCGACCCCAAGATCCGAAAGGCTTTGAACAAGATCGGAGGGATCTACGTCCCTCCGTTCGGCGGAAATCCCCCCATGTTCACGGGGGACGACATGGCCCTCTTCGACATCGTGCTCACGATGAGCGGACTCAAGGGCTTCCGGGAAGAGGTCAAAAATACGGTCGACATCCCCCTAGGACCCTACAAGATCAAGGCGCTCTCCCTGGAGCGGATCATCGCGAGCAAGAAGGCGGCACGGCGAAAAAAGGACCTCATCACCCTCCCCGTCTTGGAGGATACCCTCCGCACCCTTCGGGAAAGAAAGGAGAATGGGAAATTCTCAAAATGAGGGAATTACTACATTGAGAGTCTTTGCCCACCCTCCCGGGCCCCAAGCCGACCGAAACCTCTAATAAAATTAAGATCCCGAATCCAATCTGAGGCGACCGTCATCGACGGAAACGGGTCCGTCACCCACGACCGCGTGTTCCACGTCGGGCCTTCGTCAGCTCCTACCGTGACGATTCGCAACCTGACCGTCCAAAACGGCCACGCGGTCAACGCCAGCTCGCTCACTTCGGCCAATGTCGGAGGCGGAATCTTTATCGTCGACGGCACTGTCCTTCTCGAATCCCTGCAAATCCTTTCCAACTCTTCCGGAAACGGCGCCACCCCCGTCACGCCCAATACCGCCGGCACCATCGGCGCCTGCGGCGACGGCGCCGTTCAGTCGGGGGAAACCTGCGACGACGGCAACACGGAATCCGGAGACGGATGCGACGACGGCTGCCAAACGGAAGCCGGCGCGACCACGGGCGCGACCGGCGGCGCCACCGCGGGAAACACGGGCTCCGGAACCGGAACCGGCACCGCAACCGGCGGAGCAACGGGCGACGGCGGCGGTTGCGCTCTGGTCCATCATTGATTCTTAAATCTATTCAATATATACTTATAATATATGTTATATTATTGAAATATATTGATTTAATCTATTCATTATACTATTCTTTTTAAGTGCAAAGGAATGAAGAACTTCGGCAAATTCTCCTGCGCTTCGGCCCCTCGACGGCGCGGGATCTCTGTCTTCATCTTGAAATCAGCCAGCCGACCTTGTCCCGTCTTTTGGCTGACTTGGAAAAAGAGATTCTCCGCACGGGGAAGGGGAAGCAAACGCGGTATGCGCTCAAAGGGCTTCTCCCCACCGGGCACGATCATCTTCCCCTTTATACGATCGACGCCGAAGGAACGGCGTCCCGGGCGGGGGCCCTGCACGCGGTCCAACCCCAAGGTTATTATCTGGAGTCGCTTTCGGAAACGCTCTCAAGCCGGTTTTACCGAGATCTTCCTTACCTCTTCGAGGATCTGCGCCCTGCCGGCTTTCTGGGACGGATGGTTCCGAGTCTCCATCCCGATCTACAGGCTCCGTCCGACATCCGGGATTGGAACGACGGTCATTGTCTCGCTTATTGGATCCGCTACGGCTGGGATTTGGTCGGCAACTTCCTCTTCGGCGACAGCGCCTTCGAGAAGTACTTGGAAAACACCCTTCACCCGCCGGACGAGGTTCACGTCGAGGCGCGCGCCGAGCGCTATCCGCAAATCGCGAATCTTGCGATGTCCGTCGGCGTCCCCGGCTCGTCCGCCGGCGGCGAACAGGCCAAATTCCTGGCGATCCGCGTTTCGGGGCGGGGTTCAAGGCCGGTGTTGGTCAAATTTTCCCCGCCGACCGGCGATGCCATAGGCCGCCGTATCGCCGACCTCCTCGTCTGCGAGCACATCGCCCATGAGGTGTTGCGTTCCCACGGCCAGGTTTCCTCTCAATCCGATCTCGTCTCCGGCGGAAACCGCCTTTTCCTCGAAATCGAGCGCTTCGACCGGACGGATAAGGGCCGCAAAGGGTTGTTGTCGCTGCTGCCGCTCAACATGGAGTTCGTCGGGAAGGCGATTTCCTGGACAAACACGGCCGACGCCCTCTTTTCCCAAAAAAAAATCGACGGGACGTCGCGCCGGAACATCGCCTGGCTGGAGACCTTCGGAAGGCTGATCGGGAACACGGACATGCATCTGGGCAACATCTCCTTTTTCGCCCAAGGGGAAAAACTCCTCGGCCTGGCCCCCGTCTATGACATGCTGCCCATGCTCTATGCGCCCCAGCAAAATCAATTGGTCGAACGGCCGTTCTCCCCTCCACTTCCGCACATCCAAGAAGCCCCGTTTTGGGCGGAGGCCCTGACGGCCGCGCGGGATTTTTGGCAAAGGGTTCAGGCCCATCCCGGCGTTTCCGAAGGATTCAAGAGAACGACCTCCGAGAACGAAGCGAAGCTGGCGAGATTATCGGCGGCGGGCGATCTGCTTCCTCGGAGCTGACGTTGAAGTTGCGCCTTGATCCGTTGAGGTTGACATCCCTCGTCGGGATTCGCTAATCCCAAGCCCGCTCTGATTCATCCATCATTTATATAAGGAGTCTTCTTTATGGCCGGCGTGCATCCCTCGAAAGCCCTCTTTGAAGGCGAAAAGCCCTTTCCCGTCATCCCGTCCTGCGAACACTTCGCGGGGTCGGAAAAGCTCATCACGAAGGCGATGGAGCTGCAGAACACCAAGGGCGGCGTCTTCGACATCACCATGGACTGCGAAGACGGCGCGCCGACGGGCAAGGAGAAGGAACACGCCGAGATGATCGTGGCGATGGCGAAGAGCCCGCTGAACAAGCACAAGATGGCCGGCGCCCGCATCCACGATTATACGTCTCCGCACTGGCAGCAGGACGTCCGCATCCTGGTGGAAGGCGCCTGCGACGAGTTGGCCTACATCACGATTCCGAAGCCGACCAAGGCCTCCCAGGTGAAGGAAATGATCTCCTACATCCAGGCGATCACTTTTAAGACGAACCCGAAGCGCCAGATCCCCATTCACGTGTTGATCGAAACGCACGGCGCGTTGAAAGAAGTCTGGGAAATCGCCGCCATGCCGTGGATGCAGGTCCTCGATTTCGGTTTGATGGACTTCGTCTCCGGTTATCACGGCGCCATCCCGGATTCGTGCATGCGCTCTCCGGGCCAGTTCGAGCATCGCTTGATCGCCCGCGCAAAAGCGGAAGTTTGCGCCGCGGCCATCGCCAACGGCATCATCCCGGCCCACAACGTCACCTTGGATTTGAAGGATTTCGAAAAGACCAAGGCCGACGCCACACGCGCCCGCAACGAATTCGGCTTCCTCCGTATGTGGTCGATCTATCCGACCCAGATCGACGCCATCGTGCAAGCGATGACGCCGGATACTTCCAAGGTGGAGACGGGTTGCAAGATCCTACTCGCTGCCCAGGAAGCGAACTGGGGCCCCATCCAGTTCGAAGGCGAACTCCACGACCGCGCGACCTACCGCTACTACTGGGAGCTCGTGCAACGCATCCACGTCTCGGGCCAGAAACTCCCCGAGGCCGCGGAGAAGGCGTTCTTTTCCTAAATCGCTGCGTCTTTTTCGTGCAGCTGCCTTGAAAAACTTCCCGTTCTCCGCCCGCTGATTTTTGCACTCCAGTGAAAAATCAGGCGGTTAAAGGATACAAGGCCTTGGCACGTGCCTTGCTCTCCTAGCCCTCGGGGCAACCATAAAGGAGAAGGGCATGACTTATCTCAACAACTCACTGGCCGTAGCGCGTTCGCTCGCGTTTGCGGCGGGGCTGACGTCCCTCGGAGGCTGCGCGACCACCGGCCTGACGGCGCCGACGGACCAGCCGGGGCTGACCGTCGTTCCTCCGGGTCCGGATTTGAGCGCGACGCTCGAATCCGCCATTGCCAGGGACTACCACGTCTCCGACATCCATGTGGACGTCAGCGATTCCTTCCGGACCGACATCGACGGCGATGGCGTGCGCAGCGACACCGCCGGTACCGCCCTGCTCCGGAACGGGCGCCGCTTTAAGAGCTTCGTCTTCTTGATGACGGAATCGAGTTCCGCCCGCTTCCTGGAGGCCAACGGCGGCCGGTTCGATCCCTCCGTGGGCGGTTCGATTCTTAGCTGCGACTCGAAACCCATCGCCTGCCCGGACACGTTCGAGCGCGCGCGACGGCAGATCCATCCGGCCCGCTTCCGCCTGGCGGACTTCGACCCGGCCCAGACCGGATTGGAGCTGAGCTTCGCCTATGACGACGGCAGCCATGGAATTCTGAACGCCTTGCGACTTTTCAGTTCCGAATAACCACAACTTTATGACATGAGGGGCCGAAGAGGAGTCCATGCTTCCTCCGGCTTCCCAGAATTATTTCGGGCAGTTAGCGAATCTGGGCCTCCAGCTCAGCCGCATGACGGGCTTCTCCGATTTAAGCGTGGCCGTCCAAACGGCCCGCGAGGCCCTGAACCTACTGAAACAGGAGCCCGTGGCCTCCGCCCATCCGCAGGTCCCCGGCTCGGTGGCCGCCATTGAAAACCGGCTGTCGGAGGAGTCGAACGCCGTCCACCTCCGCCAGGCGCTGGGGGACTTAAGCCGGTTGATCCAATCCCTCGGGGCCGCCGCGCCGCGCGCCTTCTTGTTTCTGGTTCAAAATGCGCCTGACCAGCAGGGGCCCCGAAGCGAGGTCCGTCCCGTCGCGCCGCAGGGAGGGTTGCGAAAGACGGGGCTCTTGGAGACGTTGATCGGGCATTGGGAACGCGGGGAACATAAGCCGGCCCGCGATCTGCTCACGAGCATCGCCTGGTCCGCCCGGGACGGCAAAGCGCATTGCTTGCGGGAGTTGGGGCGCGTCGTCACCTCGGATCACAAGACCCTCTCGACCAACGCCCATGCCGTCGCCGAGGCGATCGAATCTCTGGGTTGGAACGAATTCGTCCTTAAATTCATCGATCCCACGTACCCGTTCCTCATCCCCGGCTTCGATCCCGAACGGCGCAACCCCCGCCTGTTGATCCGTTTTCTGGGGAACCCGCCCGCGACCTCCGAAGCGGTGGATGCGCTTCGGTCCCATCTCCGCATCCGCGCGCAGAAGGATCTCTGGGGTTTTCGCAAACACGCCGCGCAGGGCCTGTTCGCGCTCACCACCGCGGCCTACGACACGGTGCTGCCCGTCTTCGATTATTGGAAGGCCGTCATTCAGGCCTGGCCCCTGCCCCTCCCCGCCCTGCGGCCCTCCTTTTTCGAACCCACCCGGCAGTTGGGGCATCGCTGGGATCTCTTCGAGGAGCACCTGCGGTCCGCCTTCGAGATCGCCGAGAACGCCGCGCAACCCATGGGCCTTCGCCGCGAGGCGCTGGCGGCGGTTTGGAAGGGATACTCCGGTCCCGAATCGGCCCCCCGGCCTCTTTGGACCGTGGCTTATTTTCGAACGAGGGACCTTGTCGCCAAGGAGGCGGACATGGCGTGGGCCGGGGAATTCCTGCGCAACTACGAAAAGGACGCCGGGCTCGACGTGACCTATGAAAACGTGGCCATCCCGCCTCCGTCACACGAGCCGTCCCCCGCGGAGGTTCCGCTGCGGCTGATGGGTCAATTCGCCTCCTTCACCCGCTCCCGCGTCCGTCACTTGCGTCTGGTCTCGGGGGATGCCGTCGCTTTCGGCGAGTTCCCGCTGGAAAATCTGAAAAAACTCACGAAAACGGCGGAGGCCCTCGGCACCTACGGCCTCCATCTGGAGGCCTCCCTCGTCTCGAGCGTGATGAAGGCGGCGATGGAAGAGTTGATCGTCGATCCGGTCTTCGACCCCAAGGCCTCTCTGGCGGCGGTCGAGACCTTCCGCCGCGCCGTCTATCCGTTGAACCCGGCGGCGGCGGTCACGGCATGGATGGAGGCCACCGGCCTCGAGTGGCCGTCTCACCGCCTCGAACGGGGACACCGCTTGGAGGGCGCGCTGGCCCTCCTGCGCTGGATCCGCGATCGGGAACGCGAGCCGGAGGAGTTGAAGAAGGAAACGGCCCGGCGGTATTGGAACTTAAGCGGGCGCTTTTCGCCGGCGGTCTGGACACCGGTGAGGCCCGACGTCGACGCCTGGTGGCAACACCGTCTGACGCAGGAACTCCCCGCCGCCCTGGCCTCTCAGTTGAGCGACACGCAGCTGATGGGAGCCCCCCGCGGCTGGACCGAATACCTAAGACAGCATCCCGACGCCGAGGCGGACCTGTACGCCTTCTCTCAATCCAACCTTCCGGGCACGCGGACGCTGGCCGAACGCATCCTTCGAATTCTTTCCCTCTAGTGGGTCGATTTTAACCCTAAAAGCGTCAAAAAGAATTGTGGATAAGTCCTTCTCCCCCTTCTTCGGGCTGTGAATAAGTCCGTAAGTAGTTGGGAAGAGCGAGAGCGCGTCTTTGGCATTCCGTATGCATTTGAACCCTCCAAAGAAGGAGGTGCCCCATGGCCGCAATGCCCGCCGAGAAGTGGTCGGTTTCCGATGCGGAGGTCCGGGAGATCGAAGAACAGACCCAGCTCGATCTGCTGATCGAAACGGTCGCCTATTACCGGGAGCTCGCCTCCGAGTATCCCACCACCGCCTTCTACCGGCGCATGCTGGAGACGGCCGAGAAGAGTCTGCGCGATGCCGAGAAGGAAGCGCTGGCGCGCTGGTCGGCGGCGACGAAGTCCTAGTCGGACGAAGCCCTAGTCGGGCGAAGTCCTAGCCGGTTGACACGCCAAGCCGCTCCTAGCTAAAAGCGCGGGGCTTTCCGAAAGGAGCCTCACGTGAACCTGAACAAAGCCCTGGAAGCGGCCAAGAAGATCGTCGACACGGCCGGACGCCACCTCGCGCAGCGCGCGAAGGGCGACCCCAAGAACAACGAAGACCCGAAGGAAATCTCGACGGCGAAGTTGGACGTTTTCCAAACCGCCGCCTACGACCTGGCCTGGATGGCCTCGGAAGTCTACGCGGCCGAACAGTTGATCGCCTACGCCGCCAAGAACGCGGGCGAGGTGGAAAAAGCGCTGGCCGAATTGTTCACCGCCGAAACGATCGCGGGCATTTCGCAGAAGCTGAGCTACCGTTTCCACGAATTCGGGGTCGACGAGGGCAAGCTCCGAGAGACCGTTTGGAACTCGGAGTTGACCAAGGACGTGGAGAAGGTCCTCACCAACGAGAATTACGCCCGCATCGCCAAGCTCGTGAACGACAAGGGCGGCGGCACCTACGCCCTGGACGAACAGCACGCGATGTTCCGCGAGACCTTCAAGAAGTACGCGGAAGACAACGTCATGCCCATGGCCGAGAAGGTCCACCGCCACGACCTGCTGATCCCTCAGGACATCATGAAGGGCCTGATCGAATTGGGCTGCTTCGGCCTCTCCATCCCGCAGAAGTTCGGCGGCTTCCAGGACGACGCCAAGCCGGACAACACGTCCATGGCCGTCGTCACCGAAGAACTTTCGCGAGGATCTTTGGGCGTCGCGGGTTCGCTGATCACGCGCCCGGAAATCCTTTCGAAGGCGATTTTGAAGGGCGGCACGGAAGAACAAAAAGCGAAATGGCTGCCGCTGCTCGCCACCGGCGAGAAGATGGCGGGTGTGGCCGCCACCGAACCGGACTACGGCAGCGACGTCGCCGGCATGAAAGTGGCCGCGGCCCGCAAAGAGCTGAACGGCAAAAAGGGCTGGGTCATCAACGGCGTCAAAACCTGGTGCACGTTCGCCGGTTACGCGGACTCGCTCATGGTCCTCTGCCGCACGGACCCCGACATGTCGAAAAAGCATCGCGGCATGTCGATCCTGATCGCCGAAAAGCCGCGCTTCGAAGGGCATGAATTCAACTACAACCAACCCGCCGACCAGGGTGGCGGCCATATCGAAGGCAAGGCGATCCCGACCATCGGTTACCGCGGCATGCATTCCTACGAAGTCGCTTTCGAGAACTACTGGGTGCCGGAAGAGAATCTGATCGGCGGCGAGGCGGGCTTAGGCAAGGGCTTCTATCTCCAGATGGAAGGCTTCGCCGGCGGACGTCTCCAGACGGCGGCCCGCGCGCTCGGTGTCATGCAGGCGGCCTTCGAGGCGGCGCTCCGCTACTCGGGCGAACGCAAGGTCTTCAACAAGCCGATCTTCGATTACCAGATCACCCAGTACAAGATCGCCCGCATGGCCGCACTGATCCAAGCCGCGCGCCAGGCGACGTATCACGCCTGCCGTTTGATGGACGAGCACAAGGGACAGATGGAGGCCTCGCTCGTGAAGTTCTATGCCTCCAAGATTAGCGAATGGGTCACGCGCGAGGCGTTACAGATCCACGGCGGCTACGGCTACGCCGAGGAGTACGCGGTCTCCCGCTACTTCGTCGACGCGCGCGTGTTCTCGATCTTCGAGGGCGCGGAGGAAGTGCTGGCGCTCCGGGTCATCGCGCCCACCCTGCTGAAACAGTACTTGTAGCCTCGCAAATCGCGGCCGGTTCGTGCTAGGCTGCCCTTCAACAAACGGAGGGCCGCGTGAGAATCGTTCCAAGCTCAAAATTCTTTCTTCTGGTCGGCATGGGACTGTGCCTGAGCGCACCCGCCTCGGCGGCCGACATTTGCGTCAACTCGACCGCGTTCACGGGCGGCGCGCCCGGAGACTGCGCGGCGACCTGCAGCGGGGCCGGCAATTGCGACATCCGGGACGCCGTCTCTAAGGCGAATCTGGATAACGCTCCGGACACCATTATCTTCGACCCCTCCGTGTTTCCTCCCCACGGGGCGACGGAGATCGACACGAACGCCACTTTGGTCTTGGATACGCCCGTGACTCTCCAGGGTCCGGGAGCCGACGCCCTCGTCCTCGACAATGAATTCAACGGCGATGTGATCATCGAGATCAACCACGACAGCGGATTTTCCCCCGCGGGCCCCCACGTCATTTCAGGAATGAAGATCACGCGCGGCTACCGCGGCGTTCATGCGAACGACTACGACGCCGACGTCCTCCTCGATTCGCTCGTCATTTCGGAGAATGATACCGGCCTCGGCGGCGGCTCGGGCGACGGCGGAGGGATCAAGGTCGACAACGACAACGGTCTCACCGGAACGGTCAAAATCACCAATTGCCTGATCGTCGGCAACGCCGTCTCGGACGGATTCGGGGGCGGCATCGAGATGGAGGACAATTCCGCCATCGAGATTTCCGACAGTTTCATTCTCGACAATACCGCGGACGACGTCGGGGGCGAAAACGGCGGCGGCCTCGCCCTGCAAGGAGTGGGGCCTGCGATCATCCGGAATACGGTCATCTCGGGAAACACCGCCGACAATTCGGGCGGCGGTCTCTACGCCAGCAACCTGACGGAATTGACCATCACCGATTCGACCATTTCAAACAACACCACCAACGATGACGGAGGCGCCCTTCACGCCTTCAACAATAATGGAACTTTCGTGATGCCGATTACGATCCGGGGCACGCTCATCACCGACAACGCCGCCGCCGACCGCGGCGGAGGCATCAATGTCACCGCGGACTCGCTCAACGATTTCACGAAACTCACGCTCGACATCTCCGACAGCACCCTCTCTTCCAACACCGCAGGGAGCGCCGGCGGAGGCATCGCAACTTTGGAGACAACCACGACGATCGTCGATTCGGTGCTGGACGGCAATGATTCCGACAATAACGGAGGGGGCATCTTCAACGAAGGGGGTGCCCACTTGACGATCACCGGCTCGACCCTGTCGCGAAATTCATGCGCTTTTGACGGAGGAGCCATTCGGAACTCGGGAGCGAATTCCCAAGCCTCGATTACGAACTCGACGATCAGCGGCAACTCCGCCGCGTCGGACGGCGGCGGGATCTCGAACAACAACAACACCACAAACACGATTTTCCTCTCGCACGTCACGGTCACCGGCAATATGGCCGACGCCGATTTCAGCGGCATCGGTTCGGGAGGCGGTCTCGAACAGGAATCCCCGGCAGGTCCATTCACCGTCCAAAATTCCATCATCGCGGGAAATGTCGGGATCAACGGGGGACCGGATTGCGCCTCGGCCGGCACTCCCATCCTCTCGGGCGGCAACAATCTGATCGGCAACAACCAGGGCTGCTCCAACAACACCTTCGATCCGGCGACCAAAAACGATCAAGTGGGAACGAACGTTTCGGAGATCGATCCCCTGCTCGGCCTCCTGACGCCTTTCAACGGAGGCGATCCCGCCAACGGCATCCCAGCCGCCGTTCATGAGCCCCTCGCCGGGAGCCCCGCCATCGACGGCGTGGACGACGCCATCGCCCCGCCCCCCGCCACCGATCAACGCGGCGTTTCCCGTCCCATCGGCGCCGCCGCCGACATCGGCGCCGTAGAGGCCGGTTGCGGCGACGGCGCGGTCAATGTGGGAGAAGCCTGCGACGACGGCGGCGAATCGGCGGCTTGCAACGCCGATTGCACCGCTTCGGCCTGCGGCGACGGCGTCCGGAACGCCGCGGCGGGAGAGTCCTGCGACGACGGCAACACCGAAGCCGGCGACGGCTGCAGCGCGACCTGCCAAACCGAAGCCTGCGGCAACGGCATTCTCGATTCCGGAGAAGCCTGCGAAGACGGCAATGCGGATGGCGGCGACGGTTGCAGCAGCGCCTGTCAGTTCGAAGACGCCGGCGCTACCGGCGGCGATACGAGCGGCGGCGGCAACGGAACCGGCGACGGCGGCGGCTGCAGCCTGATCCGATAACGGCTTCCCGTAAGAAAGCCATTTCTAAAGACTCGGCGGTATTGTCATCCTGCAGCGCCGGGCGTAGACTGGCGCCGTCCGTTTTCGTGACCTCCGATTCAAATAAGGGGCCTTTATGCGACGAACGCTTTCCTTCCTCATCGGGCTGGCCGTACTCTGCCTGTCGGTTCCGGCCGCCGCCCTGACCTTCACCGTCACCAAGACCGCGGACACCGCCGACGGCTCCTGCGACGCCGACTGCTCGCTGCGCGAGGCGGTGATCGCCGCCAACGCCTCGGGCGGCCCCGATGACATCGTCGTCCCCGCGGGCCTCTATCTTCTGACCCTCACCACCGCAGGCGAGGACGCCGCCGCGACGGGCGACCTGGACATTACGGAGGACGTAACCGTCACCGGGGACGGCCGGGAAAACACGGTCATCGACGGCGGAAGACTCATTTTGGCGGCTCCCGACCGCGTTTTTCACGTCCTTTCGGGCTCGGCGGCCTTCGCGAACCTGACCGTCCAAAACGGGAAAAGCGCGACGGGAGGCGGAGGCATCCTGATGCAGGGAACCGGCTCCCTCACCCTGACGGACTGCCGCATCGTACGCAACGAAGCCGATTTCGCGGGCGGCCTGCAGTACTCGGCGACCGGCGCCGTCGACATCCAAAACTGCCTGATCGACGACAACGCGGCCGCGAATCAAGCGGGCGGAGCCATGATCGAGGACGGAACCGAGGTCAGCATCGCAGGATCGAGCATCAGCCGTAACAAAGCGGGAGCGTTCGCGGGCGGCATGATCAGCCGCCCCACGGGAGCGACCCGCATCACGGACAGTTTCGTGGACGACAACGTCGCTCAAAACCAGGCGGGCGGGTTGCTCACCCAGAACGGAACGGAAGTGACGATCACCGGGACGAGCGTCAGCCGGAACACGTCCGTGACCGCCTTTGCGGGAGGCCTTCTCAACCAGAACAACGGGGCCGCCACCACGATCGCCGACAGCGTCTTCGACGACAACACCTCCCAAACCCAGGCAGCGGGATTGCTCATTCAGAGCGGAACGGACGTGACGATCTCCGGCACAAGCGTCCGGCGCAACCGATCCGTGACCTCCTTCGCGGGAGGCTTTCTCAACCAAAACACGGGGGCCACCTCGATCACCGATAGTTTCTTCGAAGACAACTCCGCGGCCGTCCAGGGCGGCGGCGCAATGATTCAAAGCGGGACCGACACGACGATCACCGGCACGAGCATCAGCCGGAATTCCTCCGGAAGCTTCGGCGGCGGCCTGCTCGAACAAAACTCCGGGATCCTCACGCTCACGGATTGCATCATCGACGGCAACGCCGCGGCGACCACCGGGGGCGGCGTTCAACACGGCGCCGGGACGGGCTTCGTCTTCAACGGCGGCAGCGTCACCAACAACATGGCGACGAGCCGCGGCGGCGGCATTTACGATCAGTCCGCGGCCCCCTTCTTGATGACCAACGTCACGCTCGCCGGCAACGTCGGCGGCCAGGGAGGCGGCGTGGCGCACGGCTCGGCGGCCGTCTTTCGGAACGTCACCATCGCGGGAAACGCGTCGTCGGACGGCGGCGGCATCTTCAGCGTGGGCCCTCCGATGACGCTTAAAAACAGCATCGTCGCCGGCAACGTCCTCGGCGGCGACTGCTCGGGAGCGTTCACGTCCGAAGGCTACAACATCGTCGGCGACGCCACCTGCAACGCCGTCGATCCCACCGATCATCCGAGCACGGACCCGCAGCTCGGGCCCCTCGCGGACAACGGAGGCCCGGGTTTGACCTTCCTGCCCCGATCCGGAAGCCCCGCCATCGACGGCGGCGATCCCGCCGGCTGCACGGACGCGGACGGCGAGCCGCTGACGAAAGACCAGCGCGGGCTGACACGGCCCACCGACGGCGACTCCGACGGCACGGCCGTCTGCGACATCGGCGCGCTGGAAGTCTCCTTCTGCGGCGACGGGGTCGTTCAAGAAGGCGAGGAGTGCGACGACGGCAACGGGGACGACGGCGACGGCTGCAGCGCCGCGTGCGCGACCGAGGCATCCGGGACCACCGGCGGCGACACGACGGGTGGAACGTCCGGCGAAGACTCCGGCGGCGGATGCAGTCTGATTCGGTAACCCCTTTGGCTCATTGACAACCTCCGCCTATCCCGGCAAAAAGCGGGCTCCAAAAGCGGAGGTCACCATGTCCGAACTTAAAATTCCGGCCGTCAAACAGGCCGAAAAATCCAAGGAAGTCGTCGTCGACCTCTCGAAGGCGAAATTCCCCCAATACGGCCGCGTGCTGGAAGATTTCGCCGAAGGCGAGGTCTTCGCCCATCCGCGCGGGCTCACCATCGACCGCGCCTTCGCCGTCGAGTTCGCCACGAACTTCATGGAGGCCAATCCGCTCTATCTGAACGCCGAGTACGCCAAAGAGCACGGGTTCAAGGATCTGGCGGTCTCCCCTCTCATGGTCATGAACGTCGCCCTCTCCTTGGGCGTTCAGAACGATTCGGAAAAGGCCATCGCCAATCTCGGCTACTACGACGTTCACTTCTTAAGGGCGGTCTATCCCGGCGACACCCTTCGCGCCCTCACGAAGGTCCTGAAACGCCAGGAAAAGGGCGAAGGGAAACCGGGCATCGTGACGATCCGCACGATCGCCTCCAACCAGAACGACGAACTCGTGCTCCAGTACGACCGCAAGATCATGGTCGCCCCCGCGGGCAAAAAGAGCGAACCGACGACGATCCCGGGCCAGCCCTTCCCGGACGTGAAGAACGTCGCCGACATCGTCCTGCACGTTCCAAAGGCGTCCGGGGAGCTCCCCAGGGACCTGACCGGCACGCGTACCTACTTCGAGGATTTCGCCGCCGGCGACATCATCGTCCACGCCAACGGCCGCACCATGACCCAGGAGCACATTCCGTGGACCTACCGCGTGATGAACACGCATCCGCTCCATTACGACCGCCTCTATTCGACCGGCCGTTCCGGCCCGATGTCCGGCGAACCGATCATTTACGGCGGCTTGGTGTTCGCGTGGCTGGCGGGGCTCGCCTCGCGCGACGTGAGCGAGAACGCCATTTGGGATTTGGGCTACACCGAAGGCTACCACACGCAGCCGGCCTATGCGGGGGATACGGTTTATGCGATTTCTCGGGTCCTCGACGTAGGGGCGTTTGGCCAAACGCCCCTACACGCAGGAGTCGTGACTTTTCAATTGATCGGCATCAAAAATATTCGCCCGAAAGAGGCGTTGGAAAAATTCGGCGCCGACCTCTTCGTCAAAGAAAACGACAAGAAGGACATGGGCAAGGAAAAGATCCCCGAGAAGATCTTCGAAATCGAGCGGCGTTTGCTGATCAAGAAGCGGCCGGCCTAAGCCTTCGCGCTACTTCCAGAATATAATCTTTTTATACCAGGGCTCGAGGGCCACCGGCTTCGGCTCGACGCGGCAGGCCACGCTGCAACCGTCCCCGCTGACGGGGAGGCAGGCGCCCCTACCGCCGCAGTCCGAGTTCCGGGTGCAGGGTTCGTTGAAAAGACAACGACCTCCGTCATCGCACTCCTCGCCCCGTGCGGCCTGGATGATCTTGTCGCCGCAACGTCCCGCTCCGACGGCACGGCTCAAGTCCGGAGGCACCGATGAAACGTTCTCGGGAAGTTTCAGCTTCGGCTTGAGGCCGGAAACGGGAATTCCGGACACTTCGAGCAGGCACGTCGGGTTGCATCCGTCGCCGCCCCCCGTGTTGTCGTCGTCGCACTGCTCCGGCCATTCGAGGAGACCGTTGCCGCAAACCATTTCATGGGTGGCGAAGGGAACTGCCGCAACCTCGAACGCCCCGAGGTCCGACACGCTGATTCCGTTGCCGTCCCCGTCCGCCGGTCGGCCGAAAGAGCGCTGATCGACCGGCGTCGAACTAGGGGCCGCCGCGTCGATCGCGGGGCTGCCCGCTTGCAATCCCAGAGTCTTGGGCGCCTCGCCGTTGTCGGACAAACCGGCCGGGTCGAAAAGTGGATCGACGTTCAGAACCCCCGCCGTCGCTCCCGTGATCGCACAGCCGGACGGATCCTGGACAATATTGGCCCCGGATGCGGCAAAGACATGGCCCGAACCGCTGAAGCAGTCGGGCGCCTCGTGGCCGGCGCTCTCATCGACATTGCCCGCGACGATGCTGTTGTGAAGAGCGACGGACCCTTCATTGGAAATCCCGCCCCCGTCGCCTCCGACCAAGCCCCCCTCATTCGCGTCCGCAGAGTTGTTGGCGACCGTAACGTGGCTTAAGGTCATGGGACCGTCGGTCCAAATCCCTCCGCCGGCCCCTTCGGCCCTGTTGCCGACGACGGTCGTATTGTACACGGCCGAGGACTGTCCTTTATTCGCGATCCCACCTCCTTGTCCGTCGTTCAACACGAGGTT
>DASUFF010000085.1:0-40083 GCA_036274695.1 bacterium | reverse complement strand
CTTGTTCGCCGCGCTGGCTGACGCATCCGTAGATCACGTCGTCCACCGCCTTTGGATCTAATTTGTTGCGGTGTACCAATGCCGTCAACGGGGCGGCCGCCACGTCGATCGCATGCGTGTTCGCCAGCGATCCGTTCCGTTTTCCCCGCGGCGTCCGAACGGCGTCGATGATGAAGGCTTCGCTCATAAGATCTCCTCGTGGTTTTTCATTCACACTTTCTGTGGAAAAATTGTTTAGAAAATAATTCTAACAAAACTTTTTTTTAAATGTCTCAACGACTTAGACCTGATTGCCTGCGATTTGAGCACTTAAAATTCTGACTTATCCACAAGTGTGATTTTACTGTGAATATATATCTATGGTCACGTATGGTCACTTTAATAACCTGCTGAAATAACTTGATTTTTCGTGGTCACCCGGGACCTGTTGGTAAAAGGTCCTCTTCCTCCGTCCCCATCCCTCGACCTCTTCTTTCAGGAAACCGAAGTTTCGAAAGGCGGCGACGGCGTTCTGCAGCGTGAACTTGTTGATGGCTTCGGGGCGATCGATAATTTCTTTCAAATAAAGAATGCGTCCGCGCTCGCTTAAGAACCGGAAGAGTTCCTTGGCTTCCCACCGTCGCGTGCCCAAGTGGGGAAGCGTCTTCCAAAGGATTTCGTAGGATTCGAGAAAATTCCTCACCGGCGAGGCGAAGAGCTCCAAATGAGGCCGGGCCCCTTCGGAAAGAACGATGGCGTCGCCCTCGACCCGGGCCCAGCCCTTTTCCTTCAGGAAATCGAAGAGACGGTCGACGTGAAGAGAGACTTCCTGACGCCGGCTGAAGGTGAACTCGTGATCCAGCAGTTCTTGGAGAAAGAGGAAGTCGGCCTCCACGGAGGCGCGGGAAGTCCGCTCGCCTTCGACCTTCGCGAGGATGGAGGACAGCACGCCCATCGAGACGAAGAAATGGACCGACGTATTTTTGTAATAGTCGAGCAGGGCCCGTTTTTCCTCGACGACCCGGTAGAGCGGTTCTTCGAAGTCGTAGGACTCCTGAACGAGATGCCCCCGAATATATCCCCGCAGGGCCTCCCGGATCGCCAGGGACTGATATTTTTGTAAGGGTTCCGATAGCCGGCAGCCCTTGAAACGCAGATAGTCGAGATAGGCCTCCACGGTGCTCTGTAGGTCCTTGGCGGTGATGGACCGGCGCGGCTGGGTCAGCAGGACGGTCGCCGCGAGGGCGGCGGGCGTGACCACGGAAGATTTATTGATGCCGTAGGTGAGCTCGTAGGCCAGCGACTGGATCTTGGAGCGCTCCATCGGCGCGCCGGCCGCGAACTCGCCCAGGGAAACGGGATCGCCGAAACGGATGTAGACCTTGCCCTGGCGGCGGCGGAGATATTTCCGGAGGCGGATCAAGTCCCAAAAACTTTCCTCCTTCTTGACCCCTCCGGCCTGCTCCTCGAGGTAGCTCTTTTCCTCCAGGACCGACTCGTAGGTGAAGGAGGTCGGCACGAAAAGAACGTCGTCGGCGCCGATCCGTTCCTGGGCGTGGACGATGCTGCTTAGGATCCCCATCCGCGGCGAAATGAGCTTCCCGGTCCGGCTGCGCGTGCCCTCGATGAAGAATTCCAGGGGGGCTTTCTCCCGGATCAATTCTTCAATGTAGGCCTGAACCGCCGCCGCATAGAGCTTGTTGCCGTCGTAGGAACGGCGGATGAAGAAGGCGCCGGACTTCCGGAACGCCGTTCCCAGCGGCCAGAAGGAAAGGTTGGTGCCCGCGCAGATGTAGGGAACCTGGATCCGGTGGTCGTTCAGGACATAGGAAAGCAGCAGGTAATCCATGTGGCTGCGGTGGTTCGGAACGAAGACGATGGGGCGCTGGCCCACCAAGGGGCGGATCTTCTCCAGGGCGGCGTGATCGACGTCCAATCCTTCGTAAATGGTCTCGAAAATCCAGCTGAGAAAGAAGTCCCAGAAGGGGATGGAGACGTAGTTCAGGTCGGAGGCGATCTCGTGAAGATAGCCGCGGAAGGACTGCTCGACGTGGTCCAGCGGCATGCCGCATTCGCGCGCGAAGTCCATCAGGAAGTCCTGGTGCTCCCGCCTCTCCAAGATGATTTCGATCATCTCCTTACGGCCCTTGGGCAGGACGGCAGGGACGAAGCGCGTCTTGCCCCGGAGATAGTTCTTCATCGAGTTGGCGAGGGACCGGAAAAAGGAGGTCACCACGTTCGAAACGCGTTGAAAGAAGGCGAGAATTCTCTCTTCGATGCCGGCGAAATCCAGCTTTTGGGACATCCCGATAAGCTAGTATGAACCCCGTTGAGTTGCAAGGAGGGCTCTGCTACGGGCAATCCCCATGACCAGCGCCGGCCGCATCCGAAGACTCCCCGAGGATTTGATCTCCAAAATCGCCGCCGGCGAGGTCATCGAGCGCCCGTTTTCGGTGGTGAAGGAACTGGTCGAAAATTCCATCGACGCCGGCGCCGCGAACATCGAGATCGACGTGGAGGAGGGCGGCCGGAAACGCCTTGTCATCCTGGACGACGGCATCGGCATGACCCGCGAAGAAGCCCTGCTCGCCTTGGAGCGCCACGCCACGAGCAAGCTGCCCAATGAGGAAGCCCTCTTCAAGATCCGGACCCTGGGATTCCGCGGCGAGGCCGTTCCCTCCATCGCCGCTGTGTCCTTCATGACGCTGGAGTCGCGCTCGCGGGAGGCGGAGGAAGGCGCGCGCATCGAGATCGAAGGCGGGAAGATCGTCAAAACGATCGCCTCGTCGATCGCTCGGGGAACCCGCATCTCCATTCAAAATCTGTTTTTCAATACGCCGGCCCGGCTTAAGTTCCTCAAGTCCAAGGAGACGGAGTTTTCGCACATCGCCTCTTGGATCGAATCCATCGCGCTCTCGCGCTTCGACATCGGGTTCACGCTCCGCCACAACGGAAAGACGGAGCTTTTCGCGCGGCCGCAAACGGAGGCGAAGGAGCGCATCCGGGAGATCTTGGGGGCGGACATCGCGGAATACCTGCATGCGGTGGAGGGTCGGCGCGGGCAGTTGAGCGTCAAAGGTTTCGTGACGGACCATCGGGCCAGCGCCACTTCCGCCAAGTCGCTTTTCTTTTTCGTGAACGGCCGGATCGTGCGCGACCGGACGCTCCAGCATGCGGTGCTTTCGGCTTACGAAAACTTGATGATGAAGCATCGCTATCCATGGGCCGTGCTTTACTTGGATGTTCCGCCGGAGTTTGTGGACGTGAACGTCCATCCGACCAAGAGCGAGGTACGGTTCGCCAATGGGAGTCTCGTTCATGAATTGGTGAGGGAAAGCGTTCGCGGGGTTTTGGGAGCGGGGGGTAAGGCGGAGGAAGTCCAAAGTCCAATGTCCAATGTCCAAAGTTTGGAAGAGGTCCAAAGTCAGTCGAGTGAAATTTCGGATCGCTTTGGACTTGGGTCTTTGGACTTTGGACCCCAAACCAACCCCTTCACTAACTGCTACAGAATTATCGGCCAAGTCCACGGCACCTACCTTCTCTGCGAGACCGACGAGAAGCTCCTCTTAATCGACCAGCACGCCGCTCACGAGCGCATCGGCTTCGAGAAGCTTCATGCACAGTTTGAAAACGGCGGAATCGAAAAACAGCATCTCCTCATCCCTCAAAATTTCGACCTACGTCCCTCCCAAGGCGAAATTTTGAAGAAATATTTGGATGACCTGGCGAACGTCGGCCTCGAGGTCGAGTTCTTCGGCGGCAATACCTTCATCTTAAGGACGATCCCGACCCTATTGGACGGCTCCGACGTCGTCTCGCTCATCGAGGAGCTGATCGACAGCCTGGAAGCCGTCGGCAAGCTCACGCCCTTGGAGGAGAAGATCCACGAGGTCTTGGAACGGATGGCTTGTCACGCCCAGGTGAGGGCGGGGCAGAGGCTGACCAATGAAGAAATCGAAGCCCTGATCGGCGAGATGGGCCGCACGAAGTTCGCCGGCCAATGCCCTCATGGAAGGCCTTCCGTCTTGGAAGTTCCCTTCAACGAGATCGAAAAGTGGTTCAAGAGACGCCTGTAATTGCGATTTTCGGCCCGACGGCCTCCGGCAAGACGCTTGCGGCGATGGAGCTCGCGGCAAAGCTCGGCGGGGAGATCGTCAGCGTCGACTCCGGCCAAATCTACCGGGGCATGAACATCGGCACCGCCAAACCGACCGCCGCCGAAAGAAAAACGGTTCCGTTCCACTTGATCGACGTCGTCGACCCGTCGGAGGCTTTTTCCGCCGCCCGGTTTAGCGATCTCGCTTCCCCGGTGATGGATGAGATCGCGTCGCGAGGCCGGCGTCCCATCCTCACCGTGGGTACCGGCCTTTATTTTCGCACTTTGGAAGGGGGGCTCTTCGAAGGTCCCAAGGCCGATCCCGAACTGCGCGCCCGTTTGGAGCGTCGTTTGGAGGAAGAGGGAATCGAAGTTTTGGAGGTGGAGCTTCGCAAGATCGACCCAGAGGCGTCGAAAACGGTCACCAAGAACAATCGCCAACGGCTGATCCGTGCCCTTGAAGTCTACCATCTGACCGGGAAGCCGATCTCGGAGCATTGGCGATCCCACCGGGCCAAAAAAAAAGGCGATCCGCTGGGGCGGCTTTTTTTGAAAGTGGGGTTGAATCCTTCCAAAGAGGAGTTGGACCGGCGTATCGAAGAGCGCTTGGAAGGCATGATAGAACAAGGGCTTTTAGCCGAGACGCGGGCCCTTTTGGAGCGATGGGGGCCGAGAGCGCCGGGACTTCAATTGATCGGCTACAAGGAAATCGTTGCTTATTTGAGCGGAAAGTCGTCCTTGGAGGCGGCAATCGCTCTGGTCCTTCGCAATACGAGGCAGTACGCGAAGCGCCAGCGGACGTGGTTTAAAAAGGATCGTGAGATCCAGTGGTTCGAGAGCCCGGACAGATTGACACAGGGCTTGACATTGAGATGACGGTTGTTATTGTGCGCGCGAATTTTTGACCGCTTAAATCCATGCAGACGACCATTCCTGAAAGCCAAACTCTGACGAAAAAAGCGGACGACGCGAATTTGTGGACGCGTCGGGAATTCTTGGGTTTCGCCGGATGGGGGGCGTTTCTCTCCGCCATCGGGTTGGGCTTGTTGGGATTCTTAAGGTTCATGTTCCCCCGCGTGTTGTTCGAGCCGTCGCCCGTCTTCAAGGCCGGCAAGCCCGGCGATTATAAGGACGGCGAGGTGAGCGAGAAGTACAAGGAAGACCAGCGCGTCTGGATCGAACGGAACGACGGGAAGATCATCGCCATCCAAGCCATCTGCACGCACCTGGGATGCACGCCCCGGTGGTTGCCGTTGGAGACCAAGTTCAAGTGTCCGTGCCACGGCAGCGGCTTTACCAAGGACGGCATCAATTTTGAGGGACCGGCGCCTCGTCCGCTGGAGCGGTTGGCGATCAAGCTCGATGAAGAGGGGACCCTCGTCATCGACAAGAGCAAAAAGTTTCTCTACGAAAAGGGCCAGTGGGACGATCCGGACTCGTTCGTCGTCCTCTAATCGATTTCTATGGATCTCGTTCAGCTGAAAGAGAAGGTCGATCAGGTCAAGAAGGTCGTCGTCGATTCTTACGTGTGGAAGTCGATCTTCCGCCACGGTTATAAGGATACGTCTCGCAACCGCGTTCTGATGACGGCCTCGAACGTCTTCCTGCACCTGCATCCTTCCAAGGTCCGCCGGCACGGCATCAAGATCTCCTACACCTGGTGCGCGGGCGGTCTGACCTTCCTGTTCTTCCTGATATTGACCGTCACCGGCGTTATTCTGATGTTCTATTACCGCCCGGTGGCCGAATACGCCTTCGTGGACATGAAGTACCTCCAGTTCGACGTCCCGTTCGGCATGATCATGCGCAACATGCACCGGTGGGCGGCCCACAGCATGGTCATTCTCGTCATGCTCCATATGTTCCGCGTCTTCCTGACGGGCTCCTACAAGCCGCCGCGCGAGTTCAACTGGATTGTCGGCGTTCTCCTTTTGGTTTTGACCTTTCTGCTTTCCTTTACGGGCTATCTGCTCCCCTGGGACCAGCTGGCCATCTGGGCCGTTACCGTCGGCACGAACATGGCGCGTGCAACGCCTCTGATGGGCAACGAAGGCCCGTTGGCGGAGCAGGTGAGGAACTTGACGGGCGTCATCACCCCCCGGTACGACGCCCGCTCGCTACTGACCGCCGGCACGATCGTCGGCGCACCCACGCTGCTTCGGTTTTACGTGCTTCATTGCATTTTCATCCCGATCGCGACGGCGGTGTTGATCATCGTCCATTTTTGGCGCGTGCGAAAAGACGGCGGGATTTCGGGACCTCTTTAATTAATGAGCGTAGTCCAGCTTTGCTGGACGGAGCGAATGATGGCTGAAACTGCAAAACAGATGGGGGGCTCGGGGGGAGAAGCGGCATCGCCCCCCGCTAAGATGATTCCGGCCTCCAGCCTTTCGCCGGACAAGGTCCATACGTGGCCTCATCTGGTGAAGGTGGAGTTCATCGTCGGCCTGATCTCCTTGATCGCCCTGACCATTTGGTCCATCACCATCGATGCCCCCATGGAAGAGCCGGCCAACCCGACGAAGACGCCCAATCCGTCCAAGGCGCCTTGGTACTTCCTCGGCTTGCAGGAGATGCTGGTCTACTTCGATCCCTGGATGGCCGGCGTCGTTCTTCCGAGCTTGATCATCGTCGGCCTCATGCTGATTCCCTACATCGACATCAATAAGAAGGGTTCCGGATACTACACCTTCAGCGAGAGGAAATTCGCCGTTTCCATGTTCTGTTTCGGCTTCCTGATTCTCTGGGTTTCTTTGATCATTTTGGGCGTCTTCTTTCGCGGTCCCGGGTGGAACTTCTTCATGCCCTGGCAGGAGTGGGATACGCACAAGGTTGTCGCTTTGACGAACGTTGATCTCAATATCTTCCTGGCCCAGCACCTCGGGATCGACGCCTTGCGCAACCAGGTGGTATCGGCCATCTTCGGATTGGGTTTGATTGGCGCCTATTATTCGGTCGGCGTGGCTTTCTACGTCTTGCGGGCGAAAAAGAGTCCCGTCCTTCAGGAACTGGGCCCCATCCGTTACGGACTGACGGCCTTCCTTTTCCTGACCATGATGGCGTTGCCGATCAAGATGGCTTTGCGGTGGACGTTTAACATCAAATACATCCTCACCCTCCCGTGGATCGGGTTGAACATCTAATATGCCACCGGCAGAAATCGATCCGATCGAGAAAAAGTCCTACACCAAGGTTTGGTTCCTGGTCGGTTCCATTTTCTTTGCCGTGTCGGTTTGGGCCTTCTACAGCGAGTTCATCGCCAGACGGACCTGGAAGGGTTATCAGCGCGAATTCAACTATCTGGAGCTTAAGAAGACCCAGGACGAGTACGACAAGGCCAAGCAAGCGATCGACACCGAAGACAAGCGCCGCGATCAATTGCCGGATCCTGTGCCACCGGCTCCGCCTCTTCCCGACGACCAACTCTCCATTCGCAAGATCCGCTTGAAGATCGAGGCCGCCGAAGTGGCGATGGACGGTAAGGAGTACCAGGACGCCACGGTGGAGTTGAAAAAGCGCAACATCGAGCTCTCGGACGCCAAGCAGAAATTGGGCTTCGCCAAGGCGGACGAGGATGAAGTCTTTTACGAGTGGAAACACAGCCTTCTTCACGAAAACGAGAAGGAGGCCGAGGAAAAGAAGAAGCGCTACTACGAGCTCGAGGATAGGATCGCCGAGGACAAGAAACTCGTGCAGGAGAAAGAGGCGCGCGTCGCAGAAGTCCAACAGATTCTCGACAAATATCAATCCGAGCTCAAGAAGTGGAAGACGGCCGAAAAGAAGTACTACGAGCCTCTCGACAAGATCCAGAAGAGGATCGAGGCGATCAAGGACCGCAGCGACGACATCAAGCAGGTGGTCATCGACGATCTCGGAAAGGGCGGGCCGGTCGCCTGGGGAACGGTCGACCGGTGCGAGTCCTGCCACGTTGCCATTAATCGGGCCGGATTCGAGAACGAAAAGCAGCCTTTCCGAACGCATCCCTTCCGAGAGGAAATCCTGGGCAAGCATCCGCCCGAGCAATTCGGCTGCACCACGTGCCATTGGGGCCAGGGACGGGCCACACAGATCGTCGGCAAGCCGCTGGAGGAGGGCGATTACGCCCATGGCTTCGTCCATCATTGGGAGACGCCTCTCCTGAAGGGCGATTTCACCGAGGCTTCGTGCAACAAGTGTCATCAGGATCAGTGGAAGCTCGATCATGCCGACGTGGCCATGAAGGGCAAAAAGCTCTTCTGGGACTTGGGTTGCACGGGATGCCACGCCATCAAGGGGTTCGAGAGCGCTCCGAAGGTCGGCCCTTCGCTCGCGAAGGTGAAGGACAAGGTCTACGAAGAGTGGCTCTTAAGTTGGATCAAGGACCCCAAAGGTTACCTGCCGCATACGAAGATGCCGAAGGTTCCTCTGGACATCGACGAACCTGGCCAGACGGAAAAAGTGGCGGCCTACATTCTGCAGTCTTCCGCGGCCTACGACTTTCCCTTCGGAAAGTTTCCGGGCGGCAACGCGGAGAACGGCAAAAAAGTCTTCGAGGCGGTCGGATGCTATGGCTGCCACACGCTGGGCGACAAGGGAACGGGGCTGGCCCCGGCCCTGGACCGCATCACGGAAAAGACGTCGGCGGATTGGATTTACAACTGGATTCAGGACCCCAAGGCCTACAATCCGGATGCCCGGATGCCGAAGCTGCGCCTGACCGGCCAAGAGGCCGCGGATGTCACGGCCTTCCTTACGCAGGAAGACAAACGCTTGCCGCGGGACGAAGCCTTGGAGCAACGGTTGAAGGATCCTGAAAACGCCAAAAAGGGTTTCCTGCTGATCTCCCAATACGGCTGCTACGGATGCCACAACATCAAGGGCTTCGAAGATGCTTCGAAGCTGTCCGTCGAACTGACGGCCTTCGGACGCAAGGACATCGCCGAGCTCGACTTCGGCGACACGAAGATCCCGCGCACGTGGGAGGAATGGACGAAGGGCAAGATTCACGATCCCCGCATGTATTTGACGGAGAGGACTTCTTCGAGGATGCCCAATTTCGGCCTTTCCGACGAAGACATCCATTCTCTCGTGGTCTTCCTCAAGGGTTTGAGAAAAGAGGACGTTCCGGTCCGCTTCGTGATTTCCCAAACCCGGCCCCATCAAAAGGTCATCGATGACGGCCGCCGCATGGTGGAGCGTTTGAACTGCAAGGGGTGCCATCTCATCGAAGGCGAGGGCCGCTTGATCGAGCAGGCGATCGGGCCGGACAAGGCGCCCCCGAATCTCATGGGCATCGGCGCGCGCGTGCGGCCCGACTGGATGTTCGCCTTCCTCAAGGATCCGTCGCGCATCAAGATTAGGCCGTGGATCGAAGTCCATATGCCGACGTTCGGATTTACCGACGATCAGACCAACGCCATCGTTCAGTACTTCTCCGCGTTGGACAACGTCCCGCCTGATTTTTCGACGCTTCCTCCCAAGCAGCCGGATCCGGAGATGCTGGCGGCCGGAGAAAAGCTGGCTTCCCGCGATTACTTCAGCTGCTTCTCCTGCCACATTCAAAACGGCGTGAATCCGCCTTCGGCGCCCGAACAATGGGGGCCGGATCTGGCCCTGGCGCACGAGCGCATCCGCAACGGTTTCATTCCGGAATGGGTGAAGGACCCCCAGAAGTTCACACCTGGCGTCAAGATGCCGGCCTTTCTGCCCGCGGACGATGCCGCGCCTCAGGATATCCTGGGCGGCAACCGCCAAAAGCAGGCGGAGGCCCTGCGTGATTACATCATGAGTTTGGGCGCAACCTCGTCGCCCAAGATGCCGACGACCACTCCGCAATGATAAAATCCCTGACGGCGGTGTTTTTCGCCGTCGTTTTCTTATTCAGCGGGCTCGCGCATGCCGGCGGCACGATCGTCGGTGTCGTCCGTTATGACGGCGAAGTGCCCCTGGCCAAGCGTCGCCCCGTTACCGTCGACGCCAATGTCTGTGGTCCAGAAGCGGTGACGCAGGATTTGGTTCTGGGAAAGCGGGGTGCCGTTCGGAATGTGGTCGTTTCCTTGGAAGGGGCCTTCGAAGGGGTTGTCCGGCCTCCTTCGCCGGTCGGCGGCTATGTTTTGGACGAGAAGGGTTGCCGCCTCACTCCCCACATTCTTGTGGTTCCCGCGGGCTCCGATCTTAAAATCCTCAACTCGGATCATTTGAACCACTTTTACCGAGTGGAGAGCCGCACGAATCCTCCGACCTCCGTGGCCTTGCCCAAATCCGCTTCCTCCGCGACCCTTCATTTGGATTTTCCCGAAGTCGTGGAACTGCGTTGCGACATTCATGAGGGGGAAAGGGCGCGTGTTGTGGTGTCCCGGCACCCGTATATTGCGGTTACCGATGAGGAAGGGCGGTTCGAGATCAAAGATGTGCCGGTCGGAAACTTTACGATCTCTTTTTGGCAGGAAACTCTGGGTTCAACCAACCGCCGGGTTCAGGTTCGCGAGGGTGAAGCAACGCGTGTAGATATTATCCTAGGCCCCCGAAAACAAAGTTCTTTTCCCATCGAGCCGGATGCTTCCCATAAGGTCAGCCGGATTGATGTCAACGTTCTCCCCATTCTAACTGTCAGATAGACGAGCCCCTGGGAATGACTTGACTTTTGACGCGTCGTTCCACAACATGCGGGCCCAAAATAGGAGAGAAAAACCATGCATAAAACCAAGACCGTGATCACCGTCGCTGCCCTCTTGGCGGCGAACGTGTTCCTCAACCAAGAATGTCAGTCCCAGCCGGCGCCGACGGCCGCTCCCGCGGCTCCAGCGGCGGCCCCTGCGGCCGCTCCGGCCGCTGCGGCCGGCGGCGTGAAGGTGACCGTGAAGTTCACGGGAACCGCGCCGGCCATGCCCAAGCTGAAGCGGGAAGCCGATCCCTTTTGCGGCAAGACGCCCATGAACGACCAGGAAGTCGTCGTGAATCCGAACGGTACCCTGAAAAATGTGGTGGTTCGCGTGTCTCAGGGCGCTCCGGCCGCGGCGACCCCTCCGGCCGAGGCGAAGGAAATCGACCAGAGCAACTGCATGTACTCGCCGCGCGTCATCGCCGGTGTGACGGGCCAGAAGCTCCTGATCAAGAACGGCGATCCCATCATGCACAACGTGCATACCTATCAGGGAACGACCACCGGCTTTAACCAGGCCCAGATGAAGGGGTCCAAGGACATCGAGAAGACGATCTCGGCGGGCGTAACCAAGTTCAAATGCGACGTCCATCCTTGGATGACGGGGTACGTGGTCGGCAACGACAACCCATACATCTGCGTGACGGACGATAAGGGCGAATGCACCTTGGCCAACCTGCCTTCGGGCGCCTATACGCTCGAGGCGTGGCATGAAAAGTATGGAACGAAGACGGCCACAATAGCTGCCGGGGCTACGACGGCGGAGATTACCTACGCCGCGCAGTAGCCCTCACCCTCAATTTGCTGTCGTTTAGTTCAAGTCCCCTCTCCCGATTCGGGAGAGGGGATTTGTTTTTCATGGATTCAAGTGATGGGTGAGGGTCTTGGCGCGACGGGACCAGCTGATGACGACGGAAGCGATACCGCCCAGCACGACGCCTACGACGGCCACCAGCAGAATGACGCCCGCCTTGATGCCCTTGCTCATGCCTGAGTTGGGATCGCCGAAGCAGACGGCGCAGGCGTGAGCTGACCAGGGATGAAGCAAGGCGGGCAGGATGAGGGCCGCAAACAGAGCGGCCTGAATTTTTTGGAATTTCTTTCGGACCCAGAAGAAGTAGGGCACCAGCGCCAGCAGTCCCACCACGCCAACGATTCCCACCTCCATGCCTAGAGTCGAGGCCTCCGACCGATAACTTTGCACGCCCCAAAGGATCATAAAGGCGCACAAGCCGGTGCAGACCGAGATGAAGGCGATATGAAGGCTCTTAAGAGACAACGTGCATCACCCCTTTATTCGTAAAGAAGATGATCAGGATCATGCTGACGAAGGTCGCCATCGTGATGATGAGGATCCACAGGATCAGCTTCTTCTCCGAAATGAGGTGCATGAAATAGGCGGCGACGAGGGAGGCCTTGATCGAGGCGATGATCAGGGCGACCGTGACGGCGATGGCGGCCGTCAAATGCAGGTAACTGACGCCCACCGTGACGACGGTTAAAAAGGCGAGCGCGACGAAGACGGCGATGTAGGTGCGTACGTGCTTTTGGATCTCTTCCGGGCTGTGGGCGGCGTGCTCCATAAGTTCTCCTTGCATCTTACAGCAGATAAATGGACGGGAACAGGAAGATCCAGACCAAGTCGACGAAGTGCCAGTAAAGCCCCGCTACCTCGATGCGTCCCATGAACATCTTCGGATGGGTCTTCCACAATTTGCTGCCGACGGTCAGGAAATAGAGGTTGGCCAGGATGCCGCCCAAGACGTGCAGGCCGTGCAGGCCGGTCATCGTGAAATAGACGCCGTAGAAGTTGCTGGTGCGGGGAAAATGGTCGGCCTCGAACTTGTGGGCGTATTCGAATCCCTTGACCACCATGAAGGCGCATCCCAGGAGGATGGTCACCAGCATGTACAGGCGGAAGCGGTCGAACCGGTTCATGGCCAGGGAAGCCCAGCTCATGACCATGGTTACCGACGACGTGATCAGGATCATCGTATTGAGCGTGGCCAAGGGGATATTCAGGACCGTCCATCCGTGCGGCCAGGTCGCGTCGCCGACGCGGAGAACGATGTAGCTCGAGAAAAGGGCCCCGAAGAGCATCACTTCCGAGGCGATGAAGAGCCAAACGCCGAGTTTGGAGTTCGTGACGCCCGTGACTGGATGGGGTTCTTCGATATAGTGAATGACGGCATCTGACATAATCGTTCTCCCTTACGAAACCTGTTGAGGAATGAAATCCATGGCCTTGCCGGGCACGCTGTATTCGTAGGGCCCGCGATGGACCACCGGTTCCTCCGTGAAATTACCGTGAGGCGGCGGCGTGGGCGTGGCCCACTCGAGCGTCGTCGCGTCCCAGGGGTTGTCGGTGGCCTTCTTGCCGAACTTAAGGCTCAAGAAAAAGTTGATGATGAAGAAAAGCTGAGCGGCGCCCAGGACCCAGGCGCTGATCGACATGAAGACGTTCGTGCTCTGGACGGCCTCGGCGTGGGCGTAGATGGTCGGCGTATGGAGGCGGCGGGAGACGCCCGCGAAGCCCTGGATGAACATCGGCATGAAAATGCCGTTGATCGACAGGAAAGAGATCCAGAAATGGAGCTTGCCCAGCACATTGTTCATCATCCGTCCGGTGGCCTTGGGGTACCAATAGTAGATGCCGGCGAAGAGGGCGAAGAGGGTGCCCGGGGCCACGACATAGTGGAAGTGGCCGATGACGTAATAGGTGTCGTGCAGGTAGATGTCCGACGTGGCCAGGCCCAGGGGCAGGCCGGTCAAGCCGCCGATGGCGAACATGGGCAGGAAGGCCAGTGCGAAATGCATCGGCAAGGTGTAGCGGATCGATCCGCCCCAGAGCGTGATGATGAGGCAGCTTAAAAGAATGACCGACGGGATCGAAATGATCATCGTCGTGGTCTGGAAGAAATTGCTCATCGTCGTGCCCATGCCCGTCATGAACATGTGATGGGCCCAGACGATGAAGGACATGGCCCCCAAGAAGACCACGGAATAGACCATGGTCTTGTAGCCGTAGAGGGGCTTCCTCGTATTATTGACGATGACTTCCGTGACGATGCCCAATGCCGGCAGGATCAAAACGTACACTTCCGGGTGCGCGAGGAACCAGAACAGGTGTTGCCAGAGCACGGGGTTGCCGCCGCCGGCGACCTGCAGCGGCATGCCGCTGACCACCAGGCCGGAGGGCAGGAAGAAGCTCGTTCCCGCGATTCGGTCCATCAACTGAAAGACCGCCGCGGCTTCCAGGGGCGGGAAGGCCAGAACGAGCAGGAACGACGTCACGAACTGGGCCCACACCAGGAAGGGCATCCGGAAGAAGGAAAGTCCCTTGGCGCGGAGCTGGACGATGGTGACGATGATGTTGATGGAACCCAATAGGGACGAGGTGATCAGGAAGACCATGCCGATCAACCAGACCGTCTGGCCGGTGCCCGCGATGTCCGAAAGCGGCGGATAGGAGGTCCAGCCGGACTGGGCCGGGCCGCCCGGGAGGAAAAAGCTGTAGAGCATGACGACGCCGCCTACGAAATAGCTCCAATAGCTCGCCGCGTTCAGCTTGGGGAAGGCCATGTCGGGTGCGCCCACTTGAAGAGGCACGAGGTAATTGCCGAAGCCGCCGACGGCCAGGGGCACGACGCCCAAGAAAACCATGATGGTCCCATGCATCGCTCCGAAGGCGTTATAAAGGTCCGCCGAAACGATGCCGCCCGACATCATGGTCGAATTCTCGAACCATTTTCCGATGATCGGCACTGCCTCGCCGGGGTAGGCGAGTTGCCATCTCATGATCATCATGAGAGAGAAGCCGAAGAACAGGAAGAGCAACCCGGTGATGGAATATTGGATCCCGATAACCTTGTGATCCACCGAAAAGACGTACTTCCGGATGAATCCCAGTTCGTGATGGCCTTCGTGTTCATGCTTGTCTTCGTGTTTCTCTGGGTGATGGCTCATAGTAATCCTCTAAATCAATTGGTCGGTTGCGACGCGGGCGCTGCAGCCGGTTCCGCCGGCGGAGGGTTCAGCTCCTTTTGCTGCTCGTCGAACCAGGTCTTGTAGTCTTCCGGCGAATCGATGCTGACGTAGCCCTTCATCGTCGTATGGCCGTTGCCGCACAGCTGGGCGCAGCCGATTTCGAACTGGCCGGTGTGGTTGGCCTCCCACCAGATGGGAATTTTCATGCCGGGTATCGCGTCCTGTTTCACGCGGAGGACGGGGATGAAGAAGCTATGGATGACGTCCTTGGAGCTCAGCTCCGCAATGACCGGCTTATTGACCGGGAAATGGAGCTGGTTGAGCGTGGTGATGTCGTCCTTGGAGGCCGGATCGTTCAGATCCAAGCCGATAGGGTTGCTGTCGGAAACCGATTTCGGATCCGTCCGGCCGAAAACGCCGTCGGGGCCGGGGTACTGAACGTTCCAGACGAACTGCTGGGCGACGATGCGGATATTGGTGGCGTCCGCCTTGTTGGGAAACGAGGTCTTCAGTTTCGACCACGCCGGATAGGAGAGTCCCACCAGCACGGCGGCTTCGAAGAGAACGACGGCGATTTCCAGGAACTTGGGCAGTTTGCTGTGCGGGAGATCGTGGGTCGCCTTATGTCCGGCGCGTTGCCGGAAACGGATGAGGCAGTAGACGAAGAAGAGGCCCCAGCCCACGAAGAGGGCGACCATGAAGACATGCATGATGACGATCAATTGATCGATGATCGCGCCGTGGGCCGAGTAGTTGGGCGGGAGATACCACCCATAGATCGAGGGAGTGTCCATAGCGTTTCCTAATGTGATTTCCGAAAATAACTAAGAAAATCTTTAATTTGGATCGTGCGCCTAACATGCGTGGTTGGGCGCGTCAAGACTAAGAAGCAGTTTGGAACAGGCTTTGGGCGAATTGACAGCAAGGCCAAACCCGGATAGGGCTTCCGGCGTTTTGAAATTCCGGAAAAATCCGAAAATATGAAAGAACATCGCTTCGCCGTTATTCTCGCCGGCCTCATTTTTTGCCTGATTCTCTTAGGCGGCGTCGTTCACAACACCGGATCCAGCTTGGCCTGTCCGGATTGGCCGACGTGTTACGGAAGCTTGATGCCGGAAATGAAAGGCGGCGTGGCCATCGAGCACAGCCACCGTCTGGCGGCGGCCAGCGTGGGGCTTCTGACCATCGTTCTCTCGGCCCTCCTTTATAAGAAGAGAAAGAACCTGCAGGCCTTGGGATTCTTCGCCGTCTTCCTGGTGATTTTCCAAGGCGTGCTCGGAGGGGTGACGGTCCTTCTCCGGTTGCCGACAGCCGTGTCTACCGCCCATCTGGCGACGTCCTTTATTTTCCTGGCCGTGATTCTTTACATCGCCTGGAAAACGGAAACCCCCAGGCCCGCGACGCGGACCACGGGGGCCGGTTGGGTCAAGGCCGCGGCGGTATTGGTCTACGCTCAAAGCGTGCTGGGTGCCTTCATGAGACACACCGGGGCGGGGCTTGTCTGTCCGGAGATTCCCTTTTGTTACGGTTCGCTCTGGCCCGCCCACATGCCTCCGATCGTTCTTTTGCACATGGCCCACCGCTGGATGGGCGTCGTCGCGGCCCTCGCGGTTCTTCCGCTTCCCTTCATCGTGCGGGGAGGGGACGGACGCGTCCGTTTCTTAAGCAACGTCGCTCCTCTTCTGGTGCTGATCCAGGTCGGCTTGGGTCTGGCGAGCGTGTGGACCCAGTTGGGTATCGTCTCCGTCACGGCGCATCTGGGAATGGCCGCTTTATTGTGGTCCGTCCTGATATCCCTGGTCTTCCTGACGAACCGGGCGGGCGTCGTGCGTCTTCCGTTCCAGTCGCGCGAGGTCCTTGCATGATCTTGGGGTCCTCGCTCTACTTAAGCCATCCTTCCGATCTCATCGTTCTGCTCAAGCCCCGTGTCACCGCCCTGGTGATCGCCACCACGGCGGGAGGATTATGGCTCGCCCCCGGAACCCCTTCGGTATTTCTGATTTTCGCCGCTCTTCTGGGAACCGTGCTTCTGGTCGGTGCCGCGAACGCCTTGAACATGTATATGGAACGGGATTCCGACGCCCTGATGGCCCGCACCCGAAACCGTCCCCTGCCGGCCAAGAGGATGTCGCCGGAGATCGCCCTGGGCGTCGGTCTCCTTCTGGCGGTGGTCGCCATCGTTCTGTTGTCCCTGGAGGTGAACGTCCTGACGGGGATTCTGGGCGTCATCGCCTTCGTGAGCTACGTGCTCTTCTACACCCCGCTGAAGCAGAAGAGCCACGCGGCCCTGCTGATAGGCGCCGTGCCGGGGGCCATGCCGCCTCTGATGGGTTGGACGGCGGCGACGGGCACGCTTCATTTTCCACAGGATTTTCCCGGACTGGTGCTCTTCGCGATCCTTTTCCTCTGGCAGATCCCCCATTTCCTGGCCATCGCGCTCTTCCGCAAGGACGACTACGAAAAGGCGGGGATCCGGATCATGCCTCTCGAAAAGGGGGAGGAGGCGACCAAGCACATGATCGTCCGCTATCTGGCTGGTCTCGTGGCGGTCTCTCTGTATCCGGTCTCCTTCGGCATGGCGGGGCGCCTCTATCTGATCACCGCGGCCGCGTTGGGCGTCGTCTTTTTCGCGTGGGGCTGTCTGGGATTCCGGAAGGACGCCGGCGTCGGCTGGGCGAAGAGTTTCTTTCTGGCTTCGATCGTCTACCTGCCCGTTCTCCTAGGCGTGCTCGCCTTGGATGCTCGGACTTAATTCGCTTACACGTTCAACGACAGGACGCAAACCACCGCCATCAGTCCGCCGGCGACGTAGAAGGGCAGGGGCGCGCTGACGTCGAAGAGGGTCCCCGCGAGGACCGGACCCACCACGCGGCCCAAGCTGGCGCTCGCCTGAAAGGTTCCCATCACCGCCCCCCGCATGTGCGGCGGGGATTTTTTCGAAACCAAGCTCATCAGCGAAGGCTGGCTGATGCCCCGGCCTACCGACGAAAATCCCAAGGGCAGGAGGAGCAGCACCACCGTCGGGCTCCAAGGCACGAACGCGAACGAGGCCGCCAGAAGGAGGGCGCCCGAGACCAGCAGCAGAGGCTCGCCGTATTTTTGCGTGAGCGTGCGGATCAGGCCGCCCTGGATGCCAACCATGATCAACGCCATCAGGGCCAGGATGTAGGAGACGTGCATGGCGTCGTAGTTGAACCGTTGCATCATGAAGAAGGCGAACGTGGCCTCCAACTGGCTCACCGCCACCGTGAAGAGGAAGTAGATCGCGCAAAACAGGAGAATCGGCCGGTGCGAGAGGACGCTCGTCTTGATGACTTCCTCCGGCTTGTGATGCCGTGCCGGCTCCGGCAAGCGGGCGAAGGCGTAAATCCAGTTCAAGGCGCTTAAGCCCGCGGCAGCCAGGATGGGCACGTGATAACCGTGCCGCGAAAGGATCCCGCCCATGGCCGGTCCCAACAGGAAGCCGATGCCGAAGGCCGCGCCGATCATCCCCATGCCCTTGGACCGGTTCTCCTCGGTGGTGACGTCCGTGACATAGGCCGACGCGACGCTGATGTTCGCCGCAAAGATGCCGGACAGAATGCGCCCGACGAAGAGCAGAAGGAGGGAATCTGCCAATCCCAAGATCGTCAGGGACGCGGCGGAGCCGGCGATCGTGAACAAGAGGACGTTTTTGCGCCCGATCCGGTCCGAGAGTTTCCCCCACAGCGACGAGAAGGCGAACTGCATGGCCGAATAGGAGGTCAGCAGCGCGCCCAAAACGGTCGCATTGGCCCCGTATTGCTTGGCATAGAAGGGGAGGATCGGCATGACGACCCCGAAACCGATCAAGTCCAATACGATGACGCTGAAGAGAATCAGCAGATTCCGGTTGGTCCCGGAGGAAGCCGTCGTTGACATGGGATCGCGCTTATTTCATACGAGCGCCGTGAATGCAATCCTCAGAAGGGCCGCGCCGGCCGCCTTGGTCCTCCTCGTCCTCGCTTCTTGCGCCAAACCCATTCCGATTCTTGGTGACGTTCCGGAGTTTTCCCTGACGGATCAAACGGGAAGGACGGTCTCGAAGAAGGATCTGGCCGGCTCGGTCTGGATCGCCGATTTCATCTATACGGGATGCGCCGCCGCCTGCCCCCTGATGACCCAGAACTTAAGCGCCGTCGGCAAAGAATTGCCGGGCGTGCGGCTGGTCTCCATCACGGTGGACCCCGAAACCGACACGCCGGAGAGGCTGAAACAGTATTCCGATCAATTCGGCGCGCGGCCGGAGACGTGGTCCTTTCTGACTGGCGACGTCGAGACTATCCGGAAAACGGTCTCGGAGGGATTCAAGTTAAGCCTTCAAAAAGCCTCCGAAACCGATATCTTCCATTCGGAAAAATTCGTCCTGATCGATAAGCAGGGACGGATGCGGGGTTATTTCGACTCCAACGCGTTGGGACAGGCGGAACTTAAGACTGCCGCCCGGCGCCTGCAAAAGGAGACGGGAACGCCGTGAACAACCTGGGAGATAACCTGGCGGCGGTGAACGCCTTCCTGAACGGGCTGGCCTTCGTCTTTTTGTGTTTGGGCTATCTGGCGATTCGGGGAAGGAAAACCGAAACGCACCGGCGTTTCATGATCGCGGCGTTCACCACCTCCGTCGTTTTTCTCGTTTCTTACCTGACCCGTTTTTACCTGACGGGCGTCCACCGCTATCCCGGAACCGGGGCGATGAAAACGGTCTACCTCTCGGTTTTGGGGACCCATACCGTGCTGGCCGCGATGACGCCCGTTCTGGCCATTCGGACCCTCTATTTGGCCGCCAAGGGGCGCTTCGAGGCCCATCGCAAGCTCGCCCGGGTGACCCTCCCCGTATGGATGTACGTCTCCGTCACGGGGGTTGTCGTTTATTTCCTGCTTTACGGCGCCTGAACCGCCGGTTCCCCGGAATGGTCACTGAAGTGTCAAAAAGAAAAAACCTTTAAGGATATCAACTATCTATTTGAAGGAGTTGACGCGACCCGACCCGCATGTATTATGAAAGATATCGTGAAAGCAGTGATCATTGCCGCAGGTCAGGGAAGCCGTCTTCGCAGTTGGGAGGGGGAGCGTCCCAAGCCTCTTTATAAGGT
This sequence comes from bacterium, assembly GCA_036274695.1. Classification (GTDB taxonomy): domain Bacteria; phylum UBA10199; class UBA10199; order JACPAL01; genus DASUFF01. The sequence continues at coordinate 20,270 of DASUFF010000085.1, read as the reverse complement.
CGCCGGCTTGACCCTGATCGAGCGCGCCATCCTCTCGGCCAAGAAGGCCGGCATCGTCGAATTCGTCATCGTCATCGGTTACAAGGGCGACGTGATCCGGAAGAAGCTCGAGAAACGGCAGGCCAAGCTGGGCGTGTCGATCCAGTTCGTGGAGAACCCGGATTGGACCAAGTCCAACGGACATTCCGTCCTCAAGGCGCGCGAGTACCTGACCGATGATTTCGTCCTCATGATGTCCGATCACGTCTTCGATTGGAAGATTTTGACCGGCCTGGTGAACGAGAAGATCCGCCCCGGCGAGGTGATCCTGGCGGTCGACCGGCGCATCTCGGAGGTTTTCGATCTCCCGGATGCGACGAAAGTAAAGACGAGCGAAGGCGCCATCGTTTCCATCGGCAAGGAGATTCCGCATTACGACGCCATCGATACGGGCTTGTTTCTCTGCAGCCCCGGCATTTTTCCCGCCCTGGAGAAGGCGTGCGAGGACGGAGGCGGCAGCCTCTCCGAAGCCATGCGGATCTTGGCCTCCCAAGGGAAGGCGAAGACAGCGACCATCAAACCGCTCTTCTGGCAGGACGTCGATACGCCGGAGAGCTTGAAGCAGGCGGAAAAGGTCTTGTTCGGATCGGTTTTAAAGGAGACCGACGGCTTCATTTCAAAAAATATCAACCGGCGCATTTCCACGCTGATCTCCCGCGTCTTCGTCAAGACGCCGCTGACGCCCAACCAAATCACGTGGTCGGCCCTGGTCATCGGTCTCTTGTCGGGTTTCCTGGTCTCTCTCGGAACTCCTTGGGAAGTCGCCATCGGCGGCATCCTTTTCCAGTTCGCCTCCATTTACGACGGCTGCGACGGCGAGATCGCCAAGCTGAAACTCGCCTCGTCTAAGTTCGGCGAATGGCTCGACACGGTCTGCGATAACGTCACCTACATCGCTTTTTTCGCAGGCGTCGCCGTGGGGGCCTACCGACAAGGGCAGGGCGCTCTCGGACCGATCGGTTTCCTCATGGGATTCGGCATTCTCATGACCTTGGGCTCCATGTACCTGCACCTGGTCAAAAATACGGATTCGGGCAGTTTGGTCACCGTGCAAAAGCACATCGCGCGGGGTCTGGAGGACGACGATCAGAGTTTCATCGTGAAAGCCCTGGGCAAGCTGAAATTCATGATGAAGCGCGATTTCTTCGCGCTTTTCTTCATGGTTCTTTGCCTTTTCAACAAATTGGATTGGATCCTCATCCTCACCGCCGTAGGTTCGAACCTGACCTGGATCGTTTTCCTCTCCATGAAGCGCGACGAGGAGCCGGCTGGCGCCAAGGCGGGTCTCCCTCCGCAGTAAACAAGACATGCTTTCCAAAAATTTTACAGCCGCCAAGAAGGCCAAGGGCTTTTATAACTTCCTCCGAAACAAGGCCAAGGGCTGGCCCAAGTTGATCAATCTGGAAGTCACCAAGCTGTGCAACGCCCAATGCGACTTCTGTCCGTGCTGGGAGATCAAGGACTATCCGCAGCTTAAAGATTACGGCGAGATCATGAAGAAGTTCCGGCCGATCGTCCTCTCATTAAACGGCGGCGAGCCTCTTCTTCGAAAAGACTTCGTCGACATCGTCGATCAAGTGAGGCCTTACGTGACGTATCTGACGATGATCACGCACGGCCAGCTCCTGACCGAGCAAAAATTCAAGGAGCTGACCGACCACGGCGTGGATCAAATCACGATTTCCAGGAATTATATCGACGAGACGCATGACCGCGAGAGGCAGCTCCCAGGCCTGACCGATCATTTTCGAAAGTTGGTGCCGTCGTTGACCAAGCAGGGTTATGACAATGTGGGGTTCAACACGGTGATCATGCACCACAACTTGGACCACATCGTGCCGCTCGCCAAAGAGGCGCACGCCTGGGGCGCGAAGATCTCGTTCAGCTCCTACAGCACCTACAAGAACGACAAGGGTGATTACAAAGTGCGCGAGGAAGAGCTCTCGAAGCTGAAGGACGTCGTCGGTCAATTGCTCGAATTGAAAAAAACGCAGGGCAACATCATGACATCCGATTGGTATCTGAACCGGATCCCCGAGTTCTTCCGCGAAGGCCACATGGACGACTGCAAGGCGGGCGTCAATTTCGTCCAAATGACGCCGGACGGCTACATCAAACGTTGTTCGGAGATGCCGGTGATGACCCATTGGACCGAGTACGAGCCCAAAAAAGTCGAAGAGAACTCTTGTAATATCTGCTGGCTCTCCTGTAGGGGAGAGACCGAGACGCCGATCACGCCGTCGCGTCTTTGGGAATTCATCAAGCATTAAGGCTAGCCGCCTTGGCGGAACTGGTAGACGCGTCGGACTCAAAATCCGATGGGGGCAACTCCGTGGGGGTTCGAGTCCCTCAGGCGGCACACGGCACCCTAAGACCCCGATATTTTTGGGGTTGATTTCGGGTGCGGGATTCGCTAGAAAATTCCTACATTTTCGGAGCAGTACCGAAAGTGGGCCGTTGAGCCCACTTTTGCATTTTATGGGCCAGGCAAACCTTGAAAGAATCCGATTTCTCGTGGAGCCGGTCCTAAGTCCCCTGGGTTTCGAGCTGGTCGATGCCCGGTTTTTGACGGAACACGGACGCCGGATCTTAAGGTTGTTCGTGGATAAAGAGGGCGGGGTCAGCGTCGGCGATTGCGAGCGCGTCTCGCGAGAGATCGAGACGATGCTGGAGGTCGAAGGGGTCCTGGTTGAGCGGTCGGTTTTGGAGGTTTCCTCTCCCGGCCTGGATCGCCCGCTGACGAAGCCGGAGCACTTTCAGAAGTACGCGGGCAAGATGGCGGCGGTGACGACGGCTCAGCCGGTGGTTGAATACGGAGACCGCCGGAACTACAAAGGCCTGATCCGTTCCGTCGAGGACGGAAAGGTCGTGATGGAGATCGATCGGCAGGAGTTTCGGGTGCCTTTGGCGTTGATCGAAAGGGCGCATTTGGTTTTTTAAGGAGGCGGGTTCGTCCATGTTGCAGAATCTAACGAAAATCATCGAGCAGGTCGGAAAAGAAAAATCCATCCCCAAGGAAGTCTTGATCGAGGCCATTGAGGCCGCGATGCTGACGGCGGCGCGCAAGAAATACGGCCATGAAAGGGAGATAGAGGCCCGTTTCAACGAAGAGTTGGGCGAGGTCGAGCTCTTCCAGTTCCGGACCGTCGTCGAGAGCGTCGCCAATCCCTACACGGAAGTCGACACGAAGCAGGCCGCGGAGCTCGATCCGGAGGCCCAGATCGGCGACAGCATCGGCGAAAAGCTCGACAACACGTTCTTGGGCCGCATCGCCGCGCAGACGGCCAAACAGGTCATCATACAAAAGGTCCGCGACGCCGAGCGGGACATCGTCTTCAACGAATACCGTAACCGGGTCAACGAGCTCATCACCGGCATCATCCGCCGGGTCGAGAAGGGCAACGTCATCGTCGATCTCGGCCGGACGGAAGCCGTTCTTCCTCCCCGCGAGCAGGTGCGGACGGAAGACTACAAGCCGGGCGACCGCATCCAGGCCTACTTTTTGGCCCTTCAGAAGACAACGCGCGGCCCCTCGCTGATCCTAAGCCGCCGCAATCCCGGATTATTGATGAAGCTTTTCGAGATGGAAGTCCCCGAGGTGTCCGAAGGAATCGTCGAGATCCGCAGCGCCGCCCGCGAGCCGGGCCTGCGCTCCAAGATCGCGGTCTATTCCAAAGACAGCGACGTGGATCCCGTCGGCGCCTGCGTCGGCATGAAGGGATCGCGCGTGCAGAACGTCGTCCAGGAGCTGCGGGGCGAGAAGATCGACATCGTCTCTTGGGACCCGGACGCCGCGAAGTTCGTGTGCAACGCCATCGCTCCCGCCGAAGTCGCGAAGGTCATCATCAATGAAAAGGACCGGAGCATGGAGATCATCGTTCCGGACGACCAGCTCTCGCTGGCCATCGGCAAGCGCGGACAGAATGTGCGGCTGGCCGCGGAACTCACCGGCTGGAACATCGATATCTACAGCGAAACCAAGTTGGATGAGATGGCCAAAAAGGCCAAGAAGACGCTGGCGGAGGCTTTAGGGATCGACGAGGCCTCGGCGATGATCTTCTACAGTCACGCCTTCCGGAGTCCCGAGGAGATCAACGCGGCGTCCATCGAGGAGCTTCAACAGATCCCCGGCATGAGCGCGGGACGCCTTCAGGAACTGAAGGACGCGGCGAAGGCCTATATCGAAAAGAAACGGCAGGGCGGCGAAGGCGGGGAGGGCGAAGGAATGGTCATCCCGCCGCCGGCAGAGGGCGAGGTGCCCTTGGAAACCGTCAAAGGTGTCGGACCCAAGACCCTGGAACTCCTGGCCGCCGCGGGTATTACGGCCCCTTCGCAGGTGGCACAATTCACGCCCGAGGAGCTGTCGGAAAAAACCGGCATCCCCCTGGCGAAATCGCAGCAATTGGTGGAAACCTGTCGCTCGAGCCTGACGGCAACGGGAACCTAAGGATTTATGGAAGTAAAAACGGGAGTCGAAGAGAAGCGCGTTAAAGCGACGGTCATTCGCCGTCGCGCCAAAGCCGAGAGCGAGGCTCCGGCACCGGCTACCGCTGCGCCCGGTGGGGTTGCTGAAGAGAAGGAAGAGGCGAAATCCGCGGAAACGGCCGCTTCCTCCGCGCCTGCTTCCGAGGCACCCGCAAAAGCCGCTGCGCCTGTGACTCCGTCTCCCTCCTCTGGCAACGAGAAGTTGGTGGCCGTCGTCACCCAGGCGGCGCCGCGCACCGCTGTGACGCCCCGTCATCCTGCGGCGCCCGGCGCCGCCGCCGAATCGCCGGAGGCCGCGGAGCGCGAACGGTTGCTCAAGAAGGTCGCGACCAAGAAAAAGAGCCGCGACGAGATCGAAATGGAGATGATCGACCGGGCCGGGGGCTTGAAGCGCGCCGCCGACCTGATGGAATCCGCTCCGGAGCGTTTGGAGCGCGTTTTTCGCCCTGAAAAGAGCTCTAAGAAGAAGCACAAGGTCCTCACCCGCAGGGATTTCAAAAAGACGGAAATTACGACGCCGAAGGCCATCAAGCGCGTGGTCAAGATCGAAGGCAACATCACCGTCGCCGATCTGGCCAAACGCATGAGCATCAAGTCGACCGACGTCGTCAAAAAGTTGATCGAACTCGGCATGATGGTGACGGTCAACCACGCCATCGATACGGATACGGCGACCCTGGTGGCCCACGATTTCGGTTACGAGGTCGAGAACGTCGCCTTCGCCGAGGCGTCCGTCATCGACAAGCCGGAGAAGGTCGAAGACGAAGGCGAAAAGATGCCGCGTCCCCCCATCGTGACCGTCATGGGGCACGTCGACCACGGCAAGACCTCCCTGTTGGACGCCATCCGGAAGACGCAGGTGGCGGCGGGCGAGGCCGGCGGCATCACGCAGCATATCGGCGCCTACGACGTGGACACGCCCAAAGGACGCATCACGTTCGTGGATACGCCGGGTCACGAAGCGTTCACGGCCATGCGCGCCCGCGGCGCCCAGGTCACCGACATCGTCATCCTGGTGGTCGCGGCCGACGACGGCATCATGCCGCAGACCGTGGAGGCCATTAACCATGCGAAGGCCGCCAAGGTTCCCCTGATTGTCGCGGTGAACAAGATCGACAAACCGGAGGCCGACCAAGCACGCGTGGAGCGCGGGCTCATGGAGCACAACTTGGTTTCCGAACGCCTCGGCGGCGACACGATCCTGGCCCCCGTCTCCGCGAAGACAGGCAAGGGAATCGACGAATTGCTGGAGATGATCCTTTTGCAGGCGGAAGTTCTGGAATTGAAGGCGAGCGAAACCAAGCGCGCCGTCGGCACCATCATCGAAGCCCGCCTGGACAAGGGACGCGGCCCGGTTGCCACCGTCATCGTCCAGGAAGGGACTTTGAGGGTCGGAGACATCATCGTCGCCGGCTTGGCTTCCGGAAAGGTGCGAGCTCTTGTGGACGCGCTGGGTCGGAACGTCAAAGAAGCCGGTCCTTCGAAGCCCGTCGAGGTCCTGGGCCTTTCGAGCGTGCCGATGGCGGGCGACAAGCTGAACGTCATGACTTCCGAAGAGGACGCTCGGCTCATCTCCGAGCATCGCGAGAAGAAGGCGCGCGAAATCAGGACCCAGGCTCCGGTTTTGCCGACGCGCCTCGAAGATTTGTACGCCCGATCGGTGAAGGGCGGGATTCCGGAAGTGAAGGTGATCGTGAAAGGCGACGTGCAGGGATCCGTCGAGGCCCTTCGCGAGGCCATTTCAAAAATCAAATCGGAAAAAGTCTCGATTTCCGTCATCCATACGGGCGTGGGCGCCGTTACGGAGTCCGACGTCATGCTGGCGATCGCCTCCAACGCCATCGTCATCGGTTTCAGCGTGCGTCCCGACGCCAACGCGCGCACGTTGGCCGAGCGCGAAAAGGTGCAGATCCGCACCTATGACATCATCTACGACGTCATCGAGGACATGAAGAAGGCCATGGAAGGCGTTCTTCAGCCCACTTACGAAGAGCGGTACCTGGGGCGCGCGGAAGTCCGGCAGACCTTTTCCATCTCGAAGATCGGAACGATCGCCGGCTGTTTCGTCAACGACGGCAAGATCCTGCGGACCGCGACGGTCCGCCTGTTGCGCGACGGCAAGGTCGTCACGCAGGGCAAGATCTCGTCCCTTAAGCGGTTCAAGGAGGACGCCAAGGAAGTGGCGACCGGCCTCGAATGCGGCATCGGGATCGAAAACTACAACGACGTCAAGGTCGGCGACGTGATCGAGGCCTTCGAGGTCCAGGAAATCGCCACCAAACTCTGATTTCCGTGATCATCGCCGCCGCAAGGCTCGAGCTCTTTCTCCCCGAAACCCACAGTTTGAAGGAGAAGCGGCAGATCTTGAAACGAATCATGGGCCGCACGTCGGAGAAGTTCGGGGTCAACGTCGCCGAAGTCGAGTTTCAGGATCTGTGGCAAAGGGCGGCCTTGGGATTCGCCGTCGTCGGAAGCGACGGGGGCGTTCTTTCCTCGCTGGTCGACCGGATGATCGAGTCGATCGAGTCCATGGATCTTGCGCGGATCACCGACCGGCGGACCGATTTGATCGAGTTCTGAGCGAATTTAAGAAATTAGATGGCCACTCATCGCATCCAAAGAATTCAGGAAGAAATCCAGCACGCCGTCAGCTCCATTCTCCTCTTCGAGATGACGGACCCCCTCCTGCAAGGGCTGACGGTGACGAGGGCCGTAGTGACGAAGGATATAGGGACCGCGCGCATCTACTACGAGGCCTCCGTCCCCAAGGAGAAGAGGGGAGAGCTCCAGCAGGCCCTGGATCGCGCGAGAGGGTTCGTCCGCAGGCAGCTGGCCACGAAGGTCAGCTTGAAGTCGATTCCCGAAATCCAATTCTTTTATGACGATACGAGCGAAGAAGTCTCGCGCATCGAGGGGCTCTTTTCAAAGCTCTGAGAGCTTGTCCGCCGCGGCCCGGATCATCCGGAAAGGCCGGCGCTTTCTCGTGGCGACCCACCGCAATCCCGACGGCGATGCCTTGGGATCCGCCCTGGCCCTGGCCGCCGGCCTGCGAAAGTTCGGTAAAACGGCGAAGGTTTACGATGCCGATCCCGTTCCCGGGCCGCTTCGGTTTCTCCCCGGCAGCTCCAAAGTAAGTCGCACTTTAGGAAACAAGGAGATGTTCGACGCCACGTTCGTCGTCGATTGCTCTAACTTAATCCGCGTCGGCGAAGTTTTCCTCTCGCATCCAGGAAAAGGACCAACCGTGATTTTGGACCACCACGCCCGGGGCGCTCGTGACGGCGATCTCCGGGTCGTGGATCCGAATGCGGCCTCGTCCGGCGTCGTCGTTCACCGGCTTCTCCGCCGTTTGGGCTTGGAAATCGACCGGGCGATCGCCACGTCTCTCTACGTGACGCTGGTCACGGATACGGGTAACTTTCGCTATGCCAATACCGACGCCGGCGTCCTGTCCCTTGCCTCCGCGTTGGTCCGCGCCGGCGCGAACCCCGATGCTGTCTCACGCGCCCTCAACGACATGGCCGCCAGAGGGCGATTGGATCTCTTGAAACGTGCCCTGGGAACGTTGGAACTCTTCGACGGCGGGAGGATCGGATGCGTAACGGTGACCCGCGCCATGCTCCGGAGGTCGGGCGCCCGGATCGAGATGGCCGATGACTTCGTGGATTATCCCAGGACCTTGGCGTCGGTCGAGATTGCGGTCCTCTTTCGGGAGTCGAAGGAGGGCTGGAGGGTCAGTTTAAGGTCCAAAACCTATGCGGATGTGGGCGCCGCCGCCGTGCGTTTGGGGGGAGGGGGGCACCGCCGGGCCGCCGGCTTTACCCTTCCGGGGGCTTTTCCCGCCGTTAAGCGGCGCACTTTGACCGTTTTGAGGCGGGAACTTTCCAAATATCCCGTTTACAAGCGAAAAACCGCGTGTTAGCGTTCTTGGCTAGTTATGGAAAACGTCAAACAGACCGTCATTTCGAAATTCAAGACTCATGAGAAGGACACCGGTTCAGCCGAGGTTCAGATCGCCCTGTTAACCCAGCGCATCGAGCACCTGGCGGATCATTTCAAGGGACACGCGAAGGACCACCAATCGCGCCGCGGCCTTTTGAAGCTGGTCGGACAGCGCCGCCGTCTTCTCGAATATTTGAAGAATAAGAACGCGGACAATTACCGCCGCGTCACCAAGGATCTGGGGCTTCGTAAGTAGGGGGAGACCAGGCGACTGATAATTTATGAAACGGCCCTCCTTCGCGATACGCTGCGGAGGGCGGAGTTATAAGTTATCAGGACCCTCACTCTTCTCGGGAATCCCCAATAAAATGAAGTTACGGCGCCATTAGGGACGTCGTCCGTCAATCACAGTCAAAGGAAGTCGTGCATCTCGTTGCTACGGGTGCGGATTTTAAGGAGATCGTTCTATGATCAACAAAGTCGAAACTGAAATCGGAGGCCGGACCATCACCATTGAAACCGGTAAGATGGCCAAGCAGGCCGGAGGATCGGTCACGGTGCGCATGGGTGACACCATCGTCCTCGTGACGGCCGTCGTTGCGAAGAAGCCCAAGGAAGGCGCGGATTTTCTTCCGCTGACCTGCGAATACATCGAAAGGACGTTCGCCGCGGGCAAGATCCCGGGCGGATTCTTCAAGCGCGAAGGACGCCCCAGCGAGCTGGCGACGTTGACCAGTCGTTTTATCGACCGCCCCATTCGCCCGTTGTTCCCCGAAGGTTTTTATTACGACACTCAGGTCTTGGCGACGGTGCTCTCGGCCGACGCCGACAGCGAGCCGGGCATGTTGGCCATGACGGGCGCTTCCGCGGCTTTGCTCCTTTCCGAAGTGCCGTTCCAAGGCCCGATCGCCGGCGTTCGCGTCGCTCGCGTGGACGGCGTATTGAAGTGCAATCCCACTTCCGAGGAGTTGGACGCATCCGACATCAACCTCGTCGTCGCGGGCAGCCGCGACGCGGTCATGATGGTGGAAGGCGACCTTCAGGAAGTTTCCGAGGCCGACGTGGTCGAGGCAATTTCCTTCGCCCATCGTTCCCTTCAGCCCATTCTTAAAATCCAGGAAGACCTTCGCTCCAAGTCCGGCAAGCCCAAGATGGACGTCAAGTCCCCCGAGGTCGACGAAGCCTTCGCCGAAGAGGTCCGCATTTTCGCGGAGGCGCGCCTGAAAGCGGCCTTGCGCACTCCTGAGAAGCAGAAACGCCAGGAGGCCATTTCGACGCTGGAGAAGGAGCTCGCCCAGGCGAAGGTGCCCGCCGATGACACGGGAGCGCTGGCCAAAAAGGTGAAGCATTATTTCGAGGACCTTCAGTACAAGCTCATGCGCGAGATGGTCACCGATGAGAAGGTAAGGATCGACGGCCGCAAGTACGACCAGATCCGCCCGATCACGGTGGAGGTGGGGCTTCTCCCGCGCGCCCATGGTTCGGCGCTCTTCACGCGCGGCGAAACGCAGGCCCTGGTGGCGGCGACGCTCGGCACTGGCGACGACGAGCAGATCATCGACGCCCTGACCGGCGAATGGACCAAGCGTTTCATGCTTCATTATAACTTCCCTCCGTTCTGCACAGGCGAGGTGAAGCCGATGCGCGGCTCCAGCCGGCGCGAGATCGGCCACGGGGCCTTGGCGGAGCGCTCGATCGCCCGCATGGTGCCATCCGAAACCGAATTTCCGTACACGATCCGGATTGTTTCCGAGATCCTCGAGTCCAACGGATCCTCGTCGATGGCCTCGGTTTGCGGTGCCACGTTATCGCTCATGGATGCCGGTGTTCCCGTCAAATCTCCTGTGGCCGGCATCGCCATGGGGTTGGTGAAGGAAGGCGACAAGGTCGCCATCCTTTCCGATATCCTGGGTGATGAAGATCACCTGGGCGACATGGACTTCAAGGTGGCGGGGACGGAGAAGGGCATCACCGGCCTTCAGATGGACATCAAGATCGCCGGCGTCGAAGGCGCTCTGCTCGCCAACGCCCTCGAACAGGCCCGTCAGGGCCGTCTGCACATCTTAGGTAAGATGAAGGAAGGCCTGGCCGAGCCGCGCACCGAGCTTTCGCAGTACGCGCCGCGCATCAAGACCCTGAAGATCGACAAGGAGAAGATTGGCGCCCTGATCGGACCCGGAGGCAAGAACATCCGCGGTATCGTCGACGAGACGGGCTGCAAGATCGACGTCGAGGACGACGGCACCGTGAAGGTCTACTCCAACGATGCAGAGGCCATGGCCCGCGCCGTTGAGAAGGTGGAAGAGCTGACGGCCGTTCCCGAGTTGGGAAAGACCTATCGCGGCCGCGTGGTGAAGATTGCCGAGTTCGGCGCCTTCGTGAACCTCTTCCCCGGCACCGACGGACTGCTTCATATCTCCGAGATCGATTACCATCGGGTCAACCAGGTGAGGGATATCCTCAATGAAGGGGATGAGGTGATGGTCAAGGTCATTCGCCTCGAACCGGACGGAAAGATCGCCCTGTCTCGAAAGGAGACAATGCCGCCTCCGGAAGGTTACGTACCGCCTCCTCCGCGCGAAGACCGCGGTCCGCGCCGCGACGGTCCCCGCGACCGCCGCGATGGCGGAGGCCACTCCGGCCGTCCTCCCCATTCCGGCAACCGCGATCGCGGCCGGAGATAGTCGCAAGAGCCTGAAATTCTTTTGATTCTTAAAGCGCGCCCCTGGGTTTATTAGAACCCGGGGGCGTTGCATTTGAGAAGCAACCGCTGCCTCTTTACCCGTCGATAATAAGTAAAATCAGATATTTAGAGTGTTTTTGTGCAGCGCCTTTCTGGCATTGCGTTTGCAACTCCAGAGGGACGGGTCGGTTTGTTCCGAAAGCACCGACCTCTTTGCCGAGGGGGCCATGCGATGAACGGAGAGAAGTCGCCGGACATAAAGCCCGTGAGGACGGAAGGCGCCCAGCCGGCCCTTTTGAACGAAGGCGTCTCTACGGACTCTCAAGGCTCGCAACGCCGTTCCCCCGCTTCCTCCGCCGGAGACCTTGCCTCCGCCACGCCTCTTGTTCCCGACATCAGCGGGCGTCCTTTCCTCATCGGCCAGGCCGACGACAACGACGTGAAGGTCGGCGCCGATCCGGCCGATTCTCCGGGTTCCGAGGACTCCGTTCGCGCAACCATTTATCACACGTCGGAAGGATGGATCGTTGTCGACGGCGCCCTTCACGAGGACGGGACCATGTCTCCCTCTCGCTCGGGAGTCTTCGTCAACGGCCGACGGATTCAAGACTATGCGGCGATTGCGGCGAACGATGTTTTGAAAGTCGGCCGGACGGCCTTTCGTTTCGTCGATCCCTTGAAGGAGGAGCGTGCGGAGGGCGGGGAATTTTTGGATCTCGGTTCTCCCTGGTTCCGATGCCTGGAGAGCGACGGGACCTTCGCCGCGACGGCCTCCTTCCGCGGCTTGATCGACAAGTATAACGAGAACCAGGACCGCATGGCCTTCCGCAATCATCCGGATGCGGGCGCCATGATGGTGGCGATCGACGGCATGGGAGGCCACGACTCGGGCGAACGGGCCGCAGAGTTGGGCCGCCGCGCCTTCTACGAGGCCGTGGACGCCGGCCTCGACCTGGAGCGGACGCTGGAGTCGATGAACTCCGAGATGTTCCGCGATAATTTGGCCCGCGGCACGCGAGGCGGGGCCGTCATCGCCGGCGTCCATCTTCATCCCGAAGGCTGGCTCGAGGTGAGGACGGTCGGCGACGCGGAAGTTCTCCTGATCAGCCTGCCGTCGGGCCGGTCGGCCTCCGAGGCTGCTGAGGATTTACGGATCGACTACTGGTCCACGCGCCCCACGCAGACCCAATCCGTCTCCTACCAGATTCCGACGTTGCCCGACGGCCGCATCTTATTGGGACACGAGCGCATCGTGCGGCTGGATCCGGCCTCCAACGTGGTCGATACGGCCGCCGGCATGCGGCCCTCGACGCGGGAGATGCAGACGACGGACAGGGTCTCGACCCTGGAGGGCCGGACGTATCTGGCGCTGCCCATGTCGGACGGTTTGACCGAGCAATACATTTCGCACGAGGAGATCCTGGAGGTCGTTCGCGACCACGTGCGGACGACCGGCGATCTCACGCCCGCCGGAATCCGCGACGCTCTTTTGCGCGACGCCTTGATCCGCTGCAGCCTCTGCCGCATGTGCAACCGGGAGGGGCGGGCCGTCGACATCACCTCGACCCGCGTCCGCCAGGCCCGTCGGGAAGTGGCGTTGGAAATGGAAGGGGCCGATCCCGCCCTCGACGCGTCCCCCTGGCGCTATCAAAGCCGGACGGACGAGGCCGGCAAGCCCGTGCATTATTTTCTCGTCCCTTTCAGCGGATCGGCCTATCTCGTGCGCGGCGCGGAGGTGGAGGGTCACGGCTGGGCGCCGGACCCCTACGTCGTGGACCTCGCGACCGGAAACATCCGCTTCAATCCCGCCCAGGTCTTCCATCCGTCCGTCGTGGGGCGTTTCAAGCAGGACAATATCAGCGTGGGCGTAGTCTCCTTCATCCGCCGGACCGCTTCCTGATCAGTGGGAAAACATCTCCAGAACCGCCGCCCGCGTATCGAGCAGGCCGCCGGAGTTGTCGATCACATGGTCGGCCTTTTCGACCTTGTCGGTCGTGGGCATTTGGGCCGCGATCTTTTCCCGCGCCGATTCCTCGCTGATGCCGTCCCGCGCCATCAGTCGGCTGACCTGGACGTCTTCGGGGACGGAGACGACGATGTTGGCGTCCATGCTGTCCGAAAGCCCCGACTCGAAAAGCAGGGCGGCGTCGACCACGACGACCTTCGCCTTTCTTTCGCGGCTTAGGCGATGAACCTCGTCGGCGATGGCGCGGAAGATGAAGGGATGCGTGATCGCTTCCAGAACCTTCCGTTTTTCCCCGTCGGCGAAGACCAAGGATCCCAATCGCTCCCGGTCGACGGAACCGCTTTCGTCCAGGATCTCTTGGCCGAATCGGCGGACGATCTCGAGGTAGGCGGGTTCCCCGGGGCGCACGACGTCGCGGGCGATCTGGTCGGCGTCGATGACGGGCAGGCCCAACTCGCGGAGGATGCCGGAAACCGTGGACTTGCCGCAGCCGATGCCGCCGGTCAAACCGACCAGCTTGACGTCTCCGCCCAGGCGTTCGTGGAGGAGGGCCACCTCCGGATGCTCCCGGGCTTGGGCCTCCATCGTTTCCCACAGCTCGTCGATCATTTCGGCTTCGCCGAATTGTTTACTCTTGGTCTTCCTCGACGCAGCCGTCTTCGTCGGGGGCGAAGGGATCTTTTTCTTCTTTTTTACGCGGCGGGGCTTCGCCCGCGAGGATTTTTTTCGAGAGGTCAAGCAGAGCCTCCTTCGTGTTGATCTCCGGGTCGTCCAGCACGTAGTCGACGAGTTCCTTCAAGACGCGCCCGATCTCCGGCCCCTCCGGGATTCCCAAGCCCATCAGGTCCGTCCCGTTCACCGCCAGGTCCTTCACGCCGAAGGGGGTCTTGCGGTCGAGCTCGTCTTGGATCTTCCGGCGCAGTCGCAGCACGCCCTTGATGCCCTCGGGATACTTGCCGCCGCGGTTGTCCGCGATGCGCAGGTCCACGAGCTTCAGGATATGCTCGGGCCCCACCTTGTTGATGAAGCGGCGGATGGAGCGGTCGTTGAAGTGCGCCTTGGTCTGGAACATGTGGTGCTCCACCAAATGGGCGACGTTTTCTGGGTTAACGCCGATCGTCGTCATCTTCAACGCGTTCATGCGCTTGCGCGCCATGCGTTTGGAGAGGATCTGATGGCCGTAGAACGTCATGCGGTTCTTTTCGGGGTCGAAGCGCTGGGTGCGCGCCTTGCCCACGTCGTGGAAGAGGGCGGCGAGCATGAGCTCCAGGTCGCCGGCAAAGGGGATGGCGTCGTCCTTGCGGGAGGCGTCCAGCACCTTCATGGTGTGGAGGAAGACGTCGTCGTTGTGCGCCTTGTTCCCTTGCTCGACGCCGACGTTCTCGAAGAGTTCCGGCAGGAGAGGCTGGAGCAGCCCCGAGTCGCGCATGACCACGAAGCCCGCCGACGGCTTGTCCGCCAGGAACAATTTGCGGAATTCCTCGCTGATGCGCTCGGGCGAAACGGTGCGGATCAAGTCCGCGTGCTTTTTCATCGCCTCAAAGGTCGCGGGCTCGATCGTGAGGCGGAAGCGGGCGGCGAACTGGACGGCGCGCAGGAGACGCAAGGGGTCCTCCTCGAAGGCGCGGTCGAAGACCATGCGGAGCATGCGGTCCTTCAAATCCTTCTCGCCGCCGAAAGGATCGATGAGTTTTCCGGAAGCGGCTTCGATAGCCATCGCGTTCACGGTGAAGTCGCGGCGCGAGAGGTCGATTTCTACGGGGAGGGAGGGGTCGTAATCGACCTGGAAGTCCTTGTGGCCGACGCCGGTGGAGACTTCCTTGCGCGGCAGGGCGATGTCGTATTCGGTGTCGGGATCCTCCTTGGGATGGAATTTCAGGACGCCGAAACTTTTGCCGACGGTGAAGACCTCGCCGTGCCGGCGCAAAAGCTTGAGCAGGGCGTCCAGGGCCAACCCGGTGACGAGGAGGTCCCGGTCCTTATGGGCGATGCCGAGAAGCCGGTCGCGCACGGTGCCGCCGACTTCGTAGACGCGCCCCCCGGCCTGATTCAAATCCGATACAAACGACACGGAGAGTCCTTCTTATCTTCGGCTATTGGTATGTTTCTACCTTGGTCTTCTGACGGAGATCCTGCACCCAGTCGGTGAAAAGATCCAGAGGCGAGGCGGAGGTGACCTGGGGGGCCAGCGGCGCGGATTCGGGCTCCGTTTCGGGAGTCTTGCCCTTGTCCTTGCCGGTTTTTTTCTCGGCTTTGGCCTGTTTGGGCTCGGAGGCTTTTCGGGCCTTTTCGATTTGGTCGAGGGAGTCGTCCAACTCGGCCTCCCAGGGACCGTAGGCCGCCATGACCAGCACTTGGACCTTTTCGATCAGCAGATCGCGGCGGATGGCTTCCTCGAAGTCCTCACCGTTGCGCTGACGGTAGGTCGGGAGGTAATTTTGTTCGTAGGCCTTCAGGTCGAATTTGCCGTCGGCGAAGAGGCCGGTGTTGTTCTGGATGTAATGGGCGACTTCCTCGTCGCTGACCGTCAGTCCGAGGTCCCTGGCGTAGCGCACCAGAATCTCCCTCGTCACCAGCTGGTCCAAGACGTTGCCGCGCAGGAGCTCCTCCATGTTCGCCGGCAGGTTCCCCGAAATGTTCTGGCGAAGCTGGTCCACGCTCGCCTGATAGAGGTTGTCGAACTTCCTTCGGGGGATGCCCTGGCCGTCTACGGCGGCCACGTACAGGTGGGCGTCCTCATAGCGGTTGGAGACCCGGGACCATCCGAAAAAGAGAATGAAGGTGAAGATGATCAGGCCTAACGCGGCCTTGATCGCCCAGCTCGAAGCGTGCCGTCTCATTTGATCTAACATGGGGTGTTGCACTAATTCGAAAAAGCGAACGAAATCAACAAATTTCTTGATATTTCGCACCCCTTGATGGTACCCCAGGGCCTTCAAATTTATGATCATCGACTCCCTTTTAGGATTCTTCTCCAACGACCTTGCGGTCGATTTGGGGACCGCCAATACCGTCGTTTACGTGAAGGGCAAGGGCATCATCGCCTTCGAGCCCTCGGTCGTCGCCGTTCAGAAGGATCCGCGCGGCATGAAGAAGGTCCTGGCCGTCGGCAAGGAGGCCAAGGAAATGCTCGGCCGCACACCGGGCAACATCGAGGCGATCCGCCCCATGCGCGAAGGCGTCATCGCGGACTTCGAGGTGACGGAAGCGATGCTGCGCTACTTCATCCGCAAGGCGCACAACCGCAAGACGTTGATCCGCCCGCGCATCATCATCTCCGTCCCGTTCGGAATCACCGAAGTCGAAAAGCGCGCGGTCCGCGAGTCGGCGGAATCCGCGGGCGCCCGCGAGGTCTTTTTGATCGAAGAGCCCATGGCGGCCGCCATCGGAGCCGGACTGCCGATCACCGAGCCGTCGGGCAATATGATCGTCAACATCGGCGGCGGCACCACCCAGGTGGCGGTGATTTCGCTCGCGGGCGTCGTATACAGCAAGTCCATCCGGATCGCCGGCGACAAGATGGACGAGGCGATCATGAATTACCTCAAGCGCAAATATAACATGCTGATCGGCGAGCGGACGGCGGAGCAGATCAAGATCAACATCGGCACGGCCTATCCGGAGAACGAGGTCCGCACGATGGAGATCAAGGGGCGCGACCTGGTGGCCGGCGTTCCCAAGACCTTGGAGATCAATTCCGAGGAGGTACGGGAAGCGATCCAAGAGCCGATCAACGCGATCATCGAGGCCGTGAAGGTGGCGCTGGAGCGGACGCCGCCGGAGCTGGCAGCCGACATCGTCGATCGCGGCATCTGCATGGCGGGCGGCGGGGCGCTGTTGCGCAACATCGACGTCTTAATCCGCGAGGAGACGGATCTGCCGGTGATGATCGCGGACGATCCGCAGACCTGCGTGGTCCTGGGCACGGGGAAGGCCCTCGATCAGCTCGACACGCTCAAAGGCATCACGATCACCTGATTCGGCCTCCGGTCGACTCCGGAGGCTCCTGCGCATGTTTCTTTCGGGACTTAGGTTTAGAAAAATCGTTTTCGCGGCGATCCTCGTCGGAATCGCCTTGGTCCTCTACGCGCGCCATATCCAGATCGAGGAGTCGGAAAGCTTAAGGTGGTTCGACCGGCCCGTTCTTTTCGTCACCTCGCCCGTGATCCGCGTCCTCTCCTATGTGGGCGACCGCATTTCGGGAACGTATCACCGGTATTTCCATTTAGTCGACGTCGAGCGCGAGAACGAGGCCCTTCATGCGGAGAACGACCGCCTTAAAATCCGGGACGTCGTCCTGAAGGACCTGGAATCCGAGAACGCGCGTTTGACGTCCTTGTTGGGGCTCAAGACCAAAATCTTCGGCAACGGCGTGGCCGCGCGCGTGACGGGCTTCGCGCCGCTCTCTCCCTACCGCGTGATCATGATCGACAAAGGCGAGGAGGACGGCGTCCGTCGGCGCGCGCCGGTGGTGGCGGCGGACGGCCTCGTGGGGCAAATCTCCCGCGTCTATTCCCACGAAAGCCAGGTGTTGCTCATCACGGATCCGACGAGCGCCGTGGACGGGCGCATCGAGCCTTCCGGCGCGCGCGGGCTGGTCGTCGGCAAATCCCTCAAACTGGGACTGAAGCGCGATCTCTACATCAGCGCCTTCGAATATTTGAGCCAATCGGTGGACATCGCCGAGGGCACGGAAGTGGCGACCTCCGGAATGGATGGCGTCTATCCGCCGGGAATTACCATCGGGACGGTGCACGCCAGCAAGAAGCGGAAATACGACATCTTCCAGCAGGCGGAAGTTATCCCATCGGTTGACTTCAACAAAATCCAGGAAGTGCTGGTGATCCCGTGAACCAGCGCATGCCGTCGCCCGTCGTCTTCCTGTTTCTTTTCCTCGCCGCCGTGCTTCAGGGGGCGATCCAGCACCTGCCGCTTCCCTGGCTCAAGGTCGACCTGATCTGGCTCGTCGTCGTCTATTTCGGTTTCTTCGTTCCCCTGGTTCCGGGAGGGGCGATCGTGCTGGCGATCGCCTTGGTCCAGGAAGCGATGGGGGCCCCGATTCACGGCGTTCTTCCCGTGGCCTATCTGACCGTCTATCTCTTCTTGCGCCTCACCCATCAGGATCTGTTTTTTCAGAGGGCGACGTCCCAGGTCGTCTGGGTCGCCCTCCTGTCCCTGGCGGGACGCGGCCTGATCGCGGGCCTTCTCGTCTGGCAGGGATACGAGGCCCCTTCCGGATTCGGGAGATTGGTCGGATGGTCCTTTCTGGAGGGAGTGGTATCCGTCGCCGTGTTTCCGATTCTGAAGATCGGGGGGAAAACGGAGCGGCCTTATGCCGCTTGAGCTCTCCACCGAAAGAAAAAGCCACTTCGAGGGCCGGTACGTCTTCTGCTATCTGATCGTCGTTTCCTTTTTCTTCCTGGCCGCGGCGCGGCTGGTTTACCTGCAGATCCTGAGAGGCCGGAGCTTCCTGGCTGTTTCCACCGTCAACACGATGAAGGAAATCCGCGTCCCGGCCTCGCGCGGCGTGATCTTCGATCGGAACCGCATTCCGATCGCCGAGAACCGCCCGTCCTTCGATCTGGCCATCGTCCCCCAGGAAATCGTCGATATCGGCGGCGTGAAAGAGGCGCTCGCCAAGATCGCGAACGTAAAACCCGAAGACGTCGAGCAGGCCTGGATCAGGACGCGCAAGACGCCGTCCTACTTCCCGGTCGTCATCGCCTCCGACATCCCCTACGACATGGCCGTCCGCATCCGCACGGCCAAGTCGCTGGACCCGGAGGCGGGGGACGATCTGGACCTGCGAGGCGTCGAGGTCGAGGCGCGGCCCTTGAGGAGCTATCCGCGCGGCGTCATCGCCGGGGCGACCTTGGGCTATATCGGCGAAATCTCGGAGAAGGACTTGGCCCGGATGAAGAAGGACCAGCCTGGGCGTTACGTTTTGGGGGACTTAGTCGGTGCCTCCGGCTTGGAGCGCTACTGGGAGAATTTCCTCAAGGGGGAGGACGGATACCAGCAGAAGATCGTCGACGCCGTCGGGCGCGAGATCCAGAACGACGACCTGACCTCGCTGCTGACGGAGCAGGACGCCGTCCACGGCATGAACCTGACCTTGACCCTGGACAGCCGCCTTCAAAAGTTCGCCGAGGAGCAGTTCGGCGGAAAGAATGGGTCCCTTGTGGCCTTGGACCCGAACAACGGGGAAGTCCTGGCGATGGTCAGCGCGCCTTCCTACGATCCGTCTCAGTTGGTCTCCAACGTTTCCCATGAGTATTGGGCCAAATTGGTTACCGACCCCCGCAATCTCCTTTTAAACCGCGCCACGCAGGGAATGTACCCTCCGGGTTCCACGTACAAACTCCTGACGGCGTTGGCCGGTCTGGAGGAGGGTGTGCTGAAGCCCAATGAGACGATCAATTGCCCCGGTGGACTGAAATACGGCACCCGTTTCTTCAAGTGCTGGAACAAGGGAGGACACGGGGCGGTTTCGCTGGAACGGGCGATCGCTTCCTCCTGCGATACCTTTTTCTATCAGGTGGGCTTGAGGCTCGGCGTCGACAAGCTCGCGAAGTACGCCAACATGTTCGGGCTGGGGGTCAAGACGGGCATCGACCTCGAGAACGAAAAGGCCGGCACGATCCCGACGTCGGAGTGGAAGAAGCGGATGTTCCACCAGGATTGGCAGCCGGGAGAAAACATCTCCATCGCCGTGGGACAGGGCTACGACACGGTGACCCCGCTCCAAAACGCGGTGATGGCGGGCGAGATGGCGACGGGGCGGAAAATCGTCCCGCACCTTTTGAAGTCTGTCGAGGGAGACGACGGGGAGGTGGAGCGCGAGCCGGTGCCCGGGGAAGGGGATCCGCTGCCCGTCTCGCCCAAGAATTTGGACTTCATCCGCAAAGGGATGTTCGGCGCGGTCATGACGCCCGGAGGTACGGCGCATTCCGTGGCGTCCAGGGAGTTCACCATGGCCGGAAAGACGGGGACGGCCCAGGTGATCAGCGAGGAAGGAAAGGCCCGCGCGCGCGGCATCAACACGGGCGACCACGCCTGGTTCGTCGCCTACGCCCCGGTGGAGGCGCCGCGCATCGCGGTGAGCTGCATCGTGGAGCACGGCGGTTTCGGGGCGTCGGCCGCGGCGCCGATCGT
>DASUFF010000084.1:0-36944 GCA_036274695.1 bacterium | reverse complement strand
ACCACCGGGAGGGGAAGTCCCTCCGGTTCGACCGGGGCGGCTGGCTGACCAAGCAACTCACCGGGCAGACCGCAGGCCTGGCCCTGGCGGTCCGCCGCTACGGGCTCTTTACGAGCCTGGACATGGCCCAAGGGATCACCCTGAAGCAGGACCTCCTCTGGATCCCTCATTTTTACGAGTTGAGGTTCGAGGCCAACGGCGTCGCGGCCTTGAAGAAATTTCTGGGACTTTCGTGGGAGACGCCGCTCTTGGAGACGGGCCTGGCGCTTTTCGGGAATCACAAAATCGACGGCGGCCCTTTGGTCATGGACATTCCCGAAGAAGACGGGACTTGGAGCGATCCCTTTCCGGACGCGGCGCTGTCGGGGACCCTCCAAGAAGGATGGACGAAGGTCAATCTTCGGACCGGCCTGGACCCGGCCTCCGCGGCCATGGGCAAACTGTGCGAGACGCTCGCGCTGGAGATCTATCCCACCGATCCGTCGGACCAGCGACTGCCCGCCCCCCTTCTTCCCCTGTGGAGCTTGGCGGAGTCGCTCACCGACCGGTACCGGAGCGAGGACGCTTCCACGACGGCCCTCTCGGAGGACTATTTCCGCTCGACCCGCCGGATCTATGCGAGCGCCCTCCTCCTCAACCCGGGCCCCGAAGACGTCAACTGAATCCCGACGATGACGGATCGCACACCCTCCCCTCCCGGCCTTCCTGCGTCAGCATAATTTCTAAAAGTTAACATTTTTTATTTGACAATATTTAGCAACATTTGCCTTTTCCGGCCGATACGGCCGTTGAAAGCGGGAAGCCTTAAGGAGGTTTTATGGGATGGAAAGTCGACGACGTGATGGATTTGCTCATGGTGGGCGGCGGCTACGCCCGCGAAAGCGATAAAAACATGAGCGGGGGCTCGGCGGCTGCCAAGATCAACGCCTCGGTGGTCTTGGACGTCGCGCAGGTGCAGGACGACGTCTCCTACCAGTCCTTTTTCCTTCGCTTCGGAGCGGAAGGCATTTGCGTCACGGACGGCAAGTGCCGCCTCGGCGGCACGGCGGGCTTCGCCGGCGTGCCGGGGATCCTGGGCACCTTCGCGGCTTTGAACGTCGGCGCAAACACCGGCTTGGGCGAGGGAAGCGGCCGCACTCAGGCCTTCGTCGGCGGCGAGTTCGGGTTCTTGAACGTCTTTTCGCCGGCGGCGGAGATGTGGTCCCTGGACGCCCGGGCCACGATGGACGTCGACAGCAAATCGCTGGGCTTCATGGTCTTCCTGAACGTCGGCGGGTCCGTCACGAAGGCGGTGCATCCGTAACATGGGCTCGAACACCGTCGATCTTTCCGCCGTCCTCCAAAGCGGGGTCAACTACAGCGAAAGCGAAGGCACCGTCTTGACCGCCGAGGCCGGAGTGGCGCCCTCGGCGGACATCGAGCGCGGAAAGACATCGCTCACCTTAAGCGGCCTCTTCAGCGGAGGCGTCACCTACGGCGATTGGCGGGCGAGCTTTTCCCCGATGCTCTCCGTCGGACTCTTCCGCAAGGTGGGGATCGGCTTAGGCCCGCGCTTCAGCTACAACTTCGGCACGGATTCCGCGGAGGCCGGGGCCACCGCTTGGCTTGGGACCTTGATCGTCGCCGGCGGCGAAGGCCTGCCGACGGGTTTGGTCGTCAGCCTGAACGACTTCGCCAACCGCGACGACGATCGCATGACCGTCTCCTTCATGATCGCCGCGCCGCTCTGAATTGTATCGAAAATGGTAAAACTCCTGTAAAACCCGATCCGTTTCGTTGACTTTGACGCGATTCGTCGTTATCCCTTCGGCATGGGAAACGGTCACATCTTTCAGATTCTTTGGGGCGCCGATCCGGTCGTCAAGCTGACGCTCTTCGTCCTCTTCGGCTTCTCGGTCGCCTCCTGGGCCATCATCATCTACAAGCACAAGGAGCTGAAGAAACTCCGAGCCGCTTCGGCGCGCTTCTTCGACAGCTTCTGGAGAATCCCAAGCCTCGAGGAGCTCCTGGCCAAGTACGCCGGCCAGGAAAGCCCCCTCTTCAATATTTTCCGCCAGGCGGCCGCCGACGTGATCCGCAAACCGGGCGCCGACGCCCGCCAGGCGCGGGGTTCGCGGGACGTCACCGCCGACGGCATGCGCCGGCGCATCGAGCGCGCGGCGGAGGACGAAATCGAGCGCGTGGAACGCTACATCCCCTTCCTGGCCACCACGGGAAGCACGACGCCCTTCATCGGCCTCTTCGGCACGGTCTGGGGCATCTTGGCCGCGTTCTGGCAGATAGGTCGGGCGGGGTCTTCCAGCCTGGCGGTGGTCGGGCCGTTCATCGCGGAGGCGTTGATCGCCACCGCCTTCGGTCTCGCGGCGGCCATCCCGGCCGTCATTTTCTACAACTTCTTCGTGAACAGGACGCGCATCTTCACCCGCGAGATCCAAAGCTTCAGCGAGGATCTCGCCCACCGGATCGAACGGGATTATCTTCAGGCATAGTGAGCGCAGTTCAGCTTTGCTGAATGGAGCGAACGATGGGGCTTATGAGTTCAGATGGGGGGCGCGGGGGGAGAGCGGGATCTACCACCGCTTTACATGACATCAACATCACGCCGTTGGTCGACGTGATCTTGGTGCTCCTGATCATCTTCATGGTGACGGCGCCCCTTCTGTCCCAGGGCTTGGACGTCCAGCTCCCCACGGCCTCGGCGCCGGCGCTCGAGCGCAGTGAGCAGGACGTCGTCCTGACCATCAACCGGGACGGCAACCTCTTCCTTCAGGACGACAAGACCGCCTACCGGATGGAGGAGCTGCAGGAGAAGATACAGGCCGTCTTCGAGCGCCGCGAGAAAAAGGAAATCTTAATCCGGGCCGACGAGAACGTCCCCTACGGAACGGTGGTGAAGGCGATCTCGCTGATCAAGGAGGCCGGCATCGAGCGCGTCGGCATGGTGACCGAGGAAAAGAAGCCGGAGGAACCGAAGCCCGCGTCGCCCAAACCGGCCAAGACGCGGAAGAAGCCGTCATAAAGGATCCATCGTGTGGTGCCCTCTTCCCTTCAACGCTACCTGTACTGGTCTCTCGGTCTGCACGTGGCCGTATCGGCCATGATGCTGATCGTTCCCCTGTTCTTCGGCAAGCCCATCAAGTTTCAGCAGGATAAGGTCGTGTGGGTGAACGTGCCCCTGGGATCGTCCGACACGATCGGCACGCCTTTGAAAAAGGCCCAGGGGCTCCCGAAGACGACCATCCAAGAGCAGAAGGAGGCCATGGAATCGCCCCGGTCCGGCCAAAAGAAATCGTCGATGACCTACACGCCGCCCAAGAAGGCCCAGACCAAGAAGCAGGCCGACGTCCCGAAGC
The DNA here is from genome assembly GCA_036274695.1 of bacterium. GTDB lineage: Bacteria > UBA10199 > UBA10199 > JACPAL01 > DASUFF01. Next base: position 33,591 of record DASUFF010000084.1, on the reverse strand, counting down.
GGGAGGGGCATCCGAGCTCGCGGATCGACGACGCCCTCTCGCGCATCCAGAAAAAAGTGGCGACGAAGAAGGCCATGCCGGAGGCCGCGCAGGTGCCGGACGCGCCGCCGGGAGGCTTCACCTTCGGCAGCGCGAACGGGTCTTACGTCTCGCCCGACGATCCCGAGTACGTGATGTACCAGGCGAAGATCCGGCAGAGGATCATGAACCAGTGGGTCCTTCCCATGAAGTACGCCGAGGCGGGAATGGGGTTGATTTGTCGCATCATCGTCCATATTAACGACCGGGGCGAAGTGACGGAAACGGAGTGGGACCTGAAGTCGGGCAACCCGTCGTTCGACCTTTCCGCCGAGCGGGCCGTCGAAAAGGCGTCCCCGCTGGATATCCCTCCCGAAAGGCTCAAATATGAGGTTTACAATGAAGGCTTCATCGTCGAGTTCAAGCCGCAGGCCGCGGCGGCCACGGTGCCCTAAGAGTCCAAAGACCAAAGTTCAAGGTTCAAAGTGGGGACTCCTGTTTGTCTTTGGACTTTGGTCTTTGGCCTTTGGACTTTTTTCGCCTTCGAGCGCCGAGGCACGCATCTACATTCAAATCGACCAGGCCTCCGAAAAGAAATTTCCGATCGCCGTCGTCGATCCCGTATCCGGAGAGGGCGAGACCAAGGAAGGACGGAAACTCGCCGACATCCTGCGCGGCGATTTGAAGCTGGCGGGAATCTTCGACCTGATCCCGGCCGACCAGTATCCGAACGGCTCCGGGGCGCGCGCCACCGATCCCTCGCAGATCCAGTTTTCGCCCTGGACGCTCATCGGCGCCCAGGCATTGGTGAACGGGACCTGCGTGCGGGAGAAGGACGGCGTGAAGGTCGCCCTGCACTTGTACGATCCCTTTTTGGGCCAGCACTTGCTCGGTCGGAACTATACGGTCAAGTCGAGCGACCTAAGCGACGCCGCCCATCACTTCGCCGACGAGATCATGCGGGAGCTGACCGGCGAGCCGGGAGTCTTCTCCACCCAGATCGCTTTCGTGCAGGCCGGCAAGAAGGTGAAGGAAATCGCCGTCATGGACATGGACGGCGGCAACGCCCACAACGTCACCAAGGACCGCACCATCGACATCTCCCCCGCCTGGTCCTCCGACGGCCGGATCGCCTACACCACCTTCAGCAAGAACGAGAACATGGAAGTGGCCTTGGTCGGCGGCAAACGCCTGACGATGAACGGGGCGGTCAATCTTTCCCCCGCCTGGACGCCTTCTGGCCAGCTGAGCGTCGCCTCCGACTCCAACAACAGCGGCGACACGGACATCTACCTCATGAACGCCGGCGGCGATTTCGTGAAAAAAATCGCGGGGGGCTACGGCATCGATTTGAACCAGTCCTTTTCGCCGGACGGCTCCTCCTTCGTGTTCGCCTCGGAGCGCGCCGGCAAGCTGCACCTCTTCAAGTCCGACCTCGGCGGCGGCAGCGTGGAACGCCTGACCTTCGTCGGCAGCCAGAACGACAACCCGGTCTGGTCCCCGAAGGGCGACAAGATCGCCTTCCAGAGCCTCTCCGGAGGCTGGGACATCTTCGTGATGAATACGGACGGCTCGATGATCCAGAGGCTGACGTCTTTGGGCAACTGCGAGAGCCCGACCTGGGCGCCCAACGGCCGGTTCCTCGCGACGTCCTGCGGCGGGAGAATCAACATCATGCGCGAGGACGGATCGAACCTGACGCCGGTGGGGCCCGGCGGGGCCTACCAGCCTTCTTGGGGGCCGTGGGGCAAGAAGTGATCGTCGCCGCCATCGACATAGGCACCAACGCCGTCCTTCTCACCGTCGCCGATTGGGACGGCAAAAATACGAAAGTGCTGAGAGACGAGGCCCGCATCACCCGCCTGGGCCAGGGATTGAATCTCGATCCGAACTTCCTGCCGGAAGCCCAGGAACGCACGCTCTCCGTCCTCAAAGACTACCGCAAAATCGCCGGCGAGCTGGGAGCCCGCAAGATCCTCGCCGTCGGTACGGCCGGATTCCGCAAGGCGAAGAACGCCGCCGCCTTCGTCGAACGCATCCGCAAGGAGGCGGACATCGCCGTCCGCGTCATCTCCGGCGAGGAGGAAGCGCGGCTCTCCTATCTTTCCGCCGCGCATGACTTCGGCGCTTCGGACGACCTCTACGTCCTGGACATCGGCGGCGGCTCCACCGAGGTCATCTCGAAGGCGGGCGGCGTCAGCATGGAGCTGGGGGCGGTGGTGTTGAGCGAAGCGATCGTGAAGAACGATCCGCCGACGGAGGAGGAAATCGGGGAGATGGAGAAACAGATCGAATGCCGTGTAGGGGCCGGGTTCCCCGGCCCGGGGCGCGGAGACCGCGCCCCTACACTGATCGGATTGGCGGGGTCTGTAACGACATTATCCGCCATCAAGCAGGGCTTGACCGTTTGGGACGGAGCCAAAGTTCAAGGCTCCGTTTTGACGATGCAAGACGTCGACGGCTTCATCGCCCTCTTCCGAAGAACGACGAACGAAGAACGAAGCGCGATTGTCGGCATGGTGAAGGGCCGCGAGGACACGATCCTGGCGGGCACGATGATCCTGAAGGCGGTAATGGAGGCGTTGGCGGTCGACCGGGTCACCGTCAGCGACCGGGGATTAAGATTCGGCCTGATCTACGAGTCTTCCTAGGTTCTTTTCCGAAGCAATTCCATAAAGGAGCCTAAGCGGAGGATTTCGCTGGGCAGGAGCTGGTGCAGGAACGCGCGAAGGCCGGCCGAGGGCGGCGTCGTCCTCGTCTCGTAGGCGACGGTGCGCAGCAATCCTTCGATGGACGACAATTTCACCTGATCGGAGGCTCCGATGTGGGCCGACACGGACACCGGAAAACCGTTCATCAATTGGCCCAATGTTTGCGCCACCAGAACCCCGTGGGCCTCGTCCCGGAGGGAAGCTTCGGAACCAACCATTTGGGGCTGGTCGGCCAGCGGCGCAAGCAAGAAGGCCAGGTAGGCGCCGTCCAATCCGTAAATGACGTTGAGAAGGTCGGTCCTCTCACCCTCCTCCAACGACGAAAGCAGCGAGGGGCTGTTGGTCAAGCGGTTCACGGCCATCCGCAGCTCGGTGTGGTTGCCGTAACCGTTCCAAAAGAGCTCGGACAGCCCCGACGAAGAACGAGACTCTTCGGCCATCACGTCTCCCAATTCCCGGATGTACCGCAAAGGCGCGCGCACGGACGGCGCGGCGGCCAGGCCCGATTGCCCGGCCCCTTTGGCCCCCGTCTCGGTCAGCGACGTCTTCAGTTCGATGATCCAGTCGGCCATGGCAGAGACCAGAAACTTCGCGTGCGCCTCTTCGCTGGAAATGAGCTCCCTCTGCTCCTTGGCGCTCAAGGCCCAGGCGCGGCTCTTCAGACAATCGTCCCGAAGATCCGGCGAAAACAACGTGCGCCAGGACGGAGGAAAAAGGCCGCCCTTTCCGTCCGTGTAAAACTGCATGGAATCGGTGCGCTCGAGCCGGCTGCGGTCGCTTTTCCGTCCCCGGACCGGACTGGGCGGAGCGGGCGTCGGAGGAACGGGCGTGCGCGACACCGGCGAAGCGGTCTCCGCATTGGGGCGGTCGGAGGCGGCGCGCGGCGGATCGGACGGAGGCACCGACTCTTTCAACATCCCCCACGCGGTGATCAGGCGGGAAATAATGAAACTATCCGCCGGTGTCCTCTCTTCGCGGGCGTTCAGGCGCTGGGTCAGCTGCCCCAGGCTCTCCAAAAGCTGCGCATCCACGGCGGGCACGGCCGACAGGTGCTGGTAGGCGGAGGCGAGCGTCTCCGTCTGGGCGACGTGAGTCAACTCCCAGAAATTCCTGAGATTCGCCGTCACGAGCGAAGGCCCGAGCGCCGTAAAATTCGGGAACAGAAGCAGCCCCCCCAGGCCGTTGGTGATAGTCAAGCTCATTTGATTCCTATTCGACGCAAAGCGTCCGAAGTTGCGGGGCCTTTTACTAGACCCGGGACCGCAGTTCCCGAAAGACGGGCTCCAGGCGCGGAGGCACCCTGATCAAACCCTTGGCCGCCGCCTCGAGGGCGGTTCGAGCGATGAGGAAGGCGCGTTGGACGCTGGGATCGCCCGTCGCCTCTTCGGTGGTGGGGGTCATCAGGTCGCTGAAGTTGGAAAAGAGCGAAGAGGCCGGATCGGCGGCGACCATATCGAGAACGGCCTGCATGGCCACCCTCTTCTCTTCCAGCTCGGCCTTCCTTTCGGCGGGCATCCGTTTCCGCATGGATTCCGGAAAATCCATCATCATCGAGATCACCGTGGCCCAGTTGTTCAACCTTTCGATGACGTGGGCGGCATGTTCGCGGTCGGAAGACATGAGATGCGGCACGTTCCCGCCGACGAAGAGGACCCCGCCATAAAGCAGTTGCCGCGTCTCCGGCGGCAGAGCGTCCCATTCCAGCGGGGCCAACTTTTCCGGCCGGCCGTCCCCGGACTTTTCGCCCTGGGTGCGCTGGAGATTGCTTAAAAGCCGGAGCCAGGACGGCGCGTCGGCGGACAGCTCGAAGAACACTTTCGGGTATTGCTCGATGAAAAGCTGCCCGAGAAAATCCCGGCCGACGCGATGCCCGCCGGCCTCGACGGACGCGAGTTCCGCCAGATTGGCGTCCCTGTCCAGGAGGCGGGCGACGGTCTCCTTGGAAATGTCGACGCGCTTGATCTCCATTTCGCGGACGAATTTTCCGACGATCTCCTCGTAACTCCGCCTCTCCAATTGGAAGCCGTTGAAGGCGCAAAACAGCCCCGCCTCGTCCCTCGCGTCGGCCCTCATGGCATGGACGCCGCGTTGATGCAGGAAGAGGGCGAGCCGCGCAAGCAGCTGGGTGCCGATACCCACGCGCTTGTGGATGATGGAGATGGTTTCGACCTTCACCGTCCAGGGGTTTCCGATGGACGGCACGTGCGGAACGGCCATGCTGAAGGTGCCGACGTTCGTTTGGCCGTGGCGGATCAGCCCGAAGATCCTCAACAGGCCCTGATCCTGAAAGCGGATATCCACCGTGGCGACCCGGTAGTCCTTGTGGGGGAGGAGAAACAAATCGCTCCAGGCATCGCGGCCGATCTCCGATCCGAAATGGGCGCTCACGCGGCCCAAAAGCTCGTCCATTTGATGGAAGTGCACGATCGAGCCTTCCTGGAGAAACACCGGTCCGGTGCGGCCGGGCCCGCGGACGCCCGTGGGATATACGCTCCGCTCCAAATAACGCACCGCCGGGCTTTCCACGCGGGGCCGCCCGAGGTCGCGCGCCCGATCCAAGGTGGCTTCGTCGAAAATGGCGCTCATCGTCTGCGACGTGCTGGTCAGGAGGGTGATCCGCCTCAGCTTTTGAAAGGCATCGCCCGCCTCCGCCGAGGGGGTTTCCAAGGCCCGGACCAAGACCGGCAGGGCCTCCTTCAAGGCGCTCACCACGTCGGGGGGCACATAGGCGATCGCCGCCAGAGGAGCGCTCTGAGGCGCGGACGCGTCGCCGTCCAGAATGGAGAAAAGCTCCTTCGTTTTCCGCTGCTCTCTCTGAGCTTCTTCGTGGGCCTTCGAAACGGCCTCGCCCAACGCGGAGCGGACCAGGGCGGCCGTGGGTTGTCCCTCCGGTACGGAGGATAGGATCTGCGCCATGCTGTCCATGGCCGAATACTGGACGCCGGGCATGAGGCGATTCGCACTTATCATATTGATAAGATTGGAAAAAACGAATGAATTGGCTGAGGATCCGCCCACAGGCGTTTCTTCGTCGAAAAGGTTAAATAGTTGTCACAATTTGGGACAAACCGGGGCGCTTCGGAGTGGGGTTTCGCCAGGCGTCGCGCTTCTTAAACTCGTCTTTCAGCCGCTCCACTTCGGCGGAAACGGCCTCGGGGCCCAGCTTCATTTCCTCGGCCCAAATACGGGCCAAGGCCTCCGCCACGGCCAGTCCGTGGTCCTTGCGCGTCGCGTACAAAGAGCAGCGGCGGATGTAGAAATCTTCCAGTCTCATCACCATGCCGTTGCGGATCTCGTAGCGGAGTTGGGCGCCCAGGAAGGGAAAACCCTCGATCTCCGCGACGGAAGAATCCGGCTGGGCCCGGTGGATGGCGACGATCTCGAGGGCCTCGGCGCCGTAACGGTTCCAAAGCGCCTCGGGGACCTGCCATCCCCTCTCGACCGCCGTCCTCCTGCTCTCGGCCACGGCCTCCAGGGTCGCCAAGGGATTGACCGGCGCCTCGGTCTGCGAGGGGCCGACCCCCTGCGGGGGCTCCTCGATCCGGCCGTCGGCGGCGTCCTCCTTCCATTTGGCCAACGCAACGTCCACGATCTCGCGCGCCATGAGGCGGTGGGTCGTGTACTTGCCGCCGGCCACCAAGATCACGCCGCCCGGTCCGGAGCCGATGTAGTGTTCGCGGCTCACCTTCTGAAGATCCGCCGCCGTGGAGCGCGGCGCCGTGCCTTCGCTGCCCACCGTGCTCGATTGGGCGCCCATGAGCGGGCGGACGCCGACGTAGGCGCTTAATATATCGTCCTCGGTCAGTTTCAACGTGGGGAAATAACGGCCCAGCAGGTCCATGAGATAGCCGACGTCGCCCAATTCGACGATGGCCTTCTCCGGCTCCAGCGGCGTCGGCCCGTCGGTGGTGCCGACGATGACCACGCCCGCGCCGTAGTCGGGACGCGGGATGACGAACGAAATGCGCCCGTCCTCCGGATGGCTCATCACGACCGCGCCGGGCACGGGGATACGCTTGGCGTCGAAGATCAGGTGCACGCCCTTGCTGGGGTTCAGCCAGCGCTTCCAATGCGTCGAGAGCGTGAGCCCCACCTGGTCCGTCCACGGTCCGGCGCAGACCACGGTGCGCTTGGCGTGCAGGGCGATGGGCTCGGCGCCGCGCGCGGCCAGGTCGCGGACCCGGAAGCCGCGGATCATCTCATTCTCCCAGATCGGGGCGACGGCCTCGGTGTAATTGGCGATGCTGGCGCCGCCTCCCTGGGCGGCACGCAGGGTCTCGACGGCGAGGACGTCGTCCCACATGCTGGCGTCGAAGTAACGGAAGCCGCCTTTCAAGCCCTCGGGCTGGAGAAAAGGAATCTGCTGCAGGAATTTTTTCTTCGAAAAAGACCGGTGAAAGCCGGGCGCGCGCCCCAGAGCCAGGACGTCGTAAATCCAGAGTCCGATGTCCAAAAGAAACTTGCCCGGCTTGTCGCCCCGGTAGACGGGCATGAAGAACGGCAGCGGGCGGACCATGTGCGGGACGGATTTCAAAAGATGCGTGCGCTCGGAGAGGGCCTCGAAGACCAAGCCGAACTCCATGTTTTGCAGATAGCGCAGGCCGCCGTGGATGAGCTTGGAGCTGCGCGAAGACGTGCCCCAGGCGAAGTCGCGGGCCTCGACCAAGGCGACCTTCAGCCCCCGGGAGACGGCGTCGCGCGCGGTGCCGGCGCCGGTGATGCCGCCGCCGATGATGAGGAGGTCGAAGACCTCATTCTGGAAGGCGCGCAGGGCCTCGGCGCGGGAGCGGAAGGAAAACTCTTTCATGAGATCCCCGCTTATGGCACAAAATCGCCAAAGTTCAAATGAAACCTAGGTGGCTGAAAGCCCTCGAAGCGGCGGTGGGAGCGGAACAGGTGGCCGTCGATCCGGGCAACCGGCTCCTCTACGCCCGCGACATGATGTCCGGCGGCCTCCTCGAACAAAAGGCCGGGCACGCCCCCTCCCTGCCCCACGCCATCTGCAGCCCGCGTTCCGTGGGCGACATTCGGCGCGTTCTCGCGGTGGCGCGCCGCCACAAGCTGCCCGTCGTCCCCTTCGGCGCCGGTTCGGGCGTTTCCGGCGGCACGACGCCCGTCCGGGGCGGGATCATGCTGGATTTGAAGCGCTTCGCGCGCCTGGGAGACGTCGAAGAGACGGAGGGACGCTTCTACGTCACCGCGGAGAGCGGAATTCTGGGCCAGCACCTCGAGCGCGACTTGAACGCGCGCGGCTTCACCCTCGGGCATTTTCCGTCCTCCATGCTCTGCGCCACCGTCGGCGGTTATCTGGCCTGCCGTTCGGCCGGGCAGCTCTCCTCCAAGTACGGCAAGATCGAGGACATGACCGACGCCGTCGAGGCCGTGCTGGCCTCGGGCGAAGTCGTTCCCTTCGGCGGGCGTCTCAAGAAATTTCCGCAATTGCGTCCCGAAGACGTCCTGATCGGGAGCGAGGGCTGCCTCGCGGTTTTTACGCGCGCCCGTTTCCGCATTTTCCCGATGGCGCCGCGCACGCTCTACCGCGGCGTCGCCTTCCCGCGCATCGAGAACGCGCTGACCGCCGTCCGTCACATCATGCAATCGGGACTGAAGCCCGCCGTCGTGCGCCTCTACGATCCGGTCGATTCGCTGCTCCTGAAGCACGGTTACAAAAAGAAAAAATCCAAAAAGAAGGGAGGAAGCTCGGATTGGTATTATCCTCTCATTTTAAGGCAGCCGGCCGCGGTGCAGAAACTGGCCGAACGCGCTTCCTCCGAGGTCCTTCTGATTTTGGGATTCGAGGGCGAGGCGGAGCTCGCGCGCTCCCTGGAACGCCGGGCCCTGCAATACGCCGTCTCCCTCCAGGGCAAGGATCTGGGGCCGGAGCCGGGGCTGCATTGGCGGGACCACCGGTACAGCGTGTCTTTCAAGATGCCCAAGCTCTTCGTGAAGGGCTGCTTCGTCGACACCATCGAGGTCGCCACCACCTGGGAAAACCTCCAGGCCCTCTACGACGGCATGCGCAAGGCCCTGATGAAGCGCACCCTGCTGCTCGCGCATTTCTCCCACGCCTACGCGGAGGGCTGCTCGATCTACTTCACGGTGGTGGGCAGGTGCCGGCAACCCGAGCAGGACCTGAAACTCTACCGGGAAATCTGGGACGACGCGATGGAGACCTGTCTGGGGCTGGGCGCGACGATCAGCCACCATCACGGCATCGGCCTGCTGAAGGGCAAATACATGGCGCGCGAGCTGGGCGGCGCCATGCCGCTCTTTCGGGAGCTGAAGAAGAAACTCGACCCCCTCGGAATCATGAATCCGGGAAAGATGGGACTGGACGCATGATCGACGGCATCGACAAGACGTCCCTCCTCCTGACCTGCGCGGTCGATCAGCCGCTGGCCTCTCTCGAGAAGCGTTTGAATCGCGAGGGCTTCACGCTCGGCTACCGCCCCGCAAAAGGCGGCCGGCTCACGCTCCGCCAGGCCCTCGAGAAAAGGATCCCGAACCGGGACGCCCTGCTCTACGGCGAGATCGAGGACCTGTGCGTGTCCCTTAAGGCGATCCGCAAGGGCGAGACCTTGGTCACCCGCAACGTCCCCCGCGCGGCCACGGGTCCTGATTTTAAAAAAATCCTGATCGGCTCCGGAGCCCGTTACGCGAAGATCGACAAGGCCGTTTTAAGGATCCATCCCAAGCCGGAGGCGCGCGAGAAGATCCGCGCTTCCTGGACGGCCAAGGAGGACCGCGACGATTTCCTGAAAAAATTCTGGGGATCGGGGATCCGTCCCGCCGTTTTTTCGACCTCGGGGCGCGGGGCCTCCGTCGTCCTCGAAGGGTCCCGCGAGGGCCTGGCCGCCGAGCTCGCATGCCTCCGCCGTCTCATCGCGGCGACGAAGGGAAAGGTCCTCTGATGGAACATCCCGAAAAGGCGGCCTCTCTCTGCAGCTTCTGTCCCAAGCTCTGCCGCTACACCTGCCCCGTCTCCGAGGCGGAGAAGACCGAGGCCGTCACCCCCTGGGGCAAGATGACGGCGATGAAACGCGTGGAGGACAAGGAACTCCCGATGGCGCCGGAGACGATGGCGCTCGCCTACAAGTGCCTCAACTGCCGGGCCTCGGAATTCGCCTGCGAGCACGCCAATCCCGTGTCGCCCACCCTCGACACCTACCGCGTGCGCGCCTTCCGCGCGGACATGGCGCCGAAGACCGTCTACGCTTTCTGCCAAACTTTTCGGAAGCACAACAACCCCTACGACCGAGACCTCCAGAAAACGCTGCGCAAAAAGATATCGCCTGCGCGTTTCGGTCGCGAAGGGACCGTCTACTTCCCCGGCTGCCGGGAGATCGCCACCGACCTGACCACGACGGAGAAGACGATCGATCTCTTGGGCATTCCCCTCTATCCCGAGCCGATCCAATGCTGCGGCTATCCCCTCTTCGCCGCCGGCGACTGGACGGATTTCACCGAGTTGGCGGAGGTGAACCGGCACGCGCTGAACAATTACGACCGCATCGTCACCGGCGCGCCGCAGTGCCTGTACACGATGGAAACGCTGTACCGGTCGGCGGGGCACGGGGTGCGGGCGAAGTTTCAGCATGTGAGCGAGTATTTGACCTCCCCCGAAGCCCCCTCCTTAATAAGGAGGGGGTTGGGGGCGGTGGACGGGGGCGGTTCCGTAGCCTACCACGACCCCTGCTACCTCGGCCGCTACCGCAAGACCTACGACGCCCCCCGCAAGCTCATCGAACGCGTCACCCACGAGCCGCCTCTCGAGTTCCTCCTGAACCGCGAGTCTTCCTACTGTTGCGGCGGCGGCGGCCTCATGCCCGTGTCGTTTCCCGAGACGGCCGACGCCATCACGAAAGAACGCGTCCGCCAGTTCCGGGAGACGGGCGCCGAACTCCTCGTGACAAGCTGCCCGGCCTGTGTTGAAAGATTCCGCAAGTTCGGAGTCGAGACGAAAAGCTTGGTCGATTTCCTTTCAGGTTCCCATGAAACAGAAAGAAAAAGTCTTCGTCGTCGTTAATCCCACCTCCGGAGGAGGCGCGGGGCACCGGCTTTGGCCCGAAGCGGCCAAGGAGCTGCGCAAGCGCGTCGGGACCTTCGACTCGGAGGAGACCACCGCCATCGGTCACGCGCAGTATTTGGCGGCGGACGCGGCCAACGCCGGCTACACCTTGGTCATCGCCTACGGCGGCGACGGGACGGTGCACGAGGTCGTCAACGGCCTGATGGAGGGGCGCACGCCGGAAAAGCCCGCGTTGGGCATCCTCTGCACGGGCACGGGCGGCGATTTCGTCAAGAGCCTCCAACTGCCCGGGGATCTCAACGATCAGGTCCGTATCGCCTGCGGCACGAAGTCGCGGCGCATCGATTTAGGGCAGATCCGCTTCGTGAACGCCACCAACGAGGAGGAGACCCGCTACTTCGTCAACATCGCCAGCTGCGGCTTGAGCGCGGACGTGGTCCGGCGCACGCCCCGCTACCGGTCGATGCTGGGCCGCAAGCCGGCCTACCTGGCGGCGACCCTGGATTCCTATCTGCATTGGTCGCCGAAGAGGATTACGATCTCCACCGAGCACGGCACCCTGGCGAACTGGCCGGCGACGCCCACGACCGTCGTCGTAGCCAACGGCAAGTACTTCGGCGGCGGGATGCCGATCGCCCCGGGAGCCGACCTGTCGGACGGCTATTTCGACTTGGTGTCCGTCGATAAGATTCCCGCCTATCAGGTCCCGCTGTTTCTTTCATTGCTCTATTCGCGCCAGATCCACCGCATGAAGCGCGTTCATCACGACCGCGTCCGGAAGGTCTATCTCTCTTCGGACGGCCGCGTGGACCTGGACATCGATGGCGAGGCCCTGGGCTCGCTTCCCGCCTCGTTCGAGATCTTCCCTTCCGCCCTGGAGGTCCGAACGCCGACATGAAAGAAAAAAGCCGAAAGACGAAGGTCAAAAGAGGGCTGGTTCCGGTCCTCGTCGCCGCCGCTTATTTCCTGACGATCCACTGGACGATGGGGCTTCGGCCCGAGCACCTGATGCTCATCGGCTTCATCTTGGGGTGTTACTTCCTGCATCCGAAGTCGCGCGAGTTCGTCCTGGATTTCCTGCCGATGGCCTTCTTCGGCATCCTCTACGATTTCCTACGCATCTACCCCAAGGCCTGGACGGGTCCCATCCACGTGGTCTGGCCCTTCGAGCTCGAACGCGCGTTGTTCGGCATCCCGTCGGGAGGCGCGCGGATCATCCCGTCGCAATTTTTCCAGGCGCATCATCAGGCGTTTTTGGATATCGTCACGGGCCTCACCTACTCGCTCCACATGGTGATCCCCATCGGGTTCGCCTTCTACGCGTGGCTCAAGGACCGGGAGTTCGCGCGGCGCTTCAACTGGACCTTCTTCCTCTTGAATCTGCTCGCCTTCCTCACCTACATCGGGATGCCGGTGGCCCCGCCCTGGTGGGTCATGGAATACGGTTTTCGGGCGGGCGATTGGTCGGCTCTGCCCGAGCCCGCGGGTCTGGCGAATTTCGACGCGTTGATCGGCCATCCCTATTTCGCGGGCGTTTATTCCAAGAACGCATGGGTCTTCGGGGCGATCCCCTCCATGCACGCGGGCTTCCCCTTCGCCGTCGTCTTCCACGCGCGGAAAATGTTCCGCAAAGGTCTGATCCCGCTGGTTTTCTTCATGCTGCTCGTTTGGTTCTCCGCCGTCTATCTGGCCCACCACTACGTGATTGATCTGATCGCGGGCGTCCTCTATGTATTCGCGGCGGTCGGCCTCTACAAACTATGGACGCCCTCGAAAAGCTCATCTCCCGGCTAGTCCGCCTTTCCCTCTCCTTTCCGAAAGCGACGCTTTTGTGCGTCCTGCTGGTCACGGCCATCGCCGGCTACATGACCGGCCTGATCAAGATCCGCACGAACTTCAGCGACTTGCTGCCCGACAACAATCCGATCGTGCTGCAAGCGAAGGAACTGGAGAAGATCGTGGGCGGGGCGAGCTTCGTGGTCGTCGCCGTGGAGGCGGAAAAGACGCCGGCCGCCAACGAAGCCGCCGGAAAATTTTTGGACGACTTGAAGGCGAAGCTGGCCGCGACGCCCGGCCTCGGCATCCGCTACATCGACGACCGCCCGCCGACGGGCTTTTTGAAAAAGGCCTCCCTGCTCTATCTCTCCCTCGAGGACCTCGACCGCTTGCACGATAAGATCAAGCTCAGGATCGATCAGGCCAAGCTTAAGAAAATGAAGCTCCTGATCGACTTCGGCGCCCAGGGCGGGTTCGACGAGGAGCTGGAGAATTTAAAGACGAAGTATTCGACCTACGTCAACCCGACGTCCCACTACCAGAACAAGGACGGGACGCTCTTGGCCTCGCTGATCAAGCCCGACTGGCGCACGACGGAGGTCTCGCGCACCGAGGATCTGGTCTCGCGGCTCGACGGGATCATCGCGGAACTGAGCCCCGAGCGTTACGACCCGTCGTTGAACATCCGGCTGACGGGCCCCTACGTCAAGCAACTGAACCAGAAAAACGTCCTGCTCCGCGACGCCGCCGTCGTCTCCGCCATCTCCTTCATCGGATCGATTTTATACCTCGTCGTCCACTTCCGGCGGAAACGCGCCGTCTTCCTGATCGGCGTGCCGTTGACCGTCAGCACGATCTGGGCCATGGGCTTCGCTTATCTCGTCTTCGGCTCCCTCAACCTTTTCAGCAGCGCCTCCTGCGCCATCCTGCTGGGTCTGGGCGCCGAATTCGGCATCCATTTTTACACGGAATACCTCCACGAGCGGCGCTTGGGGCGCGAGGCCGAGGACGCGCTCTCCGTCTCCATGACCCGCCTCGGCCGGGCCTTTCTCGCGGCTTCGTCCACCACCGCCGCCGCCTTCTTCGCCCTCGCCTTCACGCGGTTCAAAGCCTTGCACGAGTTGGGCATCATCTCGGGCACGGGCATTCTCCTCTGCGGCCTGGCCTTCGTCTTCATGCTGCCGCCGCTGACGCTCCTGCTGGAGCGCTGGTCGCCGGATAAGAAGATGCCGAAGGCCGACTGGGAGGAAAAAAAGCAATCGTTCTCCCGCTCCTCGATGCGCTGGATCTTTTCGAGAAAAAACCTGGTCGTTACCGGTCTGATCTTCCTGGCCACGCTGGTCAGCGTGGCGCTGGGCCATCTGCGTTTCGACTACAATCTGAACCACGTCCTGGGCTCCCAGGACACCAAGGAGCTCGACGGCCGCATCGACGGGATCTTCAACCACTCGGTGAATCCGGAGGTGGCGCTCGCCCGATCCTACGAGGACGCCTCCAAGCTGGCCCAGGCCATCCGCCAGGTGCAGGAAAAGAACGCGGCGACGCCGCGCGGCACGACCATCAAGGGGGCGCTCGCCCTGTCCGACTTCATCCCGGCCGACCAGGCGGCCAAGCGCGAGAAGCTCTACGGCATCCAATCCCTCTTCACCCCCACGGTCCTCAAATACATGGGCGACGAGGACCGCAAATCCTACGAGCAGCTGGAGCCGATGCTGAACCCCCCGGAAGTCACGCTGCAGGGCCTTCCCGAGCAGATCACCAACAAGTTCATCGACAAGACCGGCTCCTTAGGAAGGCTCGCCTTCGTCTTCCCGAACTTCGAACCGACGCAGGCCGACCGCTTCATGCGTTTCGTGGACGAAATCCGCGAGGTCAAATGCCCCGACTGCGCGGGCGACTTCTACGCCTCGGGCGAATCCACCGTCTTTTATGAGATCGTCCGCCTGCTCTCGCGCGAGGGGCGTTACGTGATCGGCTTCACCGTCCTGATGATCTTGGGCGCGCTTTGGATCAATTTCCGTTCGGTCTCCGCGATGTTTTTAGTGTTCGCCCCGCTTCTCCTCGGCATCGCCGCCACCTTGGGCGTGATGGGGCTGATCGGGCTGCCCTTCAACATCATCAACGTGGCGGCCATCCCCATCATCATCGGGACCACCGACGACTACGGCGTTCATCTCTACCAGCGGATCAACGACGACCCGCAGGCCTCGCTGCACGAGAGCTACCGCATGACCTTCCGCCCGATCGTCGGCTCGGCCCTGTCCGCCTTGATCGGCTTCGGCTCCCTGGGCTTCGCGCAGATGGGCGGAATCCGCTCGTTCGGCTTGGTCAGCGTGGTGGGCATCACCCTCTGCACGATGGCGACGCTCTTTTGGTTTCCGGCCCTCCTGGCCTTCGCGAAGAAGAAGGAGCGGTCTCGCATGGCAACGCCCGCCGCGAAAGCGAAGGTTTCTTGAAAACGTTCAAGACATTCGTCGTTATTTCCCTTCTTCTCGCAAGCTCGGGGGCTTGGGCCTATAGCACGCCGAACGTTCCCGTCGACGACCCGGTCTATCGGGACATCGACAAACTGGTGGCCTCGGGTCTGGTCAAGGATGTCATCTACGGCCAGCGTCCGTGGAGCCGGAGGGAAATCGCGCGCATCGTCGCGATTGCGATGAGCAATATCGAGAAAAATCCCCCCATGACGCCGGACGATCGCGAGATTTCGGAGAGAGTCTATAATTCGGAAATCGTCGAACGGCTGAAGGAGCGCTTTCACGACGAGTTAGTGGATGCCGACAGCATTCCGGGAGATCCCAAAAACATCCGAGTCAATCCGCTGGAAGAGGTCCGTTTCGATTACACCCTCATGGACAGCCCTTTTCGCGCGATCCCGGTGGACAACGGACTTGGCCTCATCAACGGCGTCGTGAATCCCCTGGTGGCCTACCGGGAAGGACGCCACTATGTCGACGGCAGCACGTTGGCTTTCGAAACCACACACACGGCCAAGCTCTCTCGCTTTTTCTCCCTTTACCTCCAGCCCCGTTTCGAGGGTCTCGTTCCCAACACGGGCGGCTCCGACTTCAATCCCTTGATTCAACGAGCCTACGGGAAGTTCGCCTACCGCAACTTCGAGGTCGAAGCCGGGCGCGACTCGCTGATCTGGGGCCAAGGGGAGTTCGGGGGGCTCATGTTCTCCAACAACGCGCGCCCTTTGGACATGATCAAGCTCACCAGTTCGGCCCCCTTTTATCATCCCTGGATTTTCCGTTACCTCGGACCGTCGAAATACACGTTCTTCATCGCCAATCTGGGACCCGAATCGAGCTTTAAAAATTCGTTCCTGTACGGTTTTCGGGTCGCCATCCGGCCGGTTTCGTTTCTGGAGCTCGGTTTCGACCACTCCATCATTTTGGGAGGCGACGGCGCCCCGGCCCTCGACTGGTTCGATCCCATCGGCGAGTTTTTCTTCGTCAGGCGCGGAGGGTTGAGCGGCACAGGCTCCCAAGTCGCGGATCACCGGTTCGGCGCCGATTGGAGGCTCCGCATTCCGCCCCTGCGCAACACGGAGTGGTATTTCGAAACGCTGTGGGACGATTTCGGACGCCAGAGCGTCGCAACCAATATCACGCAACAGATGGCATTCGTCACCGGCATCTACGTTCCGCGCCTGAATTCCGAAGGAAACTCGGACCTCAGGCTGGAATTCTCGCACATCCCGCCGATCCTTTACCGCCATTCCTTCTGGACCTCCGGCTTCACGCTGAACCGACTGATGCTCGGCAACGAACTGGGCCCCGACAGCGACCGGGCCCGACTGACCTTCCGCCACGACTTCCGGCCTGGCCACGTCCTCACGCTGGAAACCGCCTATGGAAACATGGACGGCGACACGTACACCCAGACGTTGAGTTCCAAGGGGCAGGCCGACCGCGTCGTGAAGGTCACGGACGGCCCGACCGAGCATCGGTGGGTTTTCCAAGGCGGCTTTCTTTGGGAGGTCCGGCGCGACGTGACGCTCAATCTGCTCGCTGGCTACGAACATGTTTGGAATCTTGGGTTCGTCCTGAATCACAACGTCGATAACTTCATGGGCGGCTTTTCTGTCTCTTACAAGCCCGGTTGGTTCTAGGAGATCCTTTTCTTCGATTCGGCGATGCGGAGCTGATCGATATATTCCCGGGAAAAGGCGTAGAAGACGGCGAGGAAAATGGAAGCGAGGAAGGAAATTATCACCGACTGCGTCCTCTTGGGCTTGTAGCGGTTGACCGGGACGCGCGCCCAGTCGATCACTTGGAAGGTCAGATCTTCCTTCGCCTCCTCGCTCTTCGCCATCTCATATTGCTGCGTCAGCAATGCGTTCACTTGTGAGAGCAGCTCCCGCCGCAACATGAGGAACTGGAGGTAGACTTGCTGGGGAACATCTCGTACCATGTTCGATTCTCGGATTTTGTCGCGTAGGTCATCCGCCTTCTTCTGAAGGTCTTCGACCGTCGATTGCAACTCGGGAACAGACTGGGGTTCAGAATTCTGGAGCTTCGCGTCGGGCATCGAAACGTCGACGTCAAACAAAGGTCGGACATTCGAAACTTTGTTCTCCCCGTAAAAAGAGGAAATACTCTTCCCCGCCTCGAGGAGTTCGGCCTTGTTCCTCTCCAATTGGCCTTCCAGGAAAATCCGATTCCTTTTTGCCGTAGTCAGCGTGTATTTCTGCAGATCCTTCTGAAGCTGGGCGACGATGCCGTTGGCGACATCAGCGGAAAGCACGGGCTCACGGAAAACCGCCCGGATACGTATGAGCTGGGTCTTCTTGTCCTCGGTGAATTTGACGTAGGAGGCGAACTCGTCGACGGCGTCCTCCATCGTCGGCGGCTTGCGACGAAGCCCGGGATGCTTGAAGAATACCTTCATCAGGTCGAACTTCTTGATGACCTCCTCCGCCAAGGAGCGGCTTTTGAGCACCGCCATCAACTGATTGGATGAGGTCGCCCCTTTTCCCATCGCTCCCAGCAGGCCTCCCAGGCCCAACTGGCTGGTGAGTATGGAAGCCGCGCCGTCTTTGGCACCGCCGACCGGCATTAAGACCACCTCGCCCCGGAAGGAGACGGGCCAGACCAAGGTCGCCACGATCGCCAGGAGCGTAAGGACGAAAACGATGGCGACGATGCGGACCTTCCATTTCATCAGCGTACGCCAGTAATCGAGTAGGTTGGCCTGTTCTTCGTCCATCATCGTTGTGTCCGGGACATTTTCGAGCCCATTACCTCGTCACGGAGATGACCGTCGCTACCACCGCAACGGCCGACAGGAGCAAACTTGCGAGCGTCTCTGGTGCAAAGGATTTTTCCGGCACGACAATCGTATCGCCCGGGTTGATCTCCGTGTCCACCTTCGCCTTCATCGTTTTACCGTCCGCGGTGACCACTTTGGTCTTCTTTGGCTTGCCCATCTTGGTCGTTCCGCCCGCCAACGTCAAATATTGACGAACGTCATAGTAGGGGCTGAAGGCATAGGGACCCGGCTTGGCGACGCCTCCGATGACGAAGACACGCTCATCGTAGGATGGGTAGAAGAGCTTCTGGTCGCCCGGCAACTTCGCCACGTTGTAATCGAACTTTTTCTTTTCGGTAAGGATATGGGAAACGACGATGACGTCGGCCCCCTCCAGTTGGAAATTCTTGCGCGACGACGGGGTGTTTTCGACGTCCAGCACCTGTTTGTCGCCATTCGCGTAGCGGACGACCTTGATGGGTACGGCGCTGTCGACACCCGGCGTGAAGCCTCCCGCCAGCCTCACCACGTCGTCTAAGTTTTTTTCCTGCCTCAACTCGTAATTGCCCGGTCTTTTGACGGTGCCGGCGACCTGCACAACCTTTTGAAGCAAGGGAACGAAAATGACATCGTTATCGAGCAGATAAGGATTCGCGTCGAGGTTTCCGTTCTGCTTGAAGGAAAGCAGATCCACGCTCCGAGACCCGCCGCCGCGGCGCAACTCCACCCGCCTCTCGGAGCCTCTTTCCAGTGCCCCTCCGGCGTACTGCAAAGCCTCATAAAGGCGCGTGGACGCGGGAATACGATAAGTTCCAGGACGCTCGACCTCTCCTAAGATGTGAACCTGATAGGTCAGTCCGCGATTGAAAAGATTGCCCTCGCTTCCCATCTGGCCCGGCTGCGGAAATTGGGGCTGGTTCAGCTTGGGCAACTGCTCCTTGCGATCGGCCGTCCCGAAACTCTCGCCCTTTTGGCGAGACAGGTCCTCCTCCTGGCGGAGACGCAAATCCTTCTCAGGCTCCGCCAACTGGGCAAACAGAGGGGAAACCTGGAAGAGCGTAAAGAAAACCGACAGGAAGAAAGCGATAGTCTTTTTCGGAAGTTTCATTTTCAGATCAACGAGTTGGCTCTCCTAACAACGCCCCCTTTCAATGTCAACTCGAGATGAGATTTGGGCTTGAAGTCGGGGTTTTGGAGAGACTAGGGTGCGTGAAACAATCCGAATTTTGCATGGCAAACGCAGCTTCACATAATTTGTTAAGAAGTAATCCGGGCGAATCCGCACGCGGCGGCTTGTTCGGGAACCACGGCGCGTTTCTGATTCTCCTGGCCGTCTACATCGTCTTCAACTTGCTAACCCTGACATCCTATCCAATCGTCGCCGATGACGAGGGATTTCTGGCGAATTGGGGCTATCTGCTCGCTCGGAACGGGATACCCATCATCGATCCCAACATGTCCTATCACGGTTTTTTCAAGGACATCGCCGTTCTTCCACTCAGCGGAATTTTCTTTTACGGCTCGCTCGCGCTGCTCGGGGATCTTCTGGGGTTTGGATTGTTTGCCATGCGGCTGCAGCCGCTGATTTTCGCCGTGTGCACCCTCGTCTTCACTTATATGACCGCGCTCGTTCTTTTCGAAGACTCAAAAAAAGCTCTCTTGACGGCGTTCCTCGTTGCCTCCTCGGCGCAGTTCCTGGTTATGGCGCACACCGTCCGGCAGGAGTCCATGTTTACCGCAAATATCATCGGTGTTTTTCTGCTGTTGGCCGTGGGAGTGAAGAGACACTCTCGGCTTCCCATGCTGGCCGCCGCCTTCCTGATCGGGGCCGCCATATGCATTCATCCGAATGGCGTTATTCTCCCGTTGGTTTTCTGCGTGTTCCTCATGACGATCAGAAAACAATGGGGGAAAGGGTTCTCCTCTCTCTTTTTCCAAATGACTTTTTTCGTGCTTCTCGGAGGCCTTCTCTTCCTTTTTTTCGATTATTTGCCCGGCAAAGATCATTATTGGCAATATTTTCACTCACCCCAGATGGACGGGTTGACCAACAAATATCAAAAATTCTTTTCCTCATTTTTTCAACTGGGTCAGGATCTCGCCAGAACTGTATGGAAACATTACTGGGGGACGGCATATCACCGATTCATGTTTTATCTGATCCTCCACTTTGGCGCCGTCTTATCGGCTTTGTACTTTGCGACTCCCTCGCATAAGATGTGCCTGACGATCATCGCCCTGCTGATTTTGGTGCTGTGGCCCATGCACTTCAATATCAAGTATATGGGCTATACCGTGCCATTTTTCAGCCTTTTGCTCGGATCCGTCCTTCTGGAGTGGAAAAAAGTTTTGGACCGAAAACACTCCGCGTTGGCGTCGACGGCCTTATGCACCCTTTTCGCGGCCTCTCTTGCTCTCCCTCTATTGACGGTTTACGTTCATCGCGGGTACGATCATCTGGCTCTGCCAAAAAAGATCGTCGCCGCCATTCAGCCCGGGCAAAAATTCATAGCGGCGTCCGCTTTTTTTTTCGGGCTTCCCCACGAAACACATTTCTCCCAGTATATTATCATGCGTTCCGGCCTGAAGCAGGTCATGTCGGATTCACGGATTCCTTATTTTGTTTTGGATCCCATTTCATTCATCTGGCTGGGCTCCGACGGCGCAAATGATAAGTACGTATCGGAGAATATGGCGTTTCTCTCGGAATCATGTGACGCGCTGATGACCTCAAAGTCTTACGTGCCGGGATGGAGAAGTCCCGGCCTTACGGGTTTTAACGTAACCGTTTTTGATTGCCGGCGAGGGGTATTCCAGTGACTCCCGTCACCCTCTCCTACGTCATCCCCGTTTACAACGAGGATCCGATCATCGAATCGACCCTCGAACAGTTCGTTCGCGAATTGGCGGACCTCGCGGACATCGTTCGAGACTATGAGATCCTGGTAATCGACGACGGCAGCACCGATCGAACGGCGGAGCTTGTGGAATCTTTCTCTTCCCGGCATCCCAAGGTCAGGCTGATCCGCCACGGGAAAAACCGGGGCGTCGGGCAAGCGATACGGACGGGTCTTTCGCAGGCGAGGATGGAATGGTTCAGCGTCAATTGCGCCGATCAGCCCTTCCGCACCGCCGACATCCGTCGCCTGGAACCGCTCTTCGGAAAGAACGACCTGGTCGTCGTCTGCCGCCTGGATCGAAGCGCGAACAGCTTTTACCGGAAGCTGACGTCCCTAGGGAATTACGCGCTGATCCGACTGCTTTTTCGAAGCTCCATCCATGATTTTCAATTTGCGCAGTTCTACCGGATGTCCTATCTCTCCCGGGTCAACCTGATCTGCCGCGGTACGCTGGTCCCCCCCGAGATGATACTCCGCTGTCTGCGCTTAGGGGCGAGGATGTCGGAGTTTTGGCTTCCCTTTCATCCGCGAATGGGAGGGGAATCCAAGTTCGGTCATCCGAAACACTTCGTGATGACCCTCCGTGAGATGGCGCGATTACGGATCCGGCTTTGGAAAGAGGAAAAGACGGCATGAGACTTCTGGTCACAGGTGGTTGCGGCTTCATCGGCAGCAACTTCGTCAATTATATCATGGACCGCCACAAAGACTGGCACGTATCGGTCTTGGATAGCCTCACCTATGCGGGTTACCTCGAAAACATCCGGGAAGATCATCGGTCCTCGGAGCTTTTTCGTTTCATTCAGGGAGACATTCGGGATCGGGCGTGCGTGGAGAACGCAGTCGAAGGGATCGATGTCGTCGTTCACTTTGCAGCGGAAAGCCACGTTTCCTACTCATTCATCCATGCGGATCTCTTTGCGGACGTGAACGTTCGTGGCACGTCGATCCTTTGCGAGACGGTCGTCAAGAAACCGGTCAAGAAGCTCATTCTGATCTCCTCCTCGGAAGTGTACGGCGATTGTCAAAAAGCCCCCATGGACGAGGATCACGCCCTTCTGCCCAAGAGTCCCTACGCCGGTTCCAAGGCGGCCGCCGACCGTATCGCCTATTCCTACTTCATCGCCTTCGGCATCCCGTTGGTCATCTTGAGACCTTTCAACAATTACGGGCCGGCCCAACATACGGAAAAAGTCATCCCACGGTTCATCACGAGAGCCCTTCAGGGCCTGCCGTTGTCCATCCATGACAGCGGGCTCCAGACGCGGGATTGGCTGTACGTTGAAGATCACGCGACCGCCATCGAACGTGTCATCGGCTGCGAACCGGGGCAAGTCGTCGGCGAAACCATCAACATCGGCACCGGCCGGGAGATGAGCATCCTGACGATCGCGCAGGACATCGTCCGCGTCTTGGGAACGAAAAACGAAATCATCGTGAACGGACACCGCCGCCCCGGACAGGTATGGAAGCACATCTCCTCCACCGACAAGGCCAAGAGGCTTCTCGGCTGGGAGGCGCGTACCCCTTTCGACGTCGGGCTGGAGAAATCGATTCGCTGGTACGTCGAAAATCGTCCGTGGTGGAACAGCCTCAAGAAACAGCCCGACTTCGGAGAACTAGAAAAAATAGCCCTCTAACATCATGGAATACGGATTCTATGACCGTCTAAAGGCCGAATTCCCGTCCCAAGTGATCGTCGACGTCACCGAAGTCTGCAACCTGGCATGCATCCACTGCCCCCATCCGGAATTCAAGAAATCGGAATATTACGCTGGCCGCTACCTTGACCCCGAACTCAACTCCAAAGTGGTGGAGGAAGTCAGAAACCATGGGCAGGGATCGACGCAATATATCCGCTATACGAGCGAGGGAGAACCCTTGGTTCACCCGAAATGCTACGACATGCTCGACGATGCGGTTAAGAATTCCGGAGTGTTGGTCACGCTGACCACGAACGGAACCATCATGAACGAGAAGCGCACCCGGCAATTGCTCGAAGCCGGCGTGCATATGATCGATATCAGCATCGACGCCTTCACACCCGAAACCTACGCCCGCGTCCGCGTCAACGGCAACCTTGATGTCACCCGCGCCAATGTCCTGAATCTTATCGGATGGACCCAGAGCTCTCGATCGAAGACGAAAGTGGTCGTCAGTTACGTCGAACAGCCTGAAAATCGCCACGAGACGAAGGACTTCGAGGCGTTTTGGAAGGACCATGGCGCCAGTTACGTGGTCGTCCGCAGCCTCCATTCCGCCGCCGGAGCCGTGGCTTCCATCGCGGAGCGGATGCGGCTGGAAAACGAAAAAGAAACCCGACATCCCTGCGTTTACCCCTGGGAAAGAATCATGCTCAATCCGCGCGGCCAATTGGCTTTTTGTCCGGCGGATTGGACTCACGGCTCAAGCTTTGTCGACTACAAGACGACGACCATACGGGAAACATGGGATGGAGACTTCTACCGCAGACTGCGTGAAGCCCACTTGCAGAACCGGTTCGCGAATCACGGGTTCTGCGGACAATGCCCGGATTGGAAATCGACTCCCTGGCCCGGAGGCGGCAGAAGCTATGCGGATATGGTCGAGGGACTGAAGAAGGATTTCTAACGACGATGCGCGTCGCCATCCTTCAACCTTCTTACCTTCCCTGGTTGGGCTATTTCGAGCAAATGGCGTTCGTGGATACTTTCATCTATCTGGACGACGTGCAGTACACCAAAGGAGATTGGAGAAACCGCAACCGTATTAAGACCAAGAGCGGCCCAAAATGGCTCACCGTGCCCGTGAAAAAGGCGGCCACCAACACCCTGATCCGCGACATCGAAATCGACGACTCCTCACCCTGGCGTCGGGATCATGGGAACCAGCTCCGGGAGAATTATAAGACCGCTCCCTTTTTCGTGGAGGTTTTTCCCCGAATCGAAGCACGGTTGAATGAGGGCCACCGTCTTCTGTCAGATCTTGTCGTCTCTCTCGCCATGGACATCGCGGGTTATCTCGGGTTGAGCGCGAAGATGCTGCGTTCCTCGGAACTCGGGGTCGAGGAGCCCGATAAGAACGGGCGCCTCATCGCCCTTTGCAAAAAAATGGGGGCGGATTTACTCTACGACGGAAAATCCGCTGAAGACTTCATCGATCGTGAGAAGTTCGAACGGGAGAAAATCGGGGTCGTCTTTCAGAATTACCGGCATCCGGAATACCGGCAGTTCCACCCTCCCTTCGTTTCCCATCTTTCGATCGTAGATCTGCTGTTCCACCACGGGCCGGAGTCCCGGGAGATCGTCTTGTCGGGCCATTGAGGTAACTATTTTGGATCCGATCGAAACCATTCTCGAGAAACGCTTTCCGGGCTATCGGGCGTTAACCACGTCCCGGGGCAGCACCGCCCTCTTCCTCGCCCTCAAGGCCGTCGCCGACGAGAGAGGTTACGGCGAAGTCATCGTTCCTTCCACCGTCTGCCCGTCCGTTCCCTTCACGATCGCATTGTCGGGATTCCAACCCCGTTTCTGCGACGTCGACCTCGAGATGTTCTGCCTGTCCCCGGCGACCATCGCCCCTCACCTCTCCGAACGGACGAAAGCGATCGTTGCCGTCTACCTCTTCGGAAAATCCTTCAATCCGGTTCCTTTGGTAAAGCTGGCGTCGCAAAAGGGTTTCTCGCTCATCGAGGATATCGCCCAAGCGGTCGGCGGCGAATACGAGGGGCGCCTGCTGGGCGGTTTCGGCGATTTCAGCGTACTCAGTTTCGACGATACAAAAATCATCCGAGGAACCGGAGGCGCCCTGCTCGTGAGGGACGGCCGTTTCCTGGAACGGGTTCTCCGTCACCGGGAAGCGTTGGACGTCGTCGAGCCGGAGATACTTCGGGAGTTGAGCCGCGGTTTTCGTGATTTGACCATGGGTCTTTACGATACTTTGCGTTCGGAAGAGTTCCGCGAACCGGCTGATCTGGGAACGCGTTTTTTCGAGAAATTCCGGCGCCTGTTTATTCATCAACGAGTTCCGGCCGACACGGACGAGGTCACGGCGCTTCAAGATCTGTCCCTGCTCGAAAGGGAGCGGGAAGCGAGATTTATCAATTATTCCGCTTACGAGCGCCAACTCAGGCCCGATATCTGGCGCGTTTCTTTCTCGCGCCGTGAAATGTGCTGGAGGCTTCCCGTTTTGGCGAACGATCATCGGCAACAGCTTCGGATCATCGAGCGGATCCGGTCCGAGGGAGGGCTCGTCTCCAATCATTATTTTCCCTGTTCTTACGCCTTCGGCGAGCGCGGAGGAGAGAACGCCCGGCAGATAGGCCTGCGAGCTGTTAATCTTTGGGTGGATTCCAAAGTTAGCGAAGACGATATTCTTCGGCATTGTCAGGTCATCAACGAGCTGATCGTATAAAAACCTATGTCGCAGATCACGAACGGTATTAGAAAAATACTCGGTCATCCGCTAGTTTATAGGTTCGTCCAATCATTGGCGGGCATGGATAAAGCCCGATATACCAGGGAGTACCTTCGCCCGATGCCCGGCATGAAAATACTTGATGTTGGTTGTGGCACCGCCGATCTGCTTGCCCATTTTCCAAAGCCGATTGAGTATTATGGCGTGGATCTTAACGCTGATTATATCCACTATGCCGAAAGAAAGTTCGGCGAAAAGGGCACATTTGTATGCGGCGACGCCAACGACGCTGTTTTGGACTCAAAACATGAATTCGATCTGATCATCGCCAATGGCCTTTTGCATCATTTGGAAGATCAGGATGCCATGAAGCTGCTCGAGAAAATGGCCTCCAGGCTACGCCCCGCCGGGCGCGTGGTGACCTTTGATCCTTGTTATACGGACAATCCGACAAGACTCGTTTCGCTCATCATGAAATGGGATAGAGGGCAAAACATCCGTTCGGCGGAAAATTATCGAAAGCTCGCGGTACATGCTTTTAATCGAATAAAAGTTCACGTGCGTGACAACCTGTCGCGCATTCCACATTGTACGGTCGCCATCTTGGAGTATTCTGGACAAGAGTAAAAGAAATAGGATTGTCGTTGCCGGTGGAGGCATCGGGGGACTCACAACGGCCATTGCCTTGCGTCAAAGCGGGGCCGATGTCGATGTGTACGAGAAAACCGCCCAACTCCGCGAAAGAGGCGCGGCCATTCTCTTATGGCCGAATGCGACCCGGATCCTGCGGGATCTGGGCATTCTCGACGCCTTGGTGGCGCAAAGCGATCCGGTGACCCATTGCGAAATCAGGTCGTGGAAGGGACGCCCTATCAAGCGCTGGAAAGTGCCGGAACTTTCCACCCCGGCCATCTTCATTCATCGCGCCGATCTTCAATCGACCCTTTTGGAGACGATTCCCCGCGATAGGGTCCATTTGGGAGAAGGGCTGGAAGGCTTCGAACGTAATGAGTCAAAGGTCGTCGTCAATCTCAGTTCGGGCCGGACGGCGGAAGGAGACGCGCTCATAGGCGCCGACGGTCTTCGCTCCAAAACCCGCGAACTGCTCTTCGGAAAGAGCAGCCCTGTTTACCAAGGTTACACCCAATGGACGGGCCTCCTATCGAGCGTGCACTCCCTACTCAAACCGGGCCTTAAGATGGAATGGTGGGGAAACGGCGTCCGATTCGGCATCGCCGCGAATGGGAAGGGCCGTATGAACTGGTACCTTTCCGTCAACCGCGCCTCGCCCGAAGCTCCCGATTCGATCGATTTGGGGTTCCTTCTCGAACAGGTCCGACGTTGGCAGGAGCCGGTTGAAGAGATTTTGCGATCGACCCCGAAGGAAGCCATCATCCCCATCAACATCTGGGCCATTCCTTCTTTCGAGAGCTGGGGGGCGGGAAGCGTCACCCTTCTGGGCGACGCTGCGCATCCCACGTCTCCGAATTTGGGACAGGGCGCCGGCATGGCAATCGAGGACGCGGCCTGTCTGGCGATGTGCCTGAAAGAAAGCGAAAATGTTTCGGCGTCCTTACGCCGCTACGAAAACCTGCGGAAGCGGCGTACGGCGGCAACGACCAAGAACTCCGGTTTCGTCGGCCGTATGGCGCAGTGGAGCCATCCCGCACTCGTCGCCGCACGCACCGCCTTTCTGCGGACCTTTCCACTGCCACTCTGGGAACGCCAACTGAAACGACTTTATTCGTATCGCGTGGAGGAGTGGCCATGACGCCGGATTTTCATCCCGGCTCGTTCCGGGACTGCGAAGGCCGCGTGTTCGCTTCCGGCGAACGCGTGTTCCGCACGCTCTCGCCCCAGGCCGCCGAGCGCATGAAACGCTTGGAGGCAAGAGGCTGTCTTAAGTCCTTGTCGGACGCGGGTTTTCTGATTCCAAGCTGGACGACGAAAGCGCGCGAAGCGTCCTTGAACGGCGAGTTCGGGGACACGGTCCTCGAACATGAACGGCTACCACTGATCACATACCCGTACGAATGGCCCTTCGGGATGCTCCAAGACGCGGCCCTGCTCACGCTCGATCTCTTGGAGGCCGCGCTGGACTTCGGCTTGACCCTGAAGGATGCCACGCCCTTCAACGTCACACTGCGGAAGAACCGCATGGTTTTTTTCGATACGCTCTCCTTGGACGATTACAATGAAGGCCGTCCTTGGGACGGCTATTCCCAATTCTGCCGTGAATTCCTTTCCCCCCTCCTGCTGACCTCGTCGACGGGCGTTCCGTTCCAGCCGTGGATGAGGGGCGAGTTGGACGGGCTGAAAGCCCCTCATCTCTCGCGTCTCCTGGGCCTCAGACGCGTGCGAAAAGGCGTGCTGTCCCATGTCCACCTGCAGGCCTGGTTCGAAAAATGGCTGGCGAAAAAGGGTGATGTAGCCGTTCTCGACAAGTTCAACGCCAAGACATTCTCGAAGGTCGCGATGAAGGGGATGGTGCGGAAGCTTAGAAAGTCGGTCTCGGGCCTGAAGGGGCGAACGGAGGCTTCCCTCTGGGGCGACTACGGCCGGACTCATAGCTACCTGCCCGAGGACGAAAAGAAAAAGGAAGCCTTCGTCGCCGCCGCGGGAAAACGTTTCTCCGGGAAGGTCTGGGTGGATCTGGGCTGCAACGATGGCAAATACACCCTCATCGCCGGCGCGCATGCGTCGCGCGCGATCGGCCTGGATCTCGACCCGGAGGCGGTCGACGGTTTTTACGCCCGGACACGGGGCGACGCCGGCGTCCCTTTTTATCCCATGGTCTGCAACCTGATGAACCCCAGCCCGTCCTTGGGTTGGAGGCTTCGGGAACGCGCCTCCCTTTTCGACAGGGCCGGCGGGGAGGCCTTTTTGGCCTTAGCCCTCGTCCATCACCTCTGCATCGGAGCCAACGTTCCCTTGGCCGAGTTCGTCTCACTTCTCAAAACCTTCGGACGAGGCGGGGTCGTGGAATGGGTGGGTAAGGAGGATGCCATGGTTCGAAGGCTCCTCAGGAACCGCAAAGACATCTTCGAAGACTACGATTGGGAAACTTTCAAAGGCCTGCTCGAACGATCGTTCCATCTGCAGGGAGTGGCCGAAACCCACGGCGGAGCGCGGAAACTTTGCCTTGTTCTGCCTCATGAAGGTTGATAGGAATTTTCAAAATTTTTCGGGAGAACCCATGAACCATCGACCCATCATCTATCTGTTTTTACTTACTTTTTTAGCTACGGCCCTTTTGATGCCGGCTCAAGCCCACGCCTACCTCGATCCCGGTACCGGCGGCCTGCTGTATCAAATGGGTTTCGCGATGCTGTCCTTCGTTCTCGGAGCCCTTTTTCTGCCCCTGCGCTCCATGAAAAATTTCTTCGCATCGATCAAAAATAAGCTGTTCTCGCGAACGAGAAATTCTTCAACGACGCCTAACAATGAATAATCAGCCCCTCTCTTTCAAAAGCGCCTGGTGGAGATTCTCGGGCGCCATCGGCGTTCCCTTCCTCATCTGGATCTGCGTCGACTTTCTCTACCGCAGCTCGAACATCAATGTTTTTTGGGACGGCCTGTTGTCCTTTTTACTCCTGCAATTGATCTTCTTCGGCGTGGCCTTGGCGCTCGGGCTGTTGGCAGCCTCCATCTATGCGCTCCTGCGCTGGAAAACTTTCGAAAGGCTCGTCCACATCGCGAGCGTCTGGGTTCTGTTCGTCGTCCTCATGCTCTATGCCAAGGCGTGGGTCATGGCCCTGCTTTACTCCGACGAACACGCGGCATTCCCCATCGGAAACCGGGTCGTGGTCTTAGGGACAACCGCTTTCATGGGACTCTGCTGCCTCACCCTTATCCATCCGGGCCTTCGCACCGGAATCGCCGCTGCCTGGGATCGCGGCCTGGGACGTCTTCGCGCGCTCCACGCCGCTCTCGCCGTCGCGGCTCTCTTGACGCTCGCTGGATCGCTTTCGCTATCCAAGTTGAACGCCCACCCGAAAGCGGCCCATCCCGGGGAAAACCCGGCCCGGGCGAAGAACGCCCTTCTGCTCGTCATCGACACTTTGAGCGCGAACCATTTATCGACATACGGGAACGCGGGCGTCCCGACGCCGGCCTTCGACCGTCTTTCGAAATCGGGATATTTTTTCCGCGACGGACGCACAAACGTCACCTGCACGGGACCCAGCATTTCGAGCATCTTAACCGGAAAGACGCCCATGGAGAGCAAGGTGCTCGGCTTCTTGGCTATTCCCGGCCCGGTTTCCGACGAGAATCTGGCGACGTTCCTGGAGGACCAGGGCTATCGCACGGAAAGCATCGTTCAAAACCGGTACGCGTCCTTCCACCACCACGGCCTGCCGTTGCCCACGAACGGAGAGTCCCTACTGAACTTTTATGAAATGACCAACCGCATCAATCGTGCCTTCGCGGCCATGGGAAGAAAATTGGGCTTCGCGATGAAGTTTCAAATCGACCAACTCGTGCCCACGCAGAGCATCCCCTTCTCGTCCGCTTTCAGCTACATCGCCGAGCACATGAAGAAATTCCGCGGTTCGGAAACGCCGTTCTTCCTTTTCAGCCACATCTATCTTCCGACAGGAATTGTCTACGAGCCGGGCGTCGCGCCGTCCGTACGGGAATATCCCGGGCACTACGGCCCCGAAATGAAGTCCCGAGTGGAAAGCGCGGAGAAGAGTTATGACAAGGCCGTGCAGGATCTCGACCGTGGTTTAGGAGATTTTCTGGATTTCCTTTCCAAGGAAGGTTTCCTCAAGGACACGGCGGTCATTATTACGGCGGACCATGGAGAGACCTTCGAACGCGGATTCTGGGGGCACGGGGATGATTTGTCGGAGGATTCGATCAAGGTTCCTCTTTTCGTCCTACTACCGACGGATGCGCGCGAGGAGGTCTCGGAGCCCGTCCAGTCATGCGGTATCGCGCCGACGATCCTAAGCGCGTTAGGTTTTGAAAAGCCCGCATGGATGGATTGTGCCGATCTCCTGTCCAGGAAACCGGGAGCGCAAGTCACATTCAATTTCCTCTCGAAGTCGTCAGTCCGGAAAGTGGTTCCCTACCCCGGTTTTTCCACCGGCCGGTCCATTTCCCTCTATGAAGAGCCGTTCAAGCTGATCCAGAGGCCGAACCCGGGGGATCAAGAGCTCTATGACCTGTCGAACGACCTTAAGGAAGAGAAGAACCTGGCCCGTTCCCTGCCCGATAAGGCTCAGGAGATGCAGTCGAAGTTAAACGCGTTGTTGTTCCCGTCTCATTGAAAGGAATTTTCCGTGTGCGGTCTCTCCGGAATCATCAGTCTGGCGCCCGACGAAATTATTTCCGAATGCCTCGACCGGATGATACAAGCCCAGACGCATCGCGGGCCGGATAGCGACGGCAAATGGCTTCAGCGATACAACGGCGCGCAAATCGGCTTCGGCCATACCCGGTTGGCCATCTTTGACCTGACCGACGCCGGCAACCAGCCCGTCCGCTCCGAAGACGGGCCCTACGCCCTCATCTATAACGGCGCCATCTACAACTATCTCGAGCTCCGCGCCGAGCTTGAGGCACATGGCGTCCGCTTTCATACGCGTTGCGATACCGAGGTGGTCTTCCAATGCTTGATCGCCTGGGGCGAGAAAGCCTTCGCCAAGTTCAACGGCATGTGGGCCCTGGCGTTCCTGGACCGGAAATCTGAAAAGCTCTTGCTGTCCAGGGACCACTTCGGCATCAAGCCGCTTTATTATCATCAATCGTCGCCGAAACGCCTGGTCTTCGCCTCCGAGATCAAGGCCATCCTCAAATGTTCCGGCGAGCGTTTCGAGGTGAGCGCCCCGGCAGTGGAGAGATTCCTCCTCCAGTCCCTCCTAGACGCGCAAGAAGAGACCTTCTTCAAGGGCGTCAAATCCCTGCCCCCGGCCCATTTCGCCAGTGTCGATTTGTCGGCTCCGTCGAAGAACCTGGAGATCAAAATCGAGCGCTATTGGTCTCCCGAAGTCGTCGAACCGGCGCGAAGGAGCGAAGCGGACTTGATCGAAGAGGTTCGCGCGACCTTTTCCGACGCCGTCCGCATCCGCTTGCAAGGCGACGTCCCCGTTGGCGTCCTCCTCTCCGGCGGTCTCGACTCCTCTTCGATCGCCGCCGCCATGAACAGCATTTCTGGCGGAAAGACGCCCCTCAGCGTCCTCTCCGCAGTCAGCGGCGATCCCCGCTTCGACGAAAGCCCCTTCATTCGGAAAATGATCGACCATTTGGGGCCTTCGACGCGGGTCTTCCTGAAGAAGCTCAAAGCCGAAGAGGCATTCGACCTCCTCGACACGGTCACGTGGTTCAACGACGAGCCCGCCAACAGCTTCTCCAATGTCTCCCACTATCTTTTGATGGAGGAGGCTAAGAACCGGGGAATCACGGTGGTCTTAAGCGGCCAAGGCGCCGACGAATTGTTGTGCGGCTACAGCAAATATCTGGGTTTCTACGTCCAGTCCTTGGTCCAACGGGGCAAATGGTATTCGGCGGCGCGTGTTCTGGCCGAATTCGTAGGTCGGCGCACCGTGCTGCCGCAAATGCGCATCCAAGAAGCCAAACGCTACCTACCAAAGGCGCTCTGCCCGAAGGAGATCGATATCCGAGGTCCACTCATCGGGAGGAACGGTTCGCACTTGAACGTCGGCCTCAACGGCGGCGGCGTGGTCCAGCGCCAGGTTGACGACATCTACCGCTATTCGGTGCCGGCCCTGGTGCACTACGAAGACCGCATGTCCATGTCGTTCTCGCGGGAAATCCGCCTGCCTTTCTTGGACCACCGTCTCGTCACCCTGCTGCTGCCGCTTTCACCGTCTCTCAAACTCTCGCGCGGATGGACGAAGTGGATCTTCCGCAAGGCCATGGAAGGCTCTCTCCCGAAGGAAATCACCTGGCGGAAGGACAAAAAGGGTTTCACCAGCCCCGAAAGCGAATGGTTGAAAAGGGAGCTGAACGGGCGCGTGAGGGCTCTTTTCGACGGCGAAATGCTCGCGTCGAAATTCGGGTTCATTGATCAGGCCGGTTTGCGGAAGCGGTACGAGGCGTATTGCCGGCAGCTGCCGGAAAAGGGAAGCATCGGGTGCAAGGACATCTTCAACATGATTTCGCTGGAGCTCTGGTTGCGGCGCTTTGAAAATCATTTAAAGGCCGCCTGACATGACGACCCTAGCCATCTTCCTCTTCTCGTTTTTCCTGGTAGGCGGCGTCTACACGGCCGCGCTTTCCAATGCCATCGACATCAAGGTGATTTTCGGCCTTTTTTTCTATTCTCTGCCGACCGTAGCCGTTTGCATCTACATGTACTCCACGCGAAAGCCCGTCACGATGGGGCCCTTCCGGTCGATGAAGTACGTCTACGCCCTACTTCTGCTGTTATTGATGGGAGTCCTATACTCGACCGACATGCTGTACGGCTTTTATAAGATCTATGAAACGGTCAGGAACCTGCTGATTTCGGTCATCCTCGTACAAAACGTCTCCAGCCCGAGACTTTGGAAAAAGCTGCTCAAATACTGCGCGGTTATCAACATACCGATCGCCTTCTTCATCGTCGGACGCTACATGCAGATCGGCTTTTTCGATTTCACGATGTTCGGAAATCCCATCGGCGTCTCCGAGTACTTGGCCCTCTCGAACATCGCGGCTCTTTGTTACTACTCGGGGAATAAGGAACGACGCGGAAGCCTCTTCCTACTGCTCGTGACGACGCTTCCCGCCATCCTGGTTCAACTGATCTGCACTTCGCGCGGACCTTTGATGGCGATGTTCTTCTGCTTCGGCCTCTGGCTCTTTCTTTTCTCGAAAATAGGCGCGTTCAAGAAGACGTTGATCGTCGGCTGCCTCGCCGTCGCTCTCGCCGCCGCCGCGCAGAGCGCTTCGTTCGGCACGTTGAACAAGTTCATGAAACTCTCCCAAGCCGAAGGACTGGAGGCCGACACCTACGACCGCTCCGCCGGCGTCCGTCTGCTCATGAATCTCGACGCCTTGAACGAATTCCGGGATGCGAGCCATCTGCATCATCTTCTGGGCTTCGGCACTGGATCCTTCAAGGCGCTCGGCTTCTTCACCACCGACGACGAGGGCGAGCTCATCGCCCACGAATACCCGCATAACATCTTAATCGAAGCGCTCTATGAAAACGGCGCCGTCGGGGTCGTCTTGCTCCTCTGGACCTATCTGTACGTCTTCAAGACGTTGCGTCAGGTGCGCAAGTCTCCGAATCCGTACCGGCTCTACGGCGTGCTGATCAGCGTCTTCGGATGCTTGGTCTCCATGTTCTCGGGCAACATCGCGGACAATCACTGGATCTGGCTGGGCGTCATCATGGCTCAAAAGGCACTGATCCTGCCCGAAGAAACGTCCGAGGAACCGGCTCCGACTGGATGTCGCAACCCCGCCGTTTTAGGCGCTTAAAACGTCTGTAAACACGCGAATGCACTTTATAAATTTACTATTGATCCCAACGGCTGATTCAAGCAAATCG